>JAOFOL010000018.1 GCA_028042835.1 Opitutales bacterium | reverse complement strand
TCGGTCTGCCTATCGAGGGGCAAACTCGCCCACTGTTTCAGACGGGGATCGTGGGTTTAGAATTTGCTTGGGTCCGGATCTATCAAAAAAGTATAAGCAAAGTGAGGAGGTTCTTTTTCAACAACGTGGAGACTTGGACACTGCTGTTAAAAGTTCTCAAATCCCCATGGTCCTTATCCCAAAGGGAAACTTCATGATGGGCTCCAGGAGTGACTCAAACAGACCTAAGGCTTTGTTTGATGAAGAAAATAGAGTTGTTGTAAGCGGAAATAACTTAGGTGAGATTGCCATAAACAAATTGAGTGGTGATTCAGCTGAGATTAATCTTGATGTAAACAATTCAATTATTGAAATAAAGATCCTCAAAGGCAAACAACAGGTAATTATTGGAACTGAAAATGGAAGTATTTATCTTATTGATTATGAATCCAAAAAAATAATAAAGAATTTCTCAGATCACGATGCTCCAATTTCATCGATTGCAATTGATCCCAAAGGCACCTCCTTTATAACTTGTGATCTATCAGGCAAACTCGTATTTCGAGATTTTGACGAAGAAAACCCGGTCTGGGTTCTTACAAATCAAGATTATTCAGGAGATATTGAATATGTGGAATTCTCACATGATTCGCAAAGTATACTTTGTTCGTCCTTAAATTCAAATGTTCAAATTATAGATAGGAGTGGAACCGCCTCGAAGGTAATATTGGATAAGAGTAAAGGCGATGTAATCATTGCTAAATGGTTACCAAACAGAAATTATATTAGTATCTTACAGTCCAACGGTAAAATGAGCTTAGTTGAACCAAAGTCTGGGATGATTTATAAAATAATTCACTTGAACCTCCCGAGTGCAAAAGACTTTAGTTTTACAGATGATGGGGAAAAAATTTTACTAACTACAGAAAAAGGAAGTTGTTCGCTTCGAAACTTTCCAGATGACTCTGCTATTGTGATAATTGACCCAAAAGGAAAAACAGAAAAAACACCTGATTTCTATTTTAATTTCTCTAAAGAACTCAGCTTTCCGTATTCGGAACTGGAAGATTTTCTCATCAAGTTTTCCTCTAGTAAAAATAGTGGTAATTCGCGTCCGATGAACACATCAACTAACAAGCAGTTGATCGCAACTACTCATGATGGTGCACTTCGATTATGGAGAAAAGAAAACGGCAAATATGTAGGAACAATCGGGGATAATCTTAAGAGTGAATTCATTGAATGTGCTTTTTCAAAAAAGGGAAATGATCTAATTGGAAAATTAGCAAGCGGACACACACTAATCTACGCTACGAAATTAGACTCAATCCAAGATATTAACCAAAACAAATAATTAATTTTCAGCCTGTTATTTTGACTGTAAAATTATAAAGTTAGAAGTTTCTAGTTGAATGATCATTAAGCTTACTTTTAATTAGTAATTTCTTGTCCAACAATATGTATCCAGTTTTATCTAAATTACTGACAACTCCTTATCTTTTTGTTCTCCTCTTGATTGGAGGATGTGGTGGAAACACTACCGTTCCTGATGCTCCACCGCCCTACCCCACATACTCAACTCCAAGTTATGAGTCAAAGGTCGGTTCGTCATTCTCTCAAACAGCACCAAATTATGATCCAGACCCGGGTCAACATAAACAGTTCGAAAACTATGCTCCTGCAAATTCTCGCTCATTTTCAGAAATTTATGCACCACCCCCTAAGGAATCTCATTCCTCTTCTTTAAATTCTCGCTACTCCATTACTGCACAGGCAAACTTATGGATTCTTGTTCAAGATGAGTTTGGCACAGAGATTGACTGGAAAAAATTAAGCAAAGGAGAGAAAATGGATATTACACACCCACGACCAGTTACAGTAACATGCTCAACAGGATCTAAAGTAGAAATTTTAAATTCTAATGGTAAAAGAGTGGACACGAACTCAAACTCCAGTGGCATAGCAATTGTCCGACTTCCTTGATTGGTAGATAATTTTTTCTATCCTGGTTTATTACGAACTGTTATGGACTCTCTCCATTATTATCTGCTACATTTTCCTCTGGTTGCGGAGTAGTTAACTGAAGTGGAGGAGTTTCAAGACGAATATTAACCGAAGAGCATAGACCTTTAAGAAACTTGAAAGATATTAAGCTCCAACCATAGACTTTATTAGTTGCTTCATCGTAAACTGGTCTGCGGTAATCCCAAAGGAATCCATTTCCACCATCTAAGCTTTTGCCTTCAGGAGGTCCAATTAATTCCTCTATTTCAATACGATTTTTCCCAATCGTAAGAGTTTGTAAATTAAGTTTGCGAAGTACTGGAACTTTTTCTGCATTTTCAACAACTTGACTATGCATCTCCAAGTTTTGCAGGTTAGAATCGGAACGGTAAGGATTATTAGACTTCGTGCAGGAGAAGTTAAATAATACCAAAACTAACAACATCCATGATAGTCGGATTAAATATTTCATTTAGACTGACTACTTTAAACAAAGCATTCTGTCAAACGAAGCGAAAAGTAAGGGCTTAACGAAATAAACTAACTTTAAAATGGCGGAGAGAACGGGATTCGAACCCGTGGAGGGACTATTAGCCCCTCACCGGTTTAGCAAACCAGCGCATTCGACCACTCTGCCATCTCTCCTATATAAACTTTTTTAACTCTTAAATGATTGAAGGTAAATCATAAAAAGCATGCACTTACTTTCCAAGCATTGCTTTTAAAGTAACTAAATTCTTTTGTGCGAGTGTATCGCCTCCCTTAGACGCTGTATCAAACCACATTACCGATGTTTCTAGATTCTTCTGCACACCTTTGCCTCTCAAGTACATTAGACCTAAGTAGCGGGCAGATTCGGCAGACCCACCGTTTGCAGATTGTATAAAAAGTGCTTTTGCTCCGATATAATCAACCTGTACGCCCCTACCCCAATATAGTTTTTTTGCATCCTCACACATCTCTTCTGTATTTTGCAAATTCGGAGGTGGATAACTAATTTCATTACTACGATCGGTGTCGGAGTTAATCTTATCTTCATTGTATCCCTGATTTCCTGGTAATGAAGGTTGGGAAATGGAAGATTCGCTTAAATTTACAACAGGTAAAGCTGGTTGAGAATCTTCAGTAAGGTTATTGGAGGCGTAAGGAGAAGGTAATCTTGTGACTTCAAAGCTATCCGTAGTATTTGGTAATTCTGGTATTGGAACTGGCGGGTTTGGTTCTTCTTTCAAAGGTGAGCTAGAACTAGGAGCATCAACTTGAACAATTGAAGCCACATTACTACTATCCCCAGTCAGGATTTTCTGATATTCATTAATTTTGTTAAGTGCACTCTTCTCATCATAACTCAGTGCCAAACGAGCATAGCGCATTGCCAAATCAACTTTAGGTGGACCCGTAACGCCATAAGCGTAAAAATCAGCAACGGCTAATTGAGATAGTCCATAACCTCGATCGGCTGCTGCTTGAAAATGTACAAGAGCCATTTCTAAATCACTCTCTACACCAACTCCTTTAAAATAAGAGCGGCCTAAATAATGATGAGCCGAAGGTAATTTATGTTGCGCGGCAACTTTTAAAAGTTTCACACCATGGGTGAGATCTTTTTCAATACCCATCCCAGCTTCTACAATAGTATGAAGTTTAAATAAAGCGAATTGAACACTAGCAGGGTGATACCCCCCCTGACTAGCAATTTCATAATGTCGAGCAGCTAACTGTAAGTCAGGTACCACATCGGGTCTAACTTCGTCAGATGTGAATATCTCCCCAAGCACATAGGATGCAATTGGATCTTTTCTTGCTGCAAGTTTGATCATCTGACCATCCGGATCTTGAAATGACTTTAAATAATAATTTCGTACAATCTCAGGATTAGGCCCTAGAGGCTCAAATCTATGAATGTAGCCAAGGGCAAACAATCCAAGCCAGTGACCTGAATCCGCAGATATTCTAGCTAATTTCTGAGCATTTTCTAAGGAAATGCTCAGACCTTTATCACCATGAACATAGGCAAGTGAAAGGACAGCCTGAGCGAAGGGATCATTTTTAGAAGATGCCTCCTTCAAGGAATCTAAATCGGACATCACCCATTTGTAACCCTCAGTAGTGAGTCCATATTGAACTTGATTCAGGGTGCAAATGAGGAGAAGGTAAAAAATATTCCTAACATTTTTCATGATTATCCTTTCATGCATAGAAAAAAACCACGTTGCAAGAGTACACTTTCCAATTAACTCGATTTATTAGCTTAAAATAGATAACCTTTTGAATGATGAATGATGAATTTGACGGCTCGATGACTTTAAAAAGTCCTGGCCAAGACTCTATACGGCAATTTGTAATATATGCTGAAAATAAAGTCGGTTGGCTAAATGACTTTATATCTATGCTCAAAGATGTCGATATTCACATTCTTGCTATATCTGTATTAGACACCACAGATTCTGCAGTCATTAGATTAATTCCAAATTACCCAAAAGACTTGGCACGATTATTAAAATCTCAACAAATATCTTTCACAGAAAGAAACATTTTAGCTGTCGAAGTAGAGAACGAAGATTCAATCCATAAGGTAACACAATCTCTACTGGGAGCCGAAATCAATATTCATTATGTGTACCCATTCCTCCATCAACCAAACGGTAAACCAGTTATTGCTGTAGCAATGGAGGATCAAGATATTGCCCAAGATGCCTTACGTAGTTACAACCTTCAAGTGCTGAATCAGGAAGATTTCATCAGGTAGCAGAAAATTCTGCCTATTCCCTACTCTAGTAGAGGTAATACTTGCTTACTAGATTTCTAAACTCCTCAGTATCCATATCCCATTTTACAAGAAACTTATTGGGTTCGCATGTATGCCCGCTTTGATATAAATGATTCCACCAAGAAGTGGAGCCGACATGTTTATTAAAAAGGGTAACTTCTGAGTCCTTAGCCTGCGTAAATGGACTAGGAGTTTCCCACTTGGCGGACAATTTCATCATATGAAAAGCAAGTTCTGTTGGGCGCCAACTATCCCAATCTTCGAGGATAATATATACACCCGTAATCGATTTACCCGTTGAATCTTGAAGAGTTTTAACCTGAAATGCTAAACCTCCTAAGCTCAGAGAATCCAATTCATTCTTCAATTCTTCAGGCGATTTACCTTCAAAAGTCAAAAATCTGAATGGTTGAGGTGTACCAATTCCATGTTTGAAGTTTCCCATTTGAGCACCTAATCCGGTCATCGGATAACCCGCAACTGAATCCAAGGAGGGAATGTTAGGAGAAGTAGGAATCCATTTGAGACCAGTTTGAGGCCAAGTCATATTACGAGACCAATTTTTCATGGGTACGATGGCCAGTTGACCCTGCTTTCGAGCTTTTTCGGAAATGTTCAAAATACCGGTTTCTTTCTTAGACCATAAAGCTATTTCACCAATAGTCATTCCGTGCACAAAAGGCATGGGAAAGGCACCGACATAACTCATCCATTTCTCATCGATCATTGGCCCTGCTAATTTTAAACCACCAAGAGGATTAGGACGGTCCAGAATAACGACCTGCACTCCTTCTTCAAAACATGCCTCCATCGCATAACGCATACAGCTAATGTATGTATAGCACCTTACGCCAACATCTTGCAAATCAACTACCAGGCAATCAATTTTTGAGAGCATATTTTTAGAAGGTTTTCGAAATTTTCCATAAAGAGAAAAGACAGGGAGGCCCGTTTTCTGATCAATTTTATCTTCTACAGGTACCGCTGCCTTTTCATCACCGTAAATTCCATGTTCAGGTCCAAAAAGCGCTACCAAATCGACCTGTGAAGTACCACGAAGAACATCCACAGTACTTTTTCCATCTATATTTTTACCAGCTGGGTGTGTTAATAAACCTACCTTCTTCCCTTTGATGATGGTGAAGTCTGTTTCTTCCAAGTGATCAACTCCAAGAGAGAATTTTGCATCCAGCGAGGAATCGAAACAAATCAAAAGAACCAACCATAAACAAAGATGTTTTATAAATATATTTTTAGGATTATAGAATTCATTCATCTGCATTATCTTTTTTGTATGTTTTAGAAACCACCTTGTAAAGGAATACCGAAACGACTCCCAATGAAATCCCAATAATTGAACCACCTACTAACATAGGCGGAAATGTATCGAGTAAAGCCTGTAAATCTGAAAAGGAAAAATCCCCCCAGTCATAATCAGGGCTTAGTAGTTTATTAGCTTCATAATTTATCCCCAATAATTTAAAGAAAACCATTCCAATTTGGTAATCGGCAAAATAAATGGGGCCCATGCTAAGCGGGTTTGATATCCATTGCAGGGCAATAATCACAGGAAGATTTGCCCTTACGATCAAAGCCAAAACAAACACTACCAGCATTTGAATACCTACAATTGGAAGCATCGCTATCCATACTCCCCAAAAAAGAGCAGGCATGATATTTTTCCCACGAAAGGACCAAAGGTAGGACCTATTGTATGCGGTTGTTGAAAACCATTTTAAAATAGGGTAACGATGTATATTTGAACGTCGTGGAAGCGGTCGCATCCATTTTTTAAGGCGGCGAATTCTCTTAAATCTAATCTCTTGATTCATCTTGTTTAGACACATTCATCAATTTCAGGAAAGACAAACTTATGAAGTGTTTCAGTAAATTGCTCTTTGGCAAAATATAAGTTTTTATCAAGAGTCCAATCTGGTCTTCCAAAAGCGATGACATCACAGAACTGGTATTGCCGGAAAACTGCAGTAACTGCTTCTTCTTCCACAGAGCCTGCCATAATCAAGGACGGGGTTTTGCAACCATCTGCAAGTCGTAAAATCTCGAAAGGACCTTTTCCATATAATGAAGATTTATCAAATCTACCCTCTCCAGTTATAACAAAATTTGCTTCTTGAATTTGCTTGTCGATACCAAACCAATTGCTGACCAAATTGAAGCCTTCAACCAGATTAACATCATATGCAAGAGATAATCCGTAGCCCATTCCCCCAGCCGCACCGCTACCTTTCTTGTTTGATTTATCAAGAGCATCAGGGAAGTAAGGTGTAAAAGATGTCAGGATCTTTTTTAATTCTTCCTCAAATTGAATAATTTCGTCTAACGATAACCCTTTTTGTGGTCCATAACAACTGGTTGCACCATTTTCGCCAAATAATGTGTTTCCGACATCACAAGCGACTTTTATAGGCGGAAGTTCAACCAAGTCATCAAACTTAACTGCTTTGATAGAAGACCAAGTGGATGGATATGGGATATCTAAAGACTCTTCTGAATCATACTCAAAGTTTGCACCCAAGGCAGATAGTGCTCCAATCCCCGCATCATTAGTAGAACTACCTCCGATGCCTAAAAGTACAGCATCTACCCCAAGCTTCCCGGTTTCTTTTAAGATTTGGCCTACCCCATAGGTTGAAGTTTCCCAGGGATTTCTTTTTTCAGTGGGTAAATCAGCCAAACCAGCAGCAACAGCCATCTCAACAATCGCTACTTTACCCTGCTTCGGCAGGTCAAGATATTCAATAACTCGACTATTAAGATTTCGAATGTCACATATTCCGAAGTTTACAAGTTTTTCCCTTCCAATGGAGTCAATCACCTGAAGATCATGAAAACTTCCTCTGCCTGCCTCAGTAAGGATTTGAACAAAGCCTTCACCTCCATCAGTAAGAGGAACCTTGCTAATTGTACTATTAGGAAACCGACCCTTTAAAACCGTCTCTGCAAGGTTGCAAAGATCATGTGAAGACAGTGAACCCTTGCACTTATCAAAAGCAACAAGGAAATTACTCATTTATCCATGCCTCAGCGGATTTCCTTTCCTGAAGTCTCGTCCACGAACTTAAAGTTTTCCACATGGTAGGAATCTGATCCTTCAAAATTAACTTGAACATCATAATTCTTTTCAATTCTTTCCAATAATTTTGCATCTGGACCGCGTAACCTACGCAATACTCCGGGATGGAGAAACACCTTAATCTTAAGTTCCGAACTATCCACTTCCAAGCGAAACTTGCGAACTATACTCGAGAGCTTTCTTTGAATTTCAATACTGATAGAACGGGGTGATTTTACAATTCCCCTTCCAACACAATAAGGGCACGGCTCATAAATTCCACTCGAATTACTTTCATCATGGCGCTGCCTTGTAATTTGCATGATGCCCAATTGAGAAATCGGTAAAATATTATGTTTTGCCTTATCGTCGGCCATCGAAGCTTTCATTTTTTGAAAAACTTTACGCTGATCGCCTTTATTTTTCATATCAATGAAGTCAACAATGACCAGGCCACCGAGATTTCTCAGTCTCATCTGCCTGGCCACTTCAGCCGCTGATTCAATATTTGCTTGTAAAATAAAGTTTTTTCCGTCTTTGCGGTTACCTTTATGGCTGCCTGTATTTACATCGATTGACACAAGTGCTTCCGTCTCCTCCATCACGATTTCTCCCCCAGACGGTAAAAGTACCCGACGCATGAAAGTTTGCTCGATTTGTCTTTCTACATTAAACCTTTCAAAAATGGGAATCTCCTCATTGAAATGGGAAACCTTAGATTTTGATTTTGGCGAGATTCGTTGAATTGTATCGATCAACCGATCATAATCTTCTTTCTTATCAACTTGAACACGGTCAACATCATCGGTTAAAAAATCTCTTGCTGTTAAACCAATTAAATCTGGCTCCTGATAAAGGAAGCATGGAGATTCTTGAGACTTTATCTTAGCTTCTATTTCATCCCACTGTTGAAGTAAAAGATTTAAATCTCTATTAAAAAATCGTTCCGGTTTATTTTGCCCCGCAGTTCTTATGATAACCCCCATACCCTCTCTTAAAGAGAGATTGGAGATTATACCTTTCAAGCGATTTCTTTCTGGTTTTTCTTCTATCTTACGAGAAATACCGCATTGGCCAGCATAGGGCATAAGTACCAGAAATCGCCCGGGAAGCGAAAGGTTTGTAGTTGTACGCGGTCCCTTACTTCCAATTTGCCCCTTAGTAATTTGAACAATTATTTCAGCTCCGATTGGAAAAGCTTTGGGAATATCCTTTACTGATTTAACCTCATTTTTAGATCCTTTTTTCTTATTCTCTCTTACAATCTCGATGGATGGATCGTTATTAGCTCCAGGTAACATATCCCAATAATGCAAAAACGCATTTTTCTCCTGACCAATATCAACAAACGCAGCTTTTAGTCCAGGTTCAAGGTTTTGCACTTTGCCCTTGAAGATAGCCCCAACCATTCGTTCTTCATCTAATCGCTCAACATCAAAACCCTGTAATATCCCATTCTCAATCCTTGCAACCCTTCTTTCAAGAGCTTCAGTATTAATGATAAGCTCTTTATAGTCCTGATTCTTTTCGCCTCGAAAGAAAGCTAAAATTCGTTCACGAAGAGGACGAGACTTTGCTCTTTTAAGAGAAGCCTCCCTTAACTCAGCTTTATCAATATGCACAGGTTTTGGCTCCTGCGGGGCAGCATTTAAATCATTTTTTTCGGATGTTTGTTCCTTCCGTGAAGAATGATTTCTATTTCGTCGTGATGAACGATTACGAGGTCTTGGTTTTCGAGCCATGATTTCTTGAGTTGTTTAATCTGCACTTCAACTCTCGAAACAAAAAAGGGGATCCTGTATTTATCATACCAGGAACTCTTTTCTGTGTCGATACACGCTCTGTACCACTCCCATCATTAGGAATGAAGTAACAATAAAAGAACCACCATAACTCATAAATGGTAGAGGCAAACCCGTGATAGGAGTAATTCCTAAGGTCATGCCCACATTGACGAATAAGTGAACCATCATAAGCACGGCAATACTCACAGCGAGCAACCGTCCAAATAAATCAGCAGATTTTGATGCAACTTTTAAACAACCGAAGATAACGATTGCGTAAGCAAACAGAGCAAATGCACTACCTACAAGTCCCCATTCCTCTGCAAGAACTGCAAATATGAAGTCATTGTGTGCGACTGCTGGTGGCAAATACCCAAGTTTTGCCTGCATCCCTTCTCCTAGTCCTTTTCCAGAAACCCCTCCTGTCGAAACAGCTATTAAAGCCTGTATTCTATTCCAGTTAGGTCCAATCCCTTGCGGGTCTACAATTTCAGGTGCTATGAAAGTGAGTATTCGTTTACGTTGATAGTCTTTTAGTGGTAAGAGCGCGTTGTCTTCGTAAGCCACCACCGGCTCAGAAGTACGCAGATTTTCAGATTTATGTTGATAATAACGATAGACGTCTAGACCCAACAAACCTAGCAAAGCAACGAACAATACTGCTGTGGCTAAGAAAAATTTGGTAGGTATGCGTGCGACGTACAAAAGAGTGAAGGCAATTGGTGGAAGTACCAAAGTTGATCCTAAGTCAGGTTGAAGAAAAATCAAGAACATAGGAACAAGGAAGCACAATGATAATCGCAAGATACCTCTTAAGGAATCCCTTAAGTCTCCAATTTTCGCTCTAGAAAGAACACTTGCACCCATTACTATAGTTGCAAACTTAGCCATTTCAGATGGTTGTATTTTAAAAAAACCTAAATCCACCCATCGACTTGCCCCATAGATTTTGGGACCGCCAAAGACTAGAAGCAATGAAAAGATTGATAAACCATACAAAATATGGGCATATTTTAAGAAAATCTTATAATCCAATAAAGAAAATCCGAAGTAGATGAAAAAACCTATTACGCACCATATTATCTGCCTCTTCCATTCATTACCACCGTCGTATGCTTGAGCGGACTGAATAAAAAGAACGCTCATTACACAAAGACAAAGCAGAAAAACAGGAGTAACCCAATCCCATCTATCTTCAGTAGATAAGTTGGTTTCTCTAGGATGATGAGTATCAGGTTCCACAAAATAATCTTAACATAACAGCATGATTACGGTGATTAACCATGCAAAAGAAAATATTGAGCTAATTCCTTCCACTCCACATCTAGATCTTCATTCGTCTTAGGTTCTTTATTTGCTCTCCGGTACCAATAACCGGCATTTCCTACATCACCCTCCACACGATGTAAATAGGCATGGACCCACGAACCGTCCTCACTTTCTATTTCCTGGGCTAGGTCATGTGATTTTTCCCATTTTCCTTTTTTTGCCCACCAAAGAGCTTGGATCAATTCCGACCACTCACTTGATGGGGCATCCTCTTTTTCAACATGAGATATAAAATCATCTATGTCATTCATAACATATAATATCTAATAAATTTAAATTCGTCTCCATCGGGTTCCCCAGGATACTGAGTATTGAAACTTTCTCCGATGCTCCCTGATTAAAAATGGGAGATCTTCCTCATATTCCAAACTAAACCAGGGACTGAGAAATTCTTTCAGTTTATCTTTTGAATCCCCCGCCCCGCCAATCCACTTTGCCCGGGGAGTAAATTCTTCCAGCCAAGTAAATGGGGTTGCCAATAAGAGGTACCCACCCTGCTTGACCAAATGAGGCAGCCTGTTCAAAAAAGTTTCAGGATTTGGCAGTCTACAAATTAGATTGGCAGCATGAACTAGATCAAAACCACTCAATTTCTCATCCAAGTTAGTCGCATCGCCCACCTGAAATGAAACTTCTCCCTCGGAGGTGGTCGGTACTGCTTCGGCATCTGCATAGCAACTCCCCTCTTCCAGATAGGAATATTCTAAAGTTTTACCCTCAGATAAGAGACTTGCCGCATCAATAAAGCTTTTCGAATAATCAATCCCTAAGACCTCTCCAAAATATTTCCCTAAAACAAAGCTTGAAGCACCTACTGCACAACCCACATCCAGTGCCTTCGAATTTTGCTCAAAAGATTGCTTTTCCATGAGCGACTCAACTGTTCTATTAGTGAACCCTAAGGCATCAACTGGACCATTTGCCCATGGCAGAATTTCCTCGTCCCTGCCATAATGGAATAATAGGTATTCCCCCAGCAGTTTATCTGACTCATAAAGATTACCCGACATCTACTCCTCCACTCCTTGTTCTAAGATAGTAGAAATAGAATGAAAATGATTTTTTAACGACGGATATAACTCTCGATAGTGAGAGTAAAATTTATCATAAGTCATCACATCATTCCCAGGCGTAATATTTTCTGTCTCCCGAATCCATTCTCTACTCGCACCTTCAACAGATTTTTGAACTCCGATTCCGACGGATGCAAGTAGCGCTGCTCCATATGCAGCTCCTTCTTTGGCATTCACAAGGGCACAGTTAGACTGAAAAACATCTGAAAGCATCTGCTTCCAGAGAGATGACTCTGTTCCTCCCCCCGTTAAAATAATATTCGAAGGATTAATCCCCAAAGCTCTCATTAGTGAAAGGGAATCGTTTAATCCAAAGCTTACCCCCTCTAAAACGGATCGAGCCATATGCCCGAGACCATGCCTTAAACTCAATCCAATAAATGCTCCCCTTGCATGCGGATCTGGGTGAGGAGTTCGTTCACCAGAAAGGTAAGGCAGAAAAATACACCCTTCGCTTCCAGGCTTAACCTCAGATGCCTGTGCTGTTAAATTATCATATGCATTAGGTCCACCCTCTTGCTCGACCCGGTTTTCTTCGACGGCAAATTTATTTTTAAACCATTGAAATGATCCGGCTGCAGAAAGCATAACCCCCATCATGTGCCATTTCCCTGGAACGGCATGGCAAAAAGAATGAAGCTTACCCTCGGGTTCCACACGGTACTCATCACTCTGTGCAAATACTACCCCACTGGTGCCAAGAGTGACCGAGACTTTGCCCTCTTCCACAATCGAACTACCAACCGCTTGGGCGGCACAATCGCCACCTCCAGCAACAACTGGGGTTCCCTCAACCAAACCGGTAGCCCCAGAAGCAATCGTAGAAATTTTTGATGTAACTTCAGTAGACTCTGAAACCTCAGGTAACCATTCTTTTTTCCACCCCAGAGCGTTGATAATATCATGGGACCATTTACGTTCACCTACATTAAGAAGAGACATACCGGATGCATCAGAAACATCGGTAAAAAACTCCCCGGTTAATTTATAGCGAATATAATCCTTGGGTAGTAAAATCTTATCAATTTTAGCGAATAGCTCGGGTTCATTCTTTTGCATCCAAAGTATTTTGGGTGCAGTAAACCCAGCCAGTACCGGATTTCCTGTAATTCTTAAAATTTCATCTTTCCCTATAATCGATGTCATTTCTTCACACTCCGCAAAAGATCTTTGATCATTCCACATAATACAGGGACGTAAAACATCACCACTTGCATTGAGTGCAACCATTCCGTGCATTTGGCCAGTTAGCCCAACACCTCCTATGCTACTTGGATCTGTATTCTCAAGAAGTGAACGAATAGCTTTCTGCGTTGCCTCCCACCAAACACTGGGATCAGTTTCTGCCCAAAGAGGTTGAGGAGTTTGAAACGGATATTCTGGAGAACTGGCTTTCAAAACTTCTCCTGCAGGAGAAACCAATAGGGCTTTTACAGAAGATGTTCCTATATCTAATCCAATTGTATTCATCAGTTCAGCTATGTATGGAATGCCTCTTTTGGCAATAGGAATAAGTCAAAACTTAGGCAACTAGAAACTCCTATTAATCGAACAAAAATTCATTGATTGAACTTTATGAATTAGGACTGCTTCATTCAGGGTAATTGAGAAATTTTATCTGCTTTCGGAAAGTTTTCTGAAAGCGGAATTTTAACCTCTCCATGAACAGACCATTGGGTCCCTCTTCTCAGGACATCCTGAAATCCAACGCATTTCATTGAATAATCAGCATGTCCCATGGGTGTATGAAAAACCCTTCCCTTTCCGTATGCAATTGTCATGATCATTGGCTCATGCCTTTTACTTTTTTCACTGTAGGCAGTTGCAAGCACATTTACATTTTCAGCAGGTCCACGTAGAGAGTCATATAGTTCATCTTTCGCATGAAGCCAAGTTGAGGGCATACCTTTGGTAATCGGATGTTTTTTATTTCTTACTTTCACCACAAATTCATGCTGCGGACCATGACTTCCACCACGCCCAGGACGGGGATCTCTTATTAATTTCCCATTATCATCAAAATAAAGATAAGGGCCAGATTTCTCACTCCTCCCCCCCCCAACCACCTAGACCAATCATAGTATTATATTCGAGCCAGTTAGAAAATGCATTATTAGCGGCATGAACCACCACAAATGAACCTCCTCTTTTAACATAACTAATTAATTTTTCCTGTACATCTTCAGGCCACATTTCCCCATTATAATTGGTAAGGGTAACGTCATAGTCTTGAAAATTCGGCTTCCACGACTTCCACGCATCCTGCGGAGACTTTTTAGGTGGAGAAGTAAAGACACTGACCTTACAAAGATTATCTCTTTCTAATGCTTCAACAATTACTGGAGTCGTGGCTTTCCAATTGTGATTATTTTGTCCATCCAGCAGGAGAACTTTCATTTCAGCAAAAACAAAATCAGTAAATAGCAGCGGTACTAGACAAAAAAATATTGATTTAATAGTAGACATAATGAATTTCAGTTAATTTGAGCTTTTGCATCAATTTCTTTTTCCATCAACCTTATAACATCCATTTCCACAAATTTACTTTTTCCTCCTGTCATGGCTGCAATTTCCTCAAGTGGTAATTTAGCACCAGCGGGAGCACCGTATCCAATCGTGTAAATTTTTGTCTTACCTTTTTTCTGTTTAATAATGTCTATGCCTTGGAAATTCTTATTCGAATTTCCATCAGTCATGAAATAAATAACATCCGGTTTGGGGTTCATGTAAAACGCCCATTCGAAAGAATTATCCCATACGGTGCCTAAAGTGAGTGGGGTCGATGCAACTGCCGCTTTAAGCTTTTTTCTATTCGAAGGGGTAACAGGGAGCCAAGTAGGTCGACGAGGGGTGTGCCCCTCAATCGGTTTCCAACCACCACCATTAGAACCTGACCATTTTTTATGTAATGCTTTAGCATCTTCACCCGCAACCCAGGTAGGCCCGGAAAAAAAGAGAACGGCCACCGAACCCACACTGGGTAACTTGTCTATCGCTTTGCTCAATTCAAAACGCATCACCTTATCTCTACCGTTCATCGATGCAGAGTAATCTATAATAAAGAGGATTTTATTTGCTTTGGATTTAACCCCCATAAAATTCGAAGCAAAGGCTTTGCTCAATACTGACATATCCACATCTACTCGAACATCTCCCACATCTCCCATCGTACTAAGGGCCATGGCTGGATTAATATCATTTGCTTCTATATCAACCATAGGAATGGAGATATCTGAAACAGAAATTGCTCTAAAAGTGTGGGTTTTAGTAGGTCTTGCTTTCTTCTGTCTCTGCATGAGGCGAACCTTATGCTCTTGTTTTTGCGGACCCGCATTAGACTTCCCAGCATCAGAAAAATCAGATCCTTGCTTACCTCCAGCGTCTACCCATACAACCATATTCCAAAGCAGTACAAAAACGAGCACGACACTAAACAAAGATATTAAAAGACTGTTAAACAATCTGTATTCTCTTAAAAACTTCGAAAAAGAACTTTCCAAGGGAGGATGATCTATAACTTTAGGACCTGAATCTAAATGCTTAGTCATGAGGCGAGGCAAATCAAGAGATTAAAACGAACTTCTTTATAGGACTCCCACAAACCATCTTGTGCAAGTCTTTTTTATCTAAATGAAATAAACAAAAAACTTCTTGAATTTGAAAGTTTAACCTGACCGATCTGTAATGATCGCCTGCATTTTTAAGTTTGGCAATCTTTGACTACGGGGGAGAAAGGAAGAACGCCTAATTTTATTGAAAGTTTATTTTAAACATTAAAAGAAAATATTTCTTAACCAGTATTATTTTTCAGGCTTTTTGTGGGTCATAAGATTTCTTTTATTAAATGACCGAAGACTTCAGTCAGGCGCATGTCCCTACCACCAAAACGAAATGTACTTTCCGTATGTTCTACACCAAGTAAATAAAGCATAGTTGCATGCAGATCATGAATTTCATAACGGTTTTCTACTGCCTTGTAGCCAAATTCATCGGTGGCTCCAACGGTTACTCCCGGTTTAATACCACCGCCTGCAAACCAGGTTGTGAATCCAAAGGGGTTATGATCTCTCCCATTTGATCCTTGGGCAAATGGGGTACGACCAAACTCCCCCGTCCATACAACCAGAGTGTCATCCAACATACCTAACTTACGTAAATCCCTAATCAGGCCCGCAATCGGTTGGTCAACTGACATACAGTTTTTTCCATGTCCATCAACCAATCCACCGTGCTGGTCCCAGCGGTCTCCATTTCCGCCCGGGCAGGTCAGTTCAATAAATCGAACCCCTCTCTCCACCAACCTGCGGGCTAGTAAACATTGCATACCAAATGTTCGGGTATTTTTAAAATCTGAATCCATGCCGTAAGATTTTTTGAGTGCTTCAGATTCACCTGTTAAGTCCATCAATTCAGGCACAGAAGTCTGCATTTGATAGGCAGTTTCATAATTTTGAATTGCCGCCTCAACTTGGGGGTCAAAATCCATTTCCTCCAGGGAGGAAGAATCTAAATCCGAGAGCAGTGATAATTTATTCCTCTGTAATTCAGACGATTTCTCCTTTGGTTTGATATTAGCAACCGGTTCATTTTGAGGAAGAAAAACTGATCCCTGATAACTGGCCGGTAAAAAACCGGAACCAAAACAATCCAATCCACCCGGTGGAATAAGTCCGCCATTCAATACCACAAAACCGGGTAAGTTTTTATTCTCTGTTCCCAGTCCATAACCAAACCATGCACCCATACTGGGACGGCCCTGGAATCCGCTTCCGGTATGCAAAAAATAATTAGCTGAAGTATGTTCAGAAAAATTAGATGTCATTGATTTAACCATTGAGATCTCATCAATCACATCATCCTGTGCGATGTGAGGGAAAAGGTCGGATACCCAGTGTCCACTCTGCCCTCTTTGTTTAAATTCCCATGGGCTCTTAAGAATTTTACCTATATTATCAAATTGAGTGGGTGCTAATTTTCCAATTACTTCGCGAGGGTCCTTCCCGTTATATTTTTCCAAGGCTGGCTTGTAATCAAAAGTATCCACATGGGACGGTCCACCATCCATATAGAGAAAAATCACATTTTTCGCTCGTGGTGTAAAATGTGGTTTCTTTGGTGCCAAAGGGGAAGCTAGTGAATCATTGGATAAGGCAGAAAAAGCGAGTCCACCAAAACCCATGGCACAGGATTGAAGCATGGACCTACGGGACAATGGAGTATTAAATTGATTACAATGCATAGCTTCGAAGTTTAGTTGAGAAAAAGGAATCCTTTTGAATTAATTAGGACATGGGCTAAATCGGCCCAGACATCTTCAGTCAAACTCCCATGTTCTTTCGTTTGAGTTTCTAAAAATGCGAGAAGTTTTTCTTCGACTTTCTGTCTTGGAGGTTTACCCGTTATCATCTCAAAAAGACTTCCAACCGACTCGGATTTTGGCATCTTTGCCTGAAAAATATTTTTACCGATCAACTTGCATTGACCAATTATAAATGGATCATTCATTAGAGCCAAAGACTGGGCCGGAACATTAGAAACTGACCTTTTCCCTTTGGTTCCGAAAGGAGCCGGTTGATCGAAGGCCAACATAAAAGGAGAAAGGAAATTTCGGTAAACAGAACCATAAATACTCCTTCTACCGGCTCCGTCTAGAGGCCCATTTTTCTTCCCCCCCCTTCCCGTCATAAAGGCGGTCTTGTAAATAGGAACCGAAGGGCCAAAAAGCTTTTTATCGATTCGACCAGAGAACAACAGGATTGAATCTCTGATGAATTCGGCATGTAGCCTCCTAACTGGCATTTTGTGCAGCAGAATATTCTCAGGGTCCACCAAGCTAACTTTATTTTTGTCATTGGAGGGATTTAAAGTGCTTGATTGCCGATAGGTTTGAGAAAGAACAATTTTTCGAATCAGATTTTTAACAGACCAATTATTTCCTCGAAAATCATTGGCTAACCAATCAAGCAGTTCAGGATGGCTGGGCTCCTGTCCCATTGGACCAAAATCATCTGGAGTCGGAACAATTCCACGGCCAAAGAACTGCAACCATATACGGTTTGCCATTACTCGGGACACGAGGGGGTTATCCTCGGAGGTTAATTGATTCGCCAAATCCAGACGCGAACCTGTCTGGCCACCAAGGGCGGTGAGATTTCTACCATGGACAGGGTCTCCAAGTTTATGCGGGCTTCCACGGACATAAACATTCCCTTGGAAATCACTCCCCTCTCCCATCGCTAATACATACCGCTCGCGGGGTGTTTTAGAATCAATGACTTCAGCTTGTATTGCTATTTCAGCTAAAGTTTGGTGATTTTCGAATGGAATAAGACCCTCGCTATGCAGGTAATTAAGAAATTCATATTCTCTTCCTGAAAGCTTGCCCGCATTAATTTTATCGAATGATTTTTCTAGGAAACTATCAAGGAATTGAGGGAGATTACCTCGCTCAGATATATCATCCCCCAGCAGAAGAGAAAACTTAGAATCGGGCCTTCTTCCAATTCCGGAGTTGGCAAACCTAACTTGATCAATTTCCAGGTAAGCATCTGTACCCCGATCCACAAATTCAAGATAGGCCCAATGGCCTTTGTATTTTTTGGGCGATAGACTAAACCATTTGAAATCACCGTCGGAATTTGCCTCCTTGATAACAGTGCCGCCAAAAAGTAAACCTGAGTGTTTACCCATATGGTAATTATCAATAACTACTCGCATAAAAGCATTCTTTGCTTTGGCTTTAATCAAAATTTGATCATGCTCAATTTTAAAATGCGGGGACCGGAGATTACCTACCCGTCTATTTCCTAAAATATTTGAGGAAAGTACATTCCGATTAGGAAAAAGATTTGATCCGTCGAACGAAATTAATCGGTGCCCGCGTGGTTTAAAAGCTTCACCGGTTATTTTCCAGTCTTTTGGAATTTCCGAAGAAGTAAAATTTGCAAAAGATTGACTGTTTTGAATGAAATTCTGTTCCGCGTTGACCAGTCCATCGTGTGAGTTTTTTACACTTTTTATTCTTTGTGATAAAGATTTGAGGTTAGTTAACTGATTAAAGTGCATACACCATGCCCAAAGAGTTTTGGCATTTAAACTGTTTGCCTGAGCATACTTTTCAACTTGGGAAATCGGCGGCACTGGTTTAACAGGCTTTGAAATTACCGGGGATTTAGAAAATTCAAACTGATCTGCATGCACATGCCCCCATCTGCCCGTTGCATTGTCAACTATCCTAATTTCGACTTCCCTTGAATGGTAGTCCACCAAGTCCCAACTCACTGGAAGTAACTTATCACTATTTTCTCCACGAGATACCAAGACTCTCTTGCCGTCAGCCCATAACTCCACCCCCACATCATTGAACTGACCACCTCCCACGAAAAAATTAAGAAAGCGATATTCAACCTTAACTTTTGGAGATAGTAGAGATCCAATTGATTTTTTTGAATCTTTATTAAATGAGGAAGCCCAACCTGAACCCGTATACCCAGTTACCGATTTAGTTTCATTCGAGCCTTTCAAACTGGGTTTTGAGAAAGCTTTCCCATTAGCTTTCCATCCACCAAAACCGTTTTCAAAATCTACAAATACTACACCGGTAAGATTATCGTCTGTAATCGAGGCTTCATAGCTAGAATCTGTCAGATTCAGAGCACCTTTCCAATATTTACTGGGAAGGTGCGTTAAATGAAAATCCTCCTGCTTGGAGGGCATGGAAGAAAACGACGACCTGCATAAAGCTTCAATTTCATTGGCAATATTCTCTCTTTCCCCTTCCAGATCAAGAGGGTATTCCTGCCTGTTACTACCCTGCATAAAAGCTGCCAGTGAGTAGTAATCCTTTTCTGATATGGCATCAAATTTATGATCGTGACATCTGGCGCACCCAATCGTTAATCCGAGGAATGTTTTACCAAAAACATCCAGTTGATTCTCCATTCGGTCAGCATTATCAACTTTTGAATCTGTTGGGGCATGTACTGCCTCATGAAAATACCAGAAACCAGTGCCAATAATAGATTCGTTGAATTTTTGTTCCCGGTGGATGCGCGGCGAAGAAATCAAATCACCTGCAACATGCTCTGTAAGCAATTGATCATAGGGTAAATCTTGATTGAACGCACGAATCAAGTAATCACGATATTCGTGAGGGTTTTCCAACGGGTAATCAAATTCATGTCCGCATGTCTCGGCGTAGCGCACTAAATCCATCCAATGCCTTGCCCACTTTTCTCCATAATGGGGCGATGCGAGTAATCGGTCTACTACGGTCTGAAAGGAATTATCAGATTTATCCGCTATGAAATTTTCGATATCAGCTAAACTCGGCGGAAGGCCCGTCAGGTCAAAAGTAACCCGCCTGAGCCAGATTCTTTTATCTGCAGGTTTGGAAGGGTACAGACCTGCAAAAGCAAGTTTTGCACGAATCAATTGATCAATTGGGTGTAGCTTTTTCGCGGATTGAGCAACCGGAATACTCGGAGGGATAATGGGTTGCCAGCACCAATGAGAATTTTTTCGCTTCTCAATATTAAAAGAAGATCTTTCAGATTTAGAAGAAGAATTTGGTACGGGTTCATCAGTCCAAACAGCTCCGCTTGAAATCCAATGTTCGAGATCACTGATTGTTTTCTTAGAAAGTTTACCTTTCGGTGGCATGTGAAAATCAGGGTCATGATAATGCACGGCTTCGATCAGTAGAGATTCATGAGGTTTCCCAACAACTAGGGCTGGACCGGAATCTCCACCTTTAAGAATTAGATCGATGTGATCCAAACGAAGATCTCCTTTCATTTTACCGCTTCGGGCACTGTGGCACTCATAACATTTCTCTGCCAAAACAGGTCTGATTTTGGATTCAAAGAATTCTGAGCCTATGGAACCATTAGCCAAATAAAAGGGGGTAAAGAAAAGCAATAAAGTTCTGAAGTTCATTCGAGAGTATAAAAAACAATATCTTTTAAAAAAACAAAAATTCTGTCAATCGGTAGTGGGTCGATTTCATAATTTTTTGTACAGATGTATGCATGACAATAATTGATTTGTATTTAAAAAAATGATTCTCACAAATTGAAGGCAGGAAGACGATTAAGTTTAGATTTCAGAACCAATAATAATATAATTAAAAATTAAAATTAAGAATACATATCCTTGACACTAGAATATCTATTATTGACATTACTTGTATGCAAAAAAAATTGGATCATTTCTCAGATCAAGTAAGAGACGAAAGACAGGTTTTTTTAGGATTTCCACTTGAGCAACCAAAGGATGTCTCAGTAGTCAGTGTAGGATTTGAGAAATGCCTTCCTGACTTTATCGTCGAGAGAGATTCCTACCCCCAACTAGGAAAAAACAATAAGATGATGGAGTTTACCACATTTGAATTTATAACCTCAGGGGAAGGTAAATTGGTATTGGGAAAATCTAATCACGATTTACAACCCGGTTCCTATTTCCGTTATGGGGTTGGGACATACCACAAGATATCAACATCCAAAAGTAAGCCTATGGTTAAATATTTCATGGTTCTTGCTCAATCGCTAAAATTTGAAAAGAAAACTCCAAATGATGATCGAATTTTAAATTTTCAAAATATTAGAAATCTCGGTGAGATAGTTGAATTATTTGAACTTATCCTCAGCAATGCAAACTCGGGGTCAATCCATGGAATTTCAATCTGCAATCTTCTTGCCTACACCTTGACCCTTAAATTCTCTGAATCGTCAAACTCCTTTCAGGAAAAACAGGTACGAGCATGGGATACTTACAATCGCATTCATCTATACTTGCGTCGTAATTACTTCCGGATCAAATCGATTGAGGGACTGGCATCTGATCTCAATATAGACCCTGCTTATCTTTCACGCGTCTTCCGGCGGTTTCATAACGAATCCCCCTACCGATTCCTCATACGACTAAAAATGGGACATGCCGCCTCCCTTTTGCTTTCATCAAGAAAACTGGTTAAGGACATATCTTATGAGCTTGGTTTTGAAAACCCTTTTCATTTTTCTAGGACTTTTAAGTCAGTCTATGGGGTGTCCCCCGAAAACTTTTTATAAGTTCGCGAATGCTCATAGTTGAACAGAAATCTTTGCCCCTATGGAATACCAAATAACCATAGAATACTGCCCAGGTTGCCGCTGGCTACTCCGATCGGGGTGGATGGCTCAGGAACTACTGTCCACCTTTGAGCAGGAAATTGATGAGGTTACTCTAAAACCAAATAAGAAAGTGAGTGGAACATTCAAAATTACTTGTAATCAGGATTTAATTTGGTGCCGAAAGCGGGATGGAGGCTTCCCTGATATCAAGGATTTGAAGCAGAGGGTCAGGAATTATGTTTCCCCACAAAAGGAACTTGGGCACCTAGACCGTCCCGAGTAAGAGTTTCCGCAACAGGCTTCTCATTCAATTCATTGCGGGACTTTTGTACGCGTTCTCGTCCCCCTTTTCCAAAATAATGGTATAATTGATTGTCTTCCATATTCCGGATATCGACCACAATCAGACCATCCAGAGTATTTCCAAAGTCAGAATCTACAGTAAATCCAACAAAAGATCCCTTTAATTTGAGGTAGTGCTTAACCAAAACTGGTATTCCTTTCTTATCTGGCTCAACTCCTGAAATAACAGCTGAAAGATCATCTAAAGTTCTTCCCTCTTGCTTAACCCAGTTTGCCAAGGGTGGACTTAGTTGAATTGGTTTAAAGGGATTCTTAGCCTTTGTACGGCGGGCAATTTGAGATGACCATCGGTTAGTTCTTAAAAAGCGAAAGATCAGGTTTCTGGAAAGTTGTGTATAATCTGCCGAAATGCTTACGGGTCCATAAAGCACAAAATGTTTCGGATGCCGGTTCATAAACTCTCCTATTCCCTTCCACATGAGCCCTAGTAAAGAAAACTTTCTTTGATATTCTTCTGTTATAAAAGACCTTCCCACTTCAATCGCATTTCCTATGGATTTATAAAATCCACGCTTTAAGGAAAATTCCGATGCGGCATACATTCCGGATTTGCCCCTTTGGTTAATTATTTCATCAACTACACCCAAGCTATACCCACCGGCAATCTTTCCATTTTTAGAATCCCAGGCGAAAAGTTGATAATACCATTCATCAAATCGGTCACTATCAGCAGGCAAGCCTGTTCCTTCTCCTGCCTGTCGAAAGGTTTTCTCTCGGAGGCGCGAAATCTCCTTCATTACCTCTGGTAATTGAGAGGCTTTACCACAGTAAATTTCAAAGTCTCCTTTTTGAATCAAAAGTGAGCTAGCAGGGAGACTCAAGATCTCTTTCTTAAGCTTCTTCTGACAAACAGGTAAAATTAGAGGTTCAGGAGATTTTGTCTTTCTGCCGAGAAAAAAATGGGTAGGCAGTTTCCTCGGTGAGATATCATTCTTTAGAGCCTCAACGCATACGCGGGTGTATTCAGAGACTTCTGAAATCGAGGAAAAAGAACATATTTTTGAATGGGAAATCGGTTCACCAATTCTCATTTCCAATTCCATTCCCTTTTTATTGGTTAATTCCCGGGCAAGCAAAAGTGTCCGCAAACGAGGATGGATGATTCCAATCATCTGAAAGAGTAAACTATTGGAACCCTTGAAACAAACTGGTAAAATCTGGGCACCCGTTCTTTTTGCCAGAGAGACCGGGTGGGAGGACCACTAGGGATCAATTATTTTTCGGGTCTTTACATGAAGGGATGAAACTTCTCCTGCAGGAAAAACACCCATGCAATTTCCATCTTTTAAGAATCGGGTACAATCAGCCAAAACCTTTAGATTTTTAGACTTTGCCGCATGTCCACTTAAAATATCAACCTTGAAAAGCCATGGGGTCATTGCATCAAAAACTTCAAGTTCCTGATTTACCAAAAGTTTGAAATTCGGTCTGGTTTTGGTGAGGAGAGAACCAAGAGCGAGACCGTCAATTCCACCAAAAGGATGGTTTGCAACAACCACCAGAGGGCCTGTACGGGGAATTTTTTCAACTTCATTGGGTTGGACTTCAACCCGCACATCGAGTTCCTTCAACACCGCTTCAAAAAATTTTATTTTTTTGTTTATTTTCGTTTGAACAACCGAGGTTTCATATAAGTAATTTAATTTACGAAAACCAAGTATATGGTCTAAAAGACCAGAAATCTCCTTAGGTACCCAGTTTACCCCGAATTTTTTGCTAAGTTTTGAGAAAGAAAGGCGATCTTTCATCCTCCTATAATAAGGGGAAGCCTTACGTTAATTAGTTACATTATTGTAACAAAATTGAAAAATTTTCTACCTTACAGAAATACTTCTGATAAATTCTTCATATTGATTAAACCCTGAAAGCTCTGCCTTAGCATCAGTGCAAGTTTTAACGTCCACTAATCCAGTATTTTCTGCAAGAAAAAGTATATACTCCGCCACCCTCTTTGCATAGAGCAACCGTCCTTCATCACTAATTGAATAAAATCTCTCTCTTTGCTTATATCCACTGGCAGAATGATCACCCAAAGCCTCTTTTGCTGAAGATCCATTCGCCGCTAAAACATAAAGGAAGTTATATTCAAACCAGAAAAAATGTTCAGGACTTGGATCAAGAGCTCTCAGCACTTCAATACATTGTTCGATATTTTCAAAAGCTTTTTTAGCATGCTCGTCTCCTATTGTGAGTTCCACAAATTCCCGTGCCATTTTCTTCTCAGTTTCATCTGTTGCAAAACAGCCCTTAGCCGCGAGTTCGACAGTGAATTCGTACCAGTCTTTCCACAAAGCCTGATCCTGAGAATTATTCGATGCGTGCAAAGCGACTCCCATCTCATAGGTGTACCGACCACTAGTCTTAATCTCCAGGTTACTCCCAGTGACTTCTCCAGCCACCTGGTAGTTCTCCGCTGATTTACCGGATCCTGAATGAAATCCAATGGATACCCCAAAACTTTCACACACTTTCCAGATGGGTTTTATCATTTCCCGTAACTTATGGTTATCAGGGTAAGGAATATTTTTTTGGAATCCGAATGCAGGGGCTACAAAATGAATAGGCATTCCCATTTCAAATGACAAGGCAAGCATAACGGCAGTTGTCTCCGGGGTGGTTAAACCGGGCAATTCATCAATGGATAATTCCCTAAGAAAGTCACATCCCAAATCTGTACTAAAATGCTTCTTCCGAAAGCTCTTATATTTATCGTCACGAACCTTCATTTTTTGAAGAGCCGGCCAAACATAGGCCAGTAATCCATTGAACTCGTCTACACTGGGAAACAATCCAGCATTTCCTACCCTCTTTCTTGCTGCTTCAACCAGATCAATAGGGACTTCCTTTTGAACGAAAAGAGCTTTTGCCTCATCTGAGTCCGGGATGACAGTCTGAGCCAATTCAGGTGAAAGATCAAAAGTGATATAACTGGCAAACATACAGCCTGCAACCAGTTGGTCTTCCCTTTCATCGAATTTCCCCCCAATTGGTTGATGATCAGCATTAAAACTCCAGGAGATACCAAGTTTGTGAAATCCGTTCTTAAATTTTGCCAAAACGCATCCATGAGCCATACCCTCCACACTTTGCCCTTGATGTCCCTCGGGCACATCACAACCAATAAATGGGAAAGGGACAGTATCCAGATTTCCTGCAAGCATTTCATTCACATCATAGACCAGTTCCCTTGGAATGCTGTTCTGATTGGCCGTCAACCCCATCCCTAGCCTGGACATTGCCCAGTCCACCCCATCCCAATGCAGGGTGGTAAAACGGGCACCAATTCCCAAAGTTGATTTCCCGAGATTTCCACGGAATGTGGGAAACGCATTATTTTCAGGGTCACTTTCCTGGATCAGGTTCTTCATTCGAACCAAGTTTTCGAAGGAAGCCGGAAAATAAATAAATTCTTCCAACTCAAATCCATTACTCAGCGGACGCAAGTCTTCATTTATCACACCAGATATTCTAAGTCTCCATGCATGGTCTCCCCATTGGTCTTCAACCAAGGTCCATTCCCCGTGGTCGGATGAGAAAGTACTTCGTGAATATTCAGTCAGCTCAGCAGTGCCTTTTAGGCCCTCACTAAAACGATTCCAGTCCAGGCAGAAATCCGGACTCACGCACGGGTTGTTTTTTATCCAAATAGAATTTTGGGCAAGAAAGGCATTTATAGAAGAATAGTCAAAAATCTTATCATCGTTCGAAATCATAACCTTTACTCATAACAAAAAGGAAGGTAAAGTCACCGCATATTTAACCGGCTATTCTAAGTTCTCTTTACTCTTTGATTTCTCGCTTAATTCTGCTGCCAGTTTCTCGCTGGCAGCCACCTGTCTTTCAGCCATTTTCTTCTTTAACATTTCATCCCCAATCACACCGAGCAAAATCACCAAACCAAGGATTCCAAATTCCAAATGAGTTGATATTCCGACCATATTAATTGAGTTGAAAATTATTCTTATTACTGCGGCAGCAATTATAACCCCCAGGATAGAACCTTCTCCTCCCCTTAGACTGCAACCACCGAGCACAGCTGCCGCGATCGCAAAAAGTTCATAAAATTCACCCGTCTGGGCTGGTTGAACCGAACCCAATTCAAAAGCGAATAAAATTCCTGCAATACCCGCAAAGAAAGAGCATAATACATATGCGATAATCTTCATGCGATCGGTGTCGATTCCGCTGTATCGCGCACCCTCCTCATTATTGCCAAGAGCATATAAATATCGGCCCCAGATCGTCTTCCGTAAAAAGATCGAACCAGCTATTGCAAGAACTAACAGAAAAATAGCAGGCGTCGGAAGTTTGAAAAAATCACCAAAAGGTATCTGGCCACTAAAAAGAAAATCAAGCATTAGAATCTGTTCCAAGTTTTCAAAACCTAAATCTCCCTCCAGTGGAACTGGACCTAAAGACTGGTTATCTGTTAACCATCGACTAAGGCTCCGATAAATCAAAAGACCACATAGAGTGACCACGAAAGGTTGCAACTTTGCTTTGGTGATGAGTAATCCATGAACCAATCCAATCACCACAGACATGAGTAAAGTAAGCCCTATGGCCACAATTGGATCAAGGCCCTGAATCTTGGTAAAGAAAGAGAGTACGACCGCAACCAGGCCAACCACAGAACCAATCGATAAATCTATTCCACCGGTGATAATTACAAATGCGACTCCGATACTCATCACGCCATACAAACTCGACCACTTAACCGTATTTTGCATGTTGTAAGCAGATAGAAAATTAGGGTCTGCAATCGCTGTTATTACAAAGACCGCTACTAAAAGGCCAAATATTCCAAATACATTTTTTTTCATAATTTTAAGCTGCTACTGAGCCTCCTGTAGCCAATTGCATAATTGATTCCTCAGACATTTGATCCTTTTGAAGTTCTCCGGAAATTCTTCCTTCGTGCATAACATAAACACGATCCGCCATTCCCAATACCTCTTCCATTTCGCTGGAAACAAAAAGAATTGCTATACCTTTACCGGCAAGTTTCTCCATTAATTTGTAAATTTCCCTTTTGGCCCCGATGTCGATACCGCGAGTAGGTTCATCAAGCATTAAAAGTTTGGGGTTCATCGCGAGCCATTTCCCCAGAACTATCTTTTGTTGATTCCCTCCGGAAAGAAAACGGGCTGCCTGCTCGATACTTGGCGTTTTAATCTTCATCTGCTCGACGGCTTCATCTGCAATTTCTTTTTCCTTGGAATGATCAAGGAAGCCTATTTTTTGATCCCGATCCAAACTAGGAAGGCTCGCATTCTCCCGTACTGTCATTGGCAGAACAAGTCCATGTTGTTTTCGATCTTCAGGAGCCAGAGCTAAACCGGCACGAACCGCGTCTGCTGGGGAACAGGGAGAGAAACTGACCCCCTCCACCTCCAACTCCCCACCAAGGGACGGAGTGACACCAAAAAAAGTCTGTAATAATTCTGTACGGCCAGCACCAACGAGACCGGCAATCCCAACAATCTCTCCTGCACGCACCTCAATTGAGACCGGAATTTCAGGATAGGTCGGAGAAACTACATTAACGGCTTTTAGCACGCAATCCCCTGGTTGATGGATATCACGGTCGTAAAATTCACTCAATTCACGGCCCACCATCAATCGAACCATATTATCATGATTGATTTCATCCTTGGCTAATTCACCCGCATTTTCACCATCCCGAAATACGGTTACCCGGTCCGAAAGTTCCTTCACCTCCCCCAGTCGATGAGAAATATAAATCACGCTGATCCCCTCGTCACGCAAACCCTTAACCACTTCAAATAAAGTTTCCGTTTCCTTCTGAGACAAACTACTGGTGGGCTCATCCATAATCAAAACACGGGCATTACAGGAAAGGGCCTTGGCAATCTCAACCAACTGTTGCTTACCAATTGGTAACGATCCAGCAATTGTGTCAGAAGGTAAGTTCAGTCCAACTCTTTTTAAATGCCTGCTCGCTTCCGCATGTAACTCTTGTTCATTTATAAAACCTTTGTTCCCCGGCTCGCGACCCAAGAAAATATTGGAGGCCAAGTCGAGGTTGGAGGCAAGATTGAGTTCCTGGTGGATCAATGCAATACCCAGATCCATTGCCTCCCGGACATTTTTAAAATCCACTTTTTCTCCGTCAATAGAGTAGTCACCAGAATCCGCCGGTTGCACACCGGCCAAGATCTTCATCAAGGTACTTTTTCCTGCTCCGTTCTCTCCGATCAGGGAGATAACTTCTCCTTTCCCCAATGTTAGGGATACCCCCTTCAAGGCAAGAACGCCGGGAAAACTTTTTTTTAAGTCTTTAACTTCAAGTAGTAACCCTGAATCTAAGCTCATTTACTGGGATTTTCCAAGTTCTGCCATTTCTTTCTTCTTGGCCCAAAACTCATCGATATTATCTTTGGTTACCTCAAGAAAAGACACTTCCTGGTAGGTGTTTTCCGGTTGAATACCTTCAGATATCTTCTTCAGCATCTTTATAGACTCATATCCATACTCCCAGGGTTGCTGACTGATGGTGCCATAGGCCTGCCCATTAGTAATTGCCTGAAGAAGAGCATCTTGCTCATCAAAACCACAAATTTTAATAGCACCCAACTTATCAGCCTCCTTAATCGCATCAATGCATGAAGGAGAGTTGTATGCAAACAGACCCACCATGCATTTCAGGTCCTTGTATTTTGCAATCGCATCCTCGGCGTTACTTTTAGCTCTCGCCTTATCAAAATTATCCGTACGGGTGTCTAAAATTGTGTACTTTGAGCCTTCTGCGGTCAAATTGGTTGCATCAACCGGATCGTAATTCACTTGCTCCAAGCTTTGTTCGGGACGACCTAATAATTCATCAATTACCCCCTGCCTTCTCTGGCGTGCGTTCAGTTGCTCAAGGCGGCCTACAAAAAGCATCACTTCACCACCATCAGGCAAAGCCTTTTTCACCAAGCCCCCCAATGCCCGACCAGCCTTGTAGTTATTGGTGCCGATAAAGACTAAACGCTTACTCTTGGGAGCGTCCGAGTCATTGGTAATCAGAATAGTATTCTCGGCCACTTCATTTAAAAAAGGAGTTTGATTTTCGGCATCCACCGGACTGACTGCAATACCATCTATACCCTTCGCTAGTAAGGTTTCCATCATTCTCTTTTGATCTACGACTCCTTTGGGAGGCATCAGGACTTCACAACTTACACCAAATTCTTTCTCAGCAATCCGTACACCGGCAGCACATAAATCCCAAAATGGATCCACTCCGTTGGTCACATAAGCGAAGGAAGCCTTGGTATCGGCATCTTCTCCTCCGGACTTTTCGCCACAACCAAAAAAAGAACCAAGAATTGGTACAAATAAAATTGAGAGTATTTTTGAATATATCTTCATAGTAATTAATGATTAATGATTAAATTTTCACCAAGGTGTACGGCCACCATTCACACACAAAGTCTGCCCAGTTATAAACGATGCTTCATCTGAAGAGAAATAAGAAACCGCATTCCCAACATCCTCGGGTGTCCCCCAACGGCCCAGAGGAATTGTTTTTAAATAGGCATCTTTATCTACCTGAGGGTCATCCTCATGGCGCTCAGTTGGAATCCAACCAGGAGCAACCGTATTAACCGTGATTCCATACGGTGCCAATTCATTGGCCATACTTCGACTCCATCCGATCTGTCCGCCTTTGGCTGCAACATAGGCGCTGAATTCAGGCACTGAACAATGAAAAACCTCGCTAGTAATATTGATAATTCGGCCATGACCCCTTTTTTTCATTCCGGGTAGAACAGCCTTAGCTAAATGAAAAGGACTCAAGACAAAAAAATCATACATCTGACGATAAAACTCTGCATCATATTCCTCAATAGGTTTTTGAGGCTGATCCGGAGTTGCATTGGGCACTAAAACATCCAAAGACCCGAATTTTTCCTCCACCGCTTCTACAAGAGAAGCAATTTGCTCAGGATCGGAAACATCCGCCCGCACAAGCATTGCGTGAATCCCCTCTGCTTTTAGGCTCCCTAATGCTTTTTCGGCAGACTCCCTATCGTTTAAATAATTGATGACAACCTTGGCACCGACTTTGCCTAGAGATTTGGCAACCCCGTACCCCAAGCCACGACTGCTACCAGTCACTAGGGCCACTTTATTTAATAAGGAAAAAGACATTATTTAACAACTAAGGAAATACTGAGGGAATTAAAACTAATTTATGTCTCAATAGAAGCATTTTTTATATTTCAACACAAGTTGATATTTCAAATCAAAACCTACTTTCAACTGAATACTACAAAGTCGATCTTCCCTCTCGACTTTTTTTCTAACTCAAACTGGACTATATTCATGAAAGCAATCTATCTGGCATCTATCCTGTTCTTTTCATTTCATTTTAATGTTTTCGCAAGTTCACAAAAAAATATCACCTTCCTGATTGCCGAGCGGGAATATAATACCAAGGAAACATTGCCCAAGTTTACAAAACAACATTTATCAAAGAATTTTTCCATAAAGTTTTGTAATGCACCCAATGAGGGAGAAAAGAGAAATCAACTTTCTAACTCTTCTGCAATTCGCGAAGCGGACCTTCTTTTTATCAGTGTCCGTCGGCGTGCCTTTAAGGAAGAAACAATGGAACTTATTCGTTTGCACATTCTAAAAGGCAAACCAATCATAGGGATTCGCACTGCATCCCATGCTTTCCAATTACGAAAAGAAAAATTACCAATTGGTCATCAGGAATGGCCGGAATGGGACCGGGAGATAATCGGAGGGAACTACCACGGACATTACGGCAAGGAATTAATCTGTACGGTTCAACTCGGGATTAATTCAAGGCACCACCCCATTTTAGAAAAAATAAAACTACCCTTCATCACACCTGCAAGCCTGTACCGAAATTCTCCACTCCCCGAAGTATCAAATGCTCTTTTGGTTGGTTCGGTAAAAGGTTTCTCACCAGAACCCGTTGCATGGGTTCATCGAACAAAATTTAAAGGTAAAGTTTTTTACACATCACTAGGACATGAAGAAGACTTTCAAAAAGAATCTTTTCAGATCCTGTTAAAAAATGCTGTAAATTGGTGTATGAATTAAAATTACCCCTCAAAAGCAAATGCCGGAACACCCCTTACTGCTAAACCATCAATCGCAAATACTTTTCCTGCATTTTCTTCTTCCAAACTTTTATGAACTCCGGTTGTAACAAATAACCGATCCAAATTAACACCACCAAAGGCACAAGCAGTGGTTTCAACACAGGGCAATTCTACTTGCTGAATCACCTTCCCACTATCGGGATTTATTCGCACAACCAAACCACCGTGGCACATGGCCACCCAGAGCATCCCCTCCGAATCAATCGTCATTCCATCCGGAGACCCCTCCAAACCCAGAACCCCCGAATCAGTCACCAAGGATGGTTGAGCGATAGAACCACTTACATTTTCATAAGAAAAAGCCATAATTTTCTTTGTTGGTGTATCGATGTAATACATCACCGTTGCATCCCCATTCCAACAAATCCCGTTTGAATTAGTCACTTCATCCACTTTCAGACTCAGGGTGCCATCCTTGTCCAACATATAAAGATTCGCATCCCCAGTCTTTTTTACGGTGCTGATCGTTCCTGCCCAAAACCGACCACTTGGATCGCATTTTCCATCATTGAACCTATTATCTGGTCGTTTATCCGCTTCCGGATCAGCCACATTTACTTTCTCGCCGGTAATCGGATCAAAAGTATAGATTCCGGAATCACCCGCACACAAAAAGCCTCCATTCACACGCGGAACAACGGTTCCAATCCGCTCACCCATTTCCCAGAATTCTTCGTCACCGTTTTCAGGATTCAATTGAATGAGCGTATGTCCTTCAATATCTACATAAAACAGATGGTCATTCCAAAAGATTGGACCTTCACCCCATTTGGAAACGCGTGAACCGATTGGACTAATTGTAATATTGTTATTCATTTTTTTTGGATTTCCAGGACTTCTTGAAAAATTGCATCGCTAAATCATTCACATCCTTTCCTTTGGGCACAGTGCGTAAGCCTGAACCCTCCACCCCATACGCGAGACATTTAAGTCCCAATTCTTCACATCTTTTTTTAAGCATTATTGCAAATCTTGGATGATGTATCTGATCATTAAAACCAGCCCTATTATAAACTAGGATCGGCGGTCCGTCTGCACGAATATGAGGGAGTAATAAAGGTGTACCCTTGGGCTGTTGAATTGGATAGATTGAGCGAATGCCCAGATCTTGAGCATGGCCAAGAAAGCAGGTAATTAAAGCACCGGCTGAGTTTCCCATTACTGAAATCTGGTTTTTATCAATATTATACTTACTCGCATTTTTCTTAATAAATTTGATCGATTCTGCACAATGCTCGAGTAACTTCCGATGATCCCCTTCCACCTGATCAATGTATGGATAATTCACACTGGCAAAGGAAATCCCTCTTGCTAAATTATTTTGCAACATGGAATTTCTCTGAAAAGATCTTTTATCCCCAACCCTAAACCCGCCGCCATGAAAATTTACTACCAAAGGGGTCGGCTTTTTTGATTCAGCCAACCATAAGTCCAATTGGCTTCGTTTATAGTCACCACTATACCTCAGGTCTGAATGGGTTGGAACTTGGGTCTCCCCATGACAAATTTGTGCGGTCTGTAAGAGTAATGATAGAAAAAGAAAAATTCGCTGGATCATAAAATCTGGTTATTTTTCCACTATTGAGTGATTACATTCGAATTCACAACACTTTCCTCAAACTTGAGTAAAGTTTTTTCAAATGCCATATACTACGCAAAAAAATCATTCAGGTTCTCCCCATTCCATTATTTGAAACCGACTTCGCTCGCCCAACCATCCCATGACTTCTTCATGTTCTTAACTCGTTCGGAAAATTCACCAGCAAGGTCACGAGTTTCGGTCCGATCTTGGTCTAGATCGTATAACTGCCAAGGTTCTTGTTTTCGCTGCACTAATTTCCATTGATTCTCCCGAATTGCTTGCCAACTCCCGTATTGAAAAAACAGTGGGTTTGTACGGATTAATTTCTTCCCAGAAAAAGTGGGGACTATTGAAATTCCATCCAATCCTGGAAGTTCACTCGGATATTTTGCCTCATCCCCTGCTAATTCCATAAAAGTCGGCACAAAATCAATCAGGTGGCAGGGTTCGCGTGAAATTGCATTCACAGGCAATGTGATCCCTTTCGGCCAATGCACAATCATGGGAGTACAGATTCCTCCCTCCATACCCTGCACCTTCCACTTCTTGAAAGGACTGTTAATTGCATTTGCCCAGGATTGTCCAATCGCTTCAAAAGAACCAACGCTACCCCACTCTGCTTCAGGATCCCAAGCTTTTTTTCTCGGTCTCTCATGACTTGCTCCATTGTCCACAAGAAAAATAATTAGGGTGTTTTCCAACTTTCTAAGTTCCTCCAACTTTTGTAGGAGTCGGCCAATATTCTGATCCATCCGGTCGACCATCGCAGCATGAATCTCCATCCGTAAGGCCTCCTCTTCTTTTTCCTGATCTGATAAATATTTCCATTCCTCGTGTTCTGGATTACTGAGAGGAGCAACCTCCCGATCAAATAAACCCATTTTTAACTGTCTTCCATAACGAGCCTTACGAATAAATTCATATCCCTGTTCATAAATCCCATCATATTTAGCAATATCCTCGGGGTGGGCATGCAATGGCCAGTGGGGTGCATTATAAGAAAGGAGAAGAAAAAAAGGATCACTAGCTTTTTCTTTTTCATTCAACCAGCCAAAGCTCCAGTCTGTAATCGCATCGGTGGCGAAAAAATCCTTCGACGGAGTGTAAGGTTTTATCAGTTGATCATCAAAGGCCCATGTATAAACGGCTCGCCACCCCGGTTCTTTTTCTCCTTTTCTTGCCTGATCACCAGGATTCCAAAAATTGATTGCACCCCCAAGAAATCCGGAAAAATGATCGAACCCACGATCGTATGGATTAAAACCGGCATGATGCTTACCCGACCACCAAGTTCGGTACCCAGCAGGTTTTAGGATTTCCCCGATCAGGGCGGTGTTCGTAAAGTCCCGATCACTCCGATGATGATACAACCCGGTCAGCAGACTGATACGGGTAGTCCAGCACTTCGAAGTATTATAAGCCTGAGTATATCGAATTCCATTCTTAGCCAAACGATCCAGATTAGGTGTTTTTATCTCCCCACCGTAGCACCCCAAATCTGAATAGCCCATATCATCGGCAAGAATCAATACGATATTAGGCTGGTCCGCCCCGTGAGAAAAAAGCAATCCCCATAAAAGAAGAATTAGCATTGATGACTGTGCTTTCTTCATCCCCTTTTTCCAATTCCACTCATTCTTAATTTTTTCAATAATTCCTTCACCTTAGCGGGAAATTCTCCAGCCAGGTTCCGAGTTTCCTGTGGGTCTTTTTTGTGGTCATATAATTCCAGGAATAATGGCTCCGAATTCACGTCTCGGTAGTCCAACCAGGCAACCAATCGATAACGATCAGATCGTAAAGTGTAGCCCATTAAATGATTTTCAAAAAGATCCCGATTCCAGCGTTTTCCCTGCTGTTTCTTAATTCGATTTTCCACTTCCTCAATCAAAGGCCCAAAAAAGGTCTTCCTCATTCCCAAAGAAAGTGGATTAGCTGCCCACTCCCGTAATGCCGGGTTAGGAAATTGGCTCACCGCATATTGCTTCCCTTTTGCATCCGGGTTTTCCAACAATGGGAGCAGGCTCTCGCCTGCCAGATGCATCGGCTTGGACAAGCCCGCCAGTTCGCAAAGAGTTGGATACAGATCCACCAATTCTACTAATGCATCAGTCCCCTTTCCTCTCTGCTTCATTTCCGGAGTCCAAAAAATTAGAGGTACCCGGGTGGCAATTTCATAATTCGTAGCCTTTCCCCAAATTCCCATTTCCCCCAAGTGCCAACCATGATCTCCCCAGACCACAATAATAGTGTTTTCCCGGATTCCCTCCTCTTCCAACGCATCCAGCATCAATCCAATTTGGGCATCAACATAACTAACACATGCATAGTATCCATGAAGGAGAGTTTTAGCTAACTCCGGGCCGATAGGACCTTTCTTAGGAATTCCATGACGGGTCCGCAGCTCAAACGAGGCATGTAACCCGGTCGTTGCACCACCAAGTGGCTCTTCTGTTTGTTTTGCCAATTGAATATTCTTACGGTCATACATATCCCAGTATTTTTTAGGAGCTACAAAATCCAGATGCGGTTTTTTAAAACCAAGGGCAAGAAAAAGGGGCTGGTCCGGTTTTTTCTTCCTATGATCCTTCAGGGTGGAGATTGCCAGTCTGGTACTGTATCCATCCGAGTAGGCATGATCAGGAACATCGGCGGACTCATAGGCCGGACCATGAATCAAACCGCCCGAGCCTTCTTTGCCATACTTTGCGAGCATCTTTTCCTTGTTCCTGGCCCAAAGTTCCTGATTTTCAGACAAGGCATATCCACCCGGTAACCATTTCATTTTGACTGGACATTGATTATGGGCCGGTTTCCGGCTCCAGGAATATTCATCGTCTGTCATTCGACCGTGATAAATTTTTCCGCAATACACCGCTTCGTATCCATTTTTTATAAAATGCTGCGGCAAAGTTACGATGTTCGGATTCAGGTCCCGAAAATAAGCAGTGTTTTCAATGACCCCGATTTCATCGGGTCGGGCACCTGTCATCAGGCTCGCACGGGACGGACTACAAATCGACTGCTGGCAGTAAGCCTGGTCAAACCGCCGGCCCTCCCTCGCCAACTTGTCCAAGTTGGGCGACTTGGCAATCGGAGACCCGTAACATCCAAGCTCCGGTCTCAAGTCATCAATTGCAATAAAAAGGATATGGGGCTTTTTTGCCAATACCCCGCTAATAAAGAAGATTAAATATATAAAAGATAAAGAATTTTTCATTTAACTAATAGAAAAGCCTCTTCCGCTAAGATCAAGGTGATGTTTTCTAATTTCATAAAGAACAGAAAACTCTAGGTGATCAGTCAGTAAGTTCTTCTAAATTTTTTCCCAGTCAAATTTCCCCTACAACAGTAGAAGAGAAGGACAACTTTGTTCATATTTCTCACGAATGTTGTTTTCAAGAATTTCTAAACCATCCTTATCCAAACCAAATGATCTAAGAAATTTTTCACTTGGAGCCTTAGTAATTAGATGCCCACTATATCCGATTTGAAGTTTGTTAATTATCAAATTTGCAAAATAAACGATATCAATAAGCTGGTGTAATTCAGGGGATTCTATTCCCTCTCTTATTCCTCTATCTTCTGTATGATGCCACCTTACTGTAAGGGCCAGATCAAGGGGCATTTTCCAAAATTTCATCATTAGGTAGCCCATTTCATCATGCCTCAATAAACTTCTTAACTTTTCAACATCATGAAGATCAATTTTTTTTCGGTGGGCAGAAGCTATCTCTTTAGCGAATGTTCTGTAACTATATTTTATCTTTATTAATTTTCCAATGTCATGGACTAAACCGCAAGTGTATGCCTGGTCCGGATTCTCAAAACTAATCAACTCTGCTAGCTCTGATGAAGCAACCGCCACTCCAAGACTATGCTGCCAAAGTTGCTCACAGCAGAAGTTTACCGGAAATTTCGTAATTTTCATTAACTTTAGGACCGTCACATTCAAAGCAATTCTTTTTGCATTCTCAAAGCCAATTTTTTGCAACGCATCATGAATAGTCACAATCCTTGGCTCATCGGGTTCTATGAACTCAACTTTGTTAGAAACTTTAAGAATTTCGGCGGTAATTGCCTGATCGATCTCAACTAATTCCTCAATACTGTCTACATTGGAATTTGGATCTGAAAGCTTGTTCACAAGTTCCTCAAGTATTTGAGGTAAGCTGGGAAGCTTCTCTTTGAGAGAATCAATTACTTTTTCATAAGTTAATTCTTCTATCATTATTTTTGGTTGGCTTATTAAAATCTCAAGAAAGTCGGTCTTAAAACATCAGTCATAAATATGATGTAACTTGGCAAATAAAAAAAGTTTATTGCCTGATAATCGGTTTGTAATGGACTACTTTATTAAACCTCTATCTTAAAAGAGCAGAAACTACAACTGTGCTGCCACCACTTGTTTCTGATAAAAAGAATATAAAAAAAACTCAAAATAAGTGTTACATTTGAAATTTTTCAATATGATAAACCAATTATGCGATCACGCAAGCACCTGTTTGATCACATGTCCGTGGACATTGGTCAGCCTTCTTTCAAGTCCATTATGATAATAAGAAAGTCGCTCATGATCCAATCCCATCAAATGTAGAATCGTTGCGTTAAAGTCGTACACGCTCGACTTTCCCTTTACGCTCTTGAAACCAAAATTGTCACTCTCCCCATAACTGTATCCCTTCTTTACCCCTGCACCGGCAAAGAAACAGGTAAATGCATCCGGATTATGATCTCGGCCCGTCCCATTCCCCTGCAGGAAAGGCATCCGGCCAAACTCGGTGCACCAGACAACCAAAGTATTTTTTAAAAGTCCCCGGCGCTTCATATCGCTGATAAGAGCTGCGGTGGGCTGATCCATGATCTCCGCCTGCATCGCATGGGTCTTATCAATGTTACTATGAGAGTCCCAGTTGGTTATCCCATTCCCTCCGGATGGATCGCTTCCATTGAAAAGTTGAACCACACGCACTCCTTTTTCAAGCAAGCGACGGGCTAATATACAATTCTTGGCATATTCTTTTTTTAGATCAGTTCCACTTTCCAATCCGTACTCTTTTTTAATCGATGCCGGCTCTTTTGAAATATCCATCACATCGGGTATAGAGGTCTGCATTTTCCCAGCCAGCTCATAACTGGCAATACGGGCAGCAAGATCAGCATCTCCGGGATACTTCTCCAAGTGAAAACCGTTCAACCGTTGAAGCAGGCTCACAGTGGAGCGATCATCCGCACTGGTGTAGGATGCCGGACGGGCTAGGTTAGCAGGGGGATTCTTGGCATTAAAATCAGTTCCCTGAAAAGCAGCTGGCAAAAAGCCGTTTCCAAAATTATTTTTGCCGGACCGGGCCGGGCCGCGTGGATCGTTGATCGCCACAAAAGCAGGAAGTTCCTCATTCTCTGAACCAAGAGCATAAGTTGCCCATGAACCAAAAGAAGGGAATCCTTCCATTGTAAATCCAGTATTAAGAAAGTTCTCCCCCTGTGGATGGGCACTTGTCTGGGTATGAAGAGAGTGAACGAAGCAGAAATCATCAGCTAGGGCACCCAAATGAGGTACAAGCTCAGAAACCATTTTTCCCGACTTTCCCCGTGGTTTAAAGTCCCAAAAGGGTTTGGCGATATTACCCGAAGGCCCTTCAAAGGTAACCGCCGGCATACCGGGAGGTTTTTGTCCATGGTACTTGGTAAGGTCAGGCTTATAGTCAAAGGTATCCACATGACTGACTGCACCTGGACAAAATATAATTAAGACCTGCTTAGCTTCAGTTTCAAAATGAGGATTACGCGGAGTGTATGGGTTGTCAGGATCCAAGTTTGGACGGATGGGTGATTTTCCGGTAAAACTGGTGGGATCATCGGAACCAAAAAGTCCGTCTTTACTCAACAACTGGGCAAGCCCTAGAGCACCGGTTGAAAATCCGGCGTTCTTCATAAAGCCACGCCGATTTAATAAAGACCGTCCGATCGAGGAAATTTTTTCTTCGTGATTATTCATTCTAAAAAAACCTTAGGGTAAAAAGGCAAACTCGTTGGAATTGATTAAGGCCCGGCAAACAATCTCAAGCCCGCGATCTTTCGCAATCTCCAGAGAGGCATTTAATTCCTCTTTCCTCGGCTTGCGTGAAAAAATTAACTCAAACGCACGAATGACCGAGGTTTTGAGATTTCCTTTTGACTCATCTTGAGCCCGCTTTGCAAGATGTATTGCCTGATCGACCACAAAGTCACTATTCATTAAATTAAGGGCCTGCAAGGGAGTTGTGGAGACCGGCCTTTTAGAACGCACTTGACCACAGTCCGGAAAATCAAAAGCAGTAAATATTTGATCGTCCACCCGGCGCATTCTTTCCTGGTAGATCATTCTACGCCAAGTTTCCGGTCCAAAATTATTGATCACCTCCCATTGGGCATAGGTCTTTTTAACATTATGTATACGATAACTTCTGCCTCCCATTTCCCGGTTTAACTTTCCGGAAGCCAGAAGGATACCATCCCGGATCACCTCGGCTTCCACCCTTCTTGGTGGAAATCGCCAAAGTAAAGAACCGGTCGCATCTTTTTCCAATCCTACATCGGAGGGTTGATTCGATCTTTTAAATGTATCGGAAGTAACAAATAACCGGATCAATTCCTTCATCGACCAAGGTGTACCCTCAGGACGAGATGGATTGGAAAATTCAGCGGCTATCCAGTCAAGTAGTTCCGGATGACTCGGGAGAGCTCCCGCACGACCAAAATCTCCACCTGTCACAACTAAGCCCGCACCAAATACATGCTGCCAAATACGGTTTGCCATAACCCGGGCAGTGAGTGGATTATTTTCATTCACCATCCACTCCGCAAATTCCGCCCGCCTTGCCCGTCCGCTGGCTGCATTATCAACTTCCAATTCACCGGAAAGGATTTTGGGTGCTGCCGGTGGGACGATATCCCTTGGATTCTCAGGGCTTCCCCGGTGTAAAACACGGGTTATTTTAGGCTCGATAAAACTACCCACAAAGCTTGGGCGGGGCCCTTCTTCAGAAAGCTTGTAAGCAAGGTGATTAATCTCACTAACTGCATCTCCAACCGATTTTTCACGATTGTTGAAATCCCTGATTTCTTGAATAGACGCAATCTCTTTCCAAGTTCCATCGACCAATTTCACATTCACCAAAAATTTGTCGAAATTAAACTTATTTTTCTGCTCAAGGTAATCAGTTTCATAGTAATACTCCCGATTCGAACTCATTCGTAAACGCCCCACCTTCACCGGCTTTTGGAAAGTAAATTCCAGCCATGGATTCTGTTTTTTCTGCTTGTTAAAACTGGCCTGCCAGCGCTGGGTACCATACTTCCCGTCAATCACCCTTAAAACTGGAAAACGGTCACGCTGTTGGGCAAATGCCAAGTCAGTTCTTACTTTTGTTCCGTTGGTTGCCCGGGCCAGATTAAAATTCTCGGAGGGTAAACCAAAAATCTCAACTTCATCCAAACCAACATATCCGGACCAAAAGTTCAGCCGTAATCCAACCGCTTCGATCGGTTTCCAATGTATTTCCTTGTATCCCCCCCAATCTTCTTCCCAAGCAGAGGTTTTATTTCTTATTTTATTCCGATTTTCAGCAACTCCACGCCAAATCTTATTAGCCTTTGTTTTTCTGGGATGAGTTCGAGAAAACTCAGGAAAACGGCTACCAAATTCAATGTCCTGAAACACCGCCGTCATAGAGTAGTAATCCTGAATCGAAATGGGGTCAAATTTATGGTTATGGCAACGGGCACAACTCATGGTAACTCCAAGCATAGAGGCACCAACTGTCTGCATAATCTCATCCATCCGATCGGCTCGAGCTTGCCTGATCGCAGAGGCTTCCTGCCCAACCGTGGCCGCAGGTACATGAGGTC
>JAOFOL010000017.1 GCA_028042835.1 Opitutales bacterium | reverse complement strand
GCTCTTCAATATCAGTCGACAAATCATAAAGTTCCCAGTTTCCTTTTTTATCGCGGTACGCTTTCCAGTCACCTTTTCGAAGTGCCCTTTGTCTCCCCAGTTCCCAGTACATGTGTGAATGATTTCCCTGATTTCCCGTGCTAAGAAGCGTCGGTAAAAAAGAAATACCATCGGTTTCTGGGCATTCAGCATTTGTAAGTTCAGCAAGGGTAGGCATGACATCGGGATGATAAAATAAGTGATCAGATACCGAGCCTCGTTTAATTTTCCCTGGCCAACGTACAAGGTATGGAATTTTGAGTCCGCCCTCATAGAGGTAGCCTTTGCCCGCACGAAATCTTTTCCTAGTTTCCGGGTTTAAGTTGGGAGCAAAAAAACCATGGGGTCGGTCTTTCGTGGCAAAGTAAGCCTGTCCACCATTGTCTCCACTGAGGAAGAAAATGGTATTGTCATCCAGCTTCAGTCTTTTCAGTAATTTGATGATTTCACCAAGTTGCTGGTCCACCATATGCATGAATGCCGCATAGACTTTCGCATCATTGTTGGTACGCTGTCCGGCAGTCCATGGTTTGTCTTTGAAGAGCTTCCATGATGGATCATCCTTGTCGATACCCCATAATCCATGAGGGGGCGTCCAGGGAAGGTAGCAGAAAAAAGGTTCCTCTTTGTGTTTTTTTATGAAAGCGATTGATTCCTTAAAGGTTTCCAATTGTGCATGAGTCTTTCCCTCGTAAAAGCTCTTCCCAGAATTACCGGGCAGGGGAATTTCCTCACTGTTTCTGATTAAGTAACTTGGATAAAATGTATGGGCATGTACCTGATCATAGTATCCGAAAAATACATCAAAACCGTGCTTCTCTGGCACGCCGGTCGTTCCACGACCGCCAATTCCCCATTTTCCAAATCCCCCGGTGGCATATCCTTTAGCTTTGAGCATACTTGCCAAAGTCGGTTCATCTGCCCGGATGGGGGAGTGTCCGTTGTTTACCCGCATGGACATATTTCCGGCATGCAGTCCCGTGAGTAATGAGCAACGGGTGGGTCCGCAGACAGGAGCCCCTGCATAAGAATTGGTAAAACGCATGCCATCAGCGGCAAATTGATCGATATTGGGGGTTATCAGCTCGGTACTACCCATATGGCCCGACTCAAAATAGCCCCACTCGTCGAGCATGAGATAAATGATGTTTGGTTGCTTGGCCTTTGTTGTAAAAACCATAAGCATGGATGGAATTATCCATGTTAGATGGACTATTTTTTTGCTCATTTGCATCCCTTTACTTCTTTTTCTTTTTTTCTTGGGTCTTTGTCAGTGTTTTGGCAGATAGAAATTTCATTCTTTTTTCCCATGGTTGATGCCGGCTGAATAATTCTCCGAACCTCTGATAATCATTGTAAGATACCGCTTGCTTTTTCCAGTTTTTCAATTGCTGGTCATAGAGTCCCTGCATTTTCTGGACGCGATTTAATTCGCTGGGGTTTTGAGCAAGATTGGTAAGCTCCAACGGATCTTTTTCCAAATCGTATAATTCTTCGGTTACTTCAAATCCTTCTGCTGCATATCCCCAGTAAAGATACTTCATTTTTTCTGTTACGACTCCCAGGCAATGAGTGGGTGCCTTTCCCCAAACATTGATTAAGGGAAGAGTTTTATGCAGAGAGGATTTTGGATTATCATAGACTGTCATTAAATCCTTTCCATCCATATTTCCAGGAATAGGTAAACCCGCTAATTTGAGAATCGTTGGGGCGAAGTCAACATTACCGGTAAGTGCAGAAGACCTAAGTTTTTTTCCTGAATTTTTATGGCGCGGGTCATAGATTACGAGAGGAACTCGACTTGATTCCTCATAAGGCAATACTTTGGAACCGTACCCGTGAGAGCCACAGAAGAAACCATTATCAGATGTGTAGATGATAACGGTATTTTTATCGGTGCCGCTTTCCTTGAGGGCTTTCCTCATCATTCCCACGGCCACATCGATGGCATAGATTTGTTGGTGGTAAGTTGCCATGACCTCATCGTATTTGTCCGAGTAATTCCAGGAATGAAAGCGCTCGTACTGTCGATCCTGTTTACTTTGCCTGGAGAAATGCACCCCGTATTTTCGTCCGTAATTCGCCGGCTTTTTGAATATTTTTTCCGCGTAGACATGATTGTCAATGGGATCAGGTGTGGCCGGTTTGTGGGGAGCTTTAAAACTTATTGATAAGCAAAAGGGCTTGTTCGATTTGGTGGATTCGCGAATGAAGTCGCGACCAAAGGCACCATAAGACCGTGTGGAGTGTGGGTAGTCCTTTGCATAATGCTTCATCGACTGATTTTTTGCTGTGTTATAATTAGTCTGTCCGGGTCCTCCTCCCCATTTATCAAAATCTTTTTCGGGTAAGGGTAGTCTTTTCCCATTGGGCCCTTCCCTGAGATCAAATCCAAACTTTCCAGCAAAGGCAGTTCGATATCCATGTTTACGTAAAATTACCGGATAGGTTTTTTCCCAGGTTTTAAGTAACATGTCACCATGACTGAAATTGGTGCCGTGTTTGTATTCAAACATACCGGTCATAACTGAGGCACGGGAGGCCATACAGATTGCAGTGGTGTCGTAATGTCGGTCGAAGACCATGCCATCCTCAGCCAAGCGGTCAAGTTCAGGGCTCTTTACATCTTTGTTCCCGTAGCAGCCAAGAGAGTACGTACTCTGGTCATCGGATAGTAGAAATATGATATTTGGTTTTCTTTCGCCTTCCGCGCTCAAGAGCATGAACGGAAATAGGTATAATTTCAAATAAAGCAGTTTATACAAAAATTTAAACATAGGGCTGAAGGGTTTGTACGAAAAGAGGATTTCCTTCCTCAAAGGAATCAAATCGCACCGGATAACCCAACTAAAAAGAACCCTTAAAGCTAAAATCAAATGTTAAGGTAAAACCTTACCCTGTGGGAAGGGATTATGAAATGAGAATCAAACCTGGGGTCTATTCTGATCGTCCTGTGAAGCTTGTTTCACTTGACGCACCACTTCACCAACCGAGTTGACCACATCCCCAAGATCCATATCTCCACGCCTTTTATGGTTAAAAGGAACACCAATTACTTCTGAAAGTCTTTGTCCAATATTCATTACTGCGTTGTTTTGCGAGAAGCGGCTCATATTTATCCCGTTTACAGCGATATTCGAAGATGAGCCAGGGGTTAAATTGAGGGCTTCCTGATATCCATTATGGAAGTTAAAAATAAGGACAAAACTGGTTTTATCTTTACGATCACCATCTGAGTCCCGTTCGTACTGCCTGTCCTCTTCAATGACGATTTCTTTGATGTCATTAAATGCATAAGCATTATCACTCGCACCAAGCAGAGATTTAGTGGCAATCTTAACCTGCTTTATGTTTCCATCTGCAATCAGGGTAATGGATTTGGTAAGAAATAATATTAGGATGCCGATCGCTAGGGCAATTAGACCAATCCACCATTGAGAGGAGCTTTTCATTATCATAATGATGACTCCAATTAGACCTCCAATCATTAGAATGACTGAGAAGATGTAGCCGAAAAGAGCTGATTTTTTACATTCTAAATAGGTTGGGGAGTCTTGAGTGATTTTCATTTATATGGAGGGAATGGGTTATGCTTTAAATTCATTACAATAGTAATGACATAGGAATTCAAATTGTGTCGGAGAAAATGTGACAAATCTAATAATACTTATGGATAATCATTTCTGAAAAAAAGTTTTTAATTTTAGAAATAATACAGTGACTTGCTTAGTGGGTCTTGACTCCATTTGTGATCATAGCATCTAAAATATTCCTAGCATATTCCGCCTGTCCCCATGCCGTAGCACTTTTGTATGGAGCATACAAAATTAGTTCTTTTTCGAGTTTTAATTGAATATAAAGTAAATTGTCTTTGGCTTGTTTGGTATTTTCGGTTAAATAGCTTCGTACTGAAACGATGCCCTGTTTTTTTTTATTTCCATTGTAATATAACTTATATGCTCCTTTATCTCTTTCTGCTATAATGGCGAAGATTGAGTTCAAACCCCGCTCAATATGACCATTTGTAATTGGAGTATCAAAAGGGGATAATTTCTTCATAACCCGAATACTTCTGATTTTCGTAACTAAAAAGAAATAGGGTATTAATAAAAAAATGGGAGGATAGAGTAGAATTTCATCTAGGTCATTTGTTAAGCCATAATATAACCAGAAAACAATGAGAAATATGGGTAAAAAGTTTAGAATCATGTCGGAGATATAAGTGAAGAGTTTACAGATTAATCTCAATTATATTTTACCGATTTTGGAAAAGGGCTAATGAGAAACTTCCGATTTGTTGGGAAACAAGTCGAGATATATGATCTGAAATGGAAATGCGGAACTAGAGTGAATAAAAATTTAGAGCTAGTACCTATCCTGCATTGACTTCTTTAAAATGCATTAAACCTATTAAAACTGAAAGATGCTCATCTATGACAAGAAGTTTGAGCTATTTTCCATCTTTAAACCATTTTTTATATGTTTCAGAATTACTTCGGTAATTTTCTCTTGAAACCTTGTTTCCGGTTGAACTCATTTGATCTTCAGTTTCAAGAATATAAACTTCTTGCGTTTCCGGTCCGGGATCCCCTGTTCGTATGTTCCATTCGGAAAGGTTTTGTCTTAGTTCATTAAGAGTTTTTTCGTACGTTTTGTTTTCCGCGAGATTCTTAGTCTGCCATTGATCATGATTGTAAAGATAAAGCTCTTCTCTGGGACGGATTGGGGAGAACAATAGTTTATTAGCAACAGCATTTGTTTTTTTCTCAGCATGCAGGTGACGAAGTCGCTTAATGATTAATTTAGAGTCTTTATAATTACTGGGCATCAAGTGTGGTCTATCGGGAAAAAAGTTTTTTATATAGAGGAAATCTTTGCAACGCACCGAACGAATTTGATCTGCAGCTTCTCCACAACGGTCACGGGCGGCAAAGATGAATTTTTTTGGATGGTACTTTGATGAAAGAATATCTTGGCCTTCCATTTTCGCGGGTATTTTAATTCCAGCTACTGCTAGCGAAAGTGCAGCAATATCAATATGCTCAATCAAATCGTTCCTTTTTTTCCCTTTCGGGACGCCCGGGCCTTTAATCACAAGTGGAATGTGAGTACCTTCATCGTAGAGAAATTGTTTTCCGCGTGCATGGCTTATGCCATGGTCTGTAAAAAATATGATTACCGTATTCTCGATAATACCTTCTCTTTTGAGCCTTTCGATCACTTGACCAACATGCCAGTCGGTTATTCTAACTGTATCCAGATATGTCGCCCAGTCTCTCAAGAGAACTGAATCATTCGGATAATAGGGAGGTAATTCGATCAAATCATGGGGAGTGGGTTTAAGTCCAAATTGGCTTATCATTCTTTTTTCAAGAATTTCATAGTGCTTTTCGGCGGCTCCCCGTATTTTCCCCCCGTGTAATTGGACCTGCATGAAAAAGGGCTGATTGCCATTTCTTTTCGACCAGTCATGACTGTCATATATCTGAGTGTCCCAATCGAAATTGTAGTCTGTCTTTCCCCTTCTTCCCGTTTTGGAGGGCAGGCTTCTAAAATCGAAATTTTCCAGTCCGCTGCCAATGCATGTAAAATATCCTGCTTCCTGAAAAATTTCAGGAATGGGTCTCACTCCATCAGGTAGTTGAATGTTATTTTTTCCTCTGCCACTCCTGTGATGATGAGCCCCGATTGAATTTTGATACATTCCGGTAATCAGAGAGGATCTAAAAGTGGAGCAGACTGGGGAGGTGGCATAGGCTTTGGCAAAAAGAATACCCTGTTCTGCCAGTTTATCCATGTTGGGGGTTTCGATCGCTTTTTCTCCATAGCAGGAGAAATTGGCGGACATATCATCAACCACAAACCAGAGAATATTGGGACGCTCTTCAGCTGAGCTTGTGGACACCATCGCAACAAGCAGAAGAATTAAAAAGTTTCTTTTGTTCATATAATCAATCTCCTGTTGCATTACTAATTTAACAGGAAAAAGTTTTGTTTACAGGAACTTGGGAAGAACCGGTTTGCCGTCTTTTTTTGAAAGGGGAAATTTTGGTTTCCAAGTTGGATGCTTCTGCCCGAGCCAGTCTTGAATTTTCTTCGATAGGTTGGAGGCGATCTTTGGATGCTTTTTGATTATGTTTCGGTCTTCTCCAATATCATCAGTCAGGTTGTAAAGTTCCCACGCATTGGCTTCGTAGTAATAAAGTAATTTATAGCGTTTATTCTCGATTTCATCAATTACGGCAACGCAGGGTTGGGCCCGCACATCCATGTATCCGGGAAACAAATAAAAGATGGGAGAACGTTTATCTGAAAGTTTTGGGTTGCGAAGAAATTTAGAAAAAGATTCTCCATCTAATGGATGCTTTTTAGCGGGGGGAAGCCAGGTATTTCCAGCAATTTCAAGGAGTGTGGGGTAAAAATCGATTCCGTGAACCATCCTGTCGCTAACCGTATTCGCGGGGATAATACCAGGCCAATAAGCAATCAAAGGTACACGTATCCCACCTTCAGTAAACATTCCTTTTACGCCACGCAAAGGAAGGTTGTCACCATGGGTGCCTCCATTGTCTGAGGTGAAAATGATCAGGGTGTCCTCAGCGATGCTATCGCCTTTATCCCCATCCCCATTTGGGTCTTTGATTGAATCAAGGAGTCTTCCAAGGACCGCATCCATTCCCGATATGAACCCAGCTAAATTAGCCTTTCTAGAATTCTTTGCATCCAGACGTTTGTGAGCGGCTTCTTTGAGGTCCGGTCTGGACTGTACGGGTCCATGAACCGCATAAGCATGAAGCTGTAAATAGAATGGTTTATTTTTGGCAGACAGCGTATCTACCGTTTCTTCCATTGCATCGGCTAGTGCATCACATACATGCTTGGGTTTTCCGATCTGACTATTGGGAATACTGTATTTTTCTACATACGCTTCCGTGTAGGGTTTGGCAAAGCGGTCGAAGTCTCCCTGCCCAAGTCTTGCGAATTGCCAGGAATCATTAATCTTTTTGGAAAAGCAGGTGGGTTGGTGACCTTGCGAATATCCTCCAATATTGATATCGAACCCCTGGTTTTCAGGCATTGTTTTATCCGTGCCGTGACCACCCACATGGTATTTTCCAATATGGGCAGTATTGTATCCATTTTTTTTAAGAGCCTCAGCAATAGTAATAGCTGACGAGGCAACATCTTCACTTTGTTTTGGGCCAGTGAAATTTGCTTCTTCCTTGGTGATACCCGGTTTTTTGTTCCGGTTTAGGTTCCCGACAATATACACGCTGTTGTTTATCCGGGCAGGATATTGTCCCGACAGCATGGCTGCACGGGATGGTGCGCAATTGGGTTGGGTGTAGGCATAAGTAAAGCTCAAGCCTTGGTTGGCAATGTTCTCTATATTGGGGGTGATGAAGGAACCGGTATGGGTTCCCATGGTGGCCTGCTTTGCACTGATTTGATTCCATCCTAAGTCGTCGATCATGTAGACGATCAGGTTTGGCTGTTTTTTTCCATAAATAAGGCAGCATGAAAATATGCAAAGGGAAAGCTGGAATAGAAAATTAATATTTTTCATTTGATTGAGGGTGTTTACGAATAGGCAAGAACACGCCAATCGAATGATCAAACATATTGGGAAGTCAATAGTTTAGAGTATTCTGAATCAAGGTTTTCCAAAGGTCTTTGGGTTGAGCAATCCTGATGTAAGCTCTGCCTTTCTTCTCGATAAATACTCCCCGGATATTTTTCTGGCTTTTTCCTGATCTGCTTCACTGTAGTCCCAAAATTCCTGAACAATTTCTTCGCACGCTGGATAATGGGATCCATCATCTCCCACTTTTTTTCGCAGTTTTGCCATCCAATTCTTTAGTGAGCTGACAAGCTTGGCGTTTTTTGGATCATGGTAGACGTTTTTGGTTTCCTGAGGATCCTTTTTCATATCGTACAATTCCCACCCTGCCGGTGTCTGGTACTCTCCCTGATAATTACACCCATAAAAGTAAATGAGTTTATAACGCTTGGTTCTCATTCCAATGTGGGCGGGATTATCATGATGAGCCATATGCATCCAGTAGCGATAATAAGCGGCTTTTTTCCATTCCTTTTTTTCTTTTCCAGTTTCAAGGATACTTTTAAATGAACGACCTCGGACAGACTTTGGGATAGACGCACCGGCAAAGTCGAGCAGGGTGGGGGCGAAGTCCACATTTTCAATAATTGAATCAAATTTCTGGCCTGACTGAATCGATTTTGGATAACGAACCATAAGAGGCATTCGCATGGATTCTTCATACATCCATCGTTTATCCTGATAATCATGTTCTCCGAGCATGAAGCCCTGATCCGCGGTATATACAATTAAGGTATTATCCATTTGGCCGCTGGCTTCAAGGTGGGCAAATAAGCGACCTAGATTATCATCAATTCCTTTTACGCACCGAAGAAATTTTTTGAGATAGGCGTTGTAGGCAAGGCGAGTATTTTCTTCGTCGGTAAAATTGTTAGGATCATAGTTTTCAGGAAATTCCTTAGGGAATCTCTCGGGTAGATCGCGCAGGTACGATCGCCGGGGGTTACGATTTCCAATGGATGTTCCGATATGCGGAATTAACTCATCATTGTCTCCCCGGGTGGCGAGCGATCCGAATTTTGGATCCCGTTTCCAAAGAGTGGCAGGTTCGGGAATATCAATATCAGCAAGATAATTTTCATATCTTTCTGCATTTTCAAAGTAATCATGAGGAGCCTTGTAGTGATGCATTAGAAAGAATGGTTTATCATCCTTTCTTTTCTTAAGCCAATCAAGGGTCAGGTCGGTGATGGCATCCGTGGAATGTTTTTCTGGAAATTCGATCAGATTTTCCCCCCACGGCTTTTCTCCCCGAATTCGAAAGGAGGGGCCATGGTATTTACCTTGTCCGGGTAGCACACAGTAATAGGTAAAATCCTTTGGCTCAACTTTGAGATGCCACTTTCCAATCATTGCCGTTTCATAACCCGCTTTGCCCATTTCAATCGCGAGCATTTGTTTTCCTGGGAGTACTTTACCACTGAGGTCGACCGCTCCATTTGTGTGATTATATTGCCCGGTTAGGACGCAGGCACGGGAAGGTGAGCAGATTGAATTAGTGCAGAAGGCATTTTGAAAAAGAGCCCCTTCTTTTGCCAGGCGGTCGAGGTTGGGTGTAGGGGCAATTTTGGCTAAACGACCTCCATAGGCTGATATACCATGAGCGGCATGATCATCCGACATGATGTAGAGAATGTTTGGCTTCTTTCCCCAACTTGAATGGAGAAAAAATAGGGAAAGAGTGGTTGTGTATAAGGTTTTTATCATGATAATTTTAAACGGTTGCTCGAGTAAAAGATTTGAGTATGCATAAATCAGTTCTGCAATTAGGCAATCAACTCTTTAATGATCTGTCCTCCAAACTGACTGAGCTGCTTGTATCTGCCTCCATGAAAGTAGGTTAGTTTATTATCATCCAGTCCAAGAAGGTGAAGTAAGGTAACATGGAAATCGCGAATTGGATGAGCCACGTCGACGGCTTCTGCACCAATGTCATCCGTCCCGCCTACAATTGCCCCAGGTTTTACTCCACCACCTGCCATGAGAATGGTCATGGCTTTATTGTTATGACCTCGTCCGATTGCGTAGACTCCTCCTCTCCGGTTATTATCCGGAGTTCTTCCAAATTCACCCATCCAAAGAACTAGCGTATCTTTAAGCATACCCCTTGATTTTAAGTCTTTGATCAGAGCGGTCATCGGTTGATCGACACTTTTTATACGAGCCGCATGGGCTCGCTCTAAATAGTCATGACTATCCCATCCCCCGGAAAAGATCTGTACAAAGCGGACTCCCTTTTCAACCAGTCTTCTGGCCATAAGGCATTGTTTTCCGAATTCGGAAGTTTCTTTTCGATTGAGACCGTAGGACTCCTTGGTCTTTTCAGATTCTCCTTCCAAGCCGATTACTCCTGGGACTTCCATTTGCATGCGATAAGCCAGTTCATAGCTCTGCATCCTCGTTTCCAATTCTTTATGGTAGGCATGTTTTACTGCATGTTGTTCATTGAGGAATGCGAGTTCATGAAGAGTCTGTCTTTGATGTGAACGATTTTTATGAGCTGGTCCCTGCAGATCAAGGATGGGGGAACCTGTAGGTCTGAGCCTTGTTCCCTGGTACTGACCTGGGAGAAATCCATTGGACCAATTTCGTGACCCGCCTTGAGGGAGAGCGAGCTCGGTCATTACGACATAACCGGGTAAATTTTGATTATAAGACCCAAGACCGTAATTAAGCCAGGCACCCAGAGCCGGGTCTCCACCCAAGCGGCTACCAGTATTCATATGAAACAGAGCTTCTGGATGATTAAGTGACTCTGCGAAGCAACCTCTGTAATTACATAACTCATCGGCCACCTCAGGAAGATGTTTCCATTGATCACTCATATCCAATCCGGATTTACCCACTTTACGGGTTCCGTATGGACTACCCACAAAAAATTTGTTTCCAGATTCTAAAGTACCCGTCCGTTTGGACTCTGCCTTGTGAAGACTGTTGAGTTTGGGCTTTGGGTCAAAGGTATCGACCTGGCTTGGCCCGCCCTCCATAAAAAGCATAATTACATTTTTTGCCTTAGGTTCATGCATTGGTTTTTTTAGACCACTTCCGGATGCCGTATCCTGAGCCAACAGGTCGGTCATGGCCAAAGAGCCAAGAGAAGAGGTCATGCCATAAAGGAAATCGCGACGATTTAAATAGGGAATTGAAGAAGATATATTCATATTAATAGACATACATAAATTCGTTGGAATTGAACAAAATGAGGCAGAGGTCGGCCAGGGCCCGCGTGGAATGATTGACCTCGTGAGCTTTCTTATCCGCTTTATAATTTTTGAAAGCTGGAAGAATTTCTTCATATTCAAAAGATTCACCTGTGTTTTCTTCAACTAAGGAACGGGTGATGGAAGTCGGATAGACTTTTGATTTAGGTTTATGAGACTGATGATAAGAAGTCATTCTCATTACATATTTTTCTAAACGGTCCCATTCCTGGGAAGAAGGAACTCTTCCAAAGACTAATTGGACTGCACGTTTGATTTGAGTATGTAAGTCCTGAGTCTCTTTATTAATCCGAATGGCAAGAGCGGTGGCCCGGTCATTCATCAGGTCGCTGTTAAGAAGAGTAAAAGCCTGCGGACTCACTGATTCTGAGACTCTTTCCTCACAGGAATCATTGGGGTTGGGCTGATTGAACAATTCGAGGAATGGATCGGGCTGGCCCCGTACGCGATAGGCGTACAGCGTTCTTCTGTTTCTTTCTTTTGGTGATTGGGAAGGTTGGTAAGCGGGGGCAATGGAGAATTGAATCATTCTCGGTTGCAGTGCCACCTCCATGTTGATTTCCGGCATAATGGGAAGCCCGCCAATTTCACGGTTCAGTTCGCCTGTGCTCACAAGCATCGAGTCTCTTAATTCTTCTGCGGAAAGACGACGAGGTTCTCGGTATGCAAGAAGATGATTGTCTGGGTCGGTATTTTGTAAGCTGTTCATTTGGGGATGATGTGTACTCATACGATAGGCTTCTGAAGTCATGATCAATTTATGAAGTCGCTTGAATTTCCATCCGTTTTCCACAAAATCTGACGCAAGCCAATCCAATAGTTTTGGATGAGTGGGTTTTTTTCCCTTTGCTCCAAAATTATTTGGATTACCCGCTAATGGTTTACCAAAATGTCTTTGCCAAACCCGATTAACAATGGATCGGGCAGTTAAATGATTCTTGGGATGGGCAATCCACTGGGCCAGGCCAAGCCTTCTCCCAGTCTTCTCCTCAGGTAGGGCATAAGGATCATTTCTATTGTCTGAAGTGGCCAAGCCAAGAGCACTCAAAACGCCAGGGGTTACCTCCGCATCAGGTGCATCAATTGCCCCTCCCATTAGGATTTTAGTCTGAGGAATCGGTGAGTTGGGAATTTTTGTTGGCATGCGCATTTTACGTGAATTGAGGCTTTTGGGTACGGGGCCATTGTAAACGCTTTGGGCAAGAGGTTGGTACCGTTCCAACCTGCGAGTCCAAATCCAATCATCTTGTTTTCTAACTTTCAGTCTGCCCGTTTCGGCAGGAGTAAGCCCAACATGTCGAGGAGGTTTTTTTTCATCCGGCAAACTACGACGCTTATCCTCATTAAGATATTTCTTTCCCTGTTCCTTGAACCATTTCTTTGCGGCGGATTCTTGCTTGTCCAGTAAGTGATGATATTTCTCTTTTGCGAATGTGAGCATCTGCTGGGTAAAGTTAAGCCCATCTTTTAATCTATTCTTATTTTCTTCCTTCAAAAAGGGAGCGGGCCGCTCCGCTAATTGTGTTCCACTGAAAACGGCATACATCCTGTAATAATCTTTAGTGGGAAGCGGATCAAATTTGTGGTCATGACATTTAAAGCATCTCATGGTTGTGCTTAGAAAAGTTTGTCCAACCGCATTGACGACATCATCCAAATAAATCTGTCTTGCTTGAGGCTTCAATACCATAGCTGGATCCCAAGGCCCCATTCGCAAAAAAGAAGTAGCAATCAATAATTCTGGATTTTTGTTTTTCTTCTCTTGCTTGTCCCATAATTCATCGCCAGCGATTTGTTCGACAATAAATTGATCATACGCCTTATCTTGGTTAAAGGAGCGGATCACATAGTCACGATAGCGCCACATATTTGAGCGTTCATAGTCATTGGAAAGGCCTGCTGTATCTGCATAACGAGTAACATCCAACCAGTGTTGTGCAGAACGTTCACCGAAGTGTGGGCTCTGTAACAATTGATCTAGTAATTGGCTCCATGCTTGATTTGGGTCTTTTTTCCAGGCTAGCCGAAATTGATGTATTTCCAGTAGGGTAGGAGGTAGACCATGCAGATCATAATATGCTCTTTTTATTAGGGTACGAAAATCGGCATTCGATGCTTGGCGAAAATCCATTTTTGCCAATTTTTCAGATATGAATGAATCAATGGAGTGCTTGCTGGATTGTGGTGGCTCTGCTTCTGTAAGGGGTTGGAAAGCCCATATATCCGTAGGTTGATAGCGTCGATAAGTCCACTCATCAGATAACCCACCGGAATTTTTCACCAAAATTCCATCTTCGGTTTTCGATTTGGAACGTTCTGCAAGGATGATTTTTTTCTGTGTTTCAGAGTCAGGCCAAGGGGCACCCATTTTAATCCATTCACTGACCCACAAAATTTGTTTTTTTGAAAGGCGATCATTTTCCTTGGGTGGCATTTCGTAATCTTCATTTTTCCATTTAATCGCTTCAATTATAAGGCTTTTCGAAGGTTCATGGGGAATTAATACCTGGTCAGATGTTTCTCCGCCCCTAAGCATTCCTTGCAGTGAGGATAAATCTAAGTCTCCCTTGATCTTACCTTCTTTTATGGAGTGACAAGCCAAGCATTTTTCTTGAAGCAGTGGCTTAATGCGGAGAGAAAAAAGTTTTTCGCCGACAATATTTCTATCTATGGAAGGGCTCGCATTTAAAATACAGCAAACAAGTGTGGCGGAGTATAAGTGTAATAATCGTAACATTGTTCATATAATGTTTTTACCGAGGTAATAGATTGATTCCGTTATATTACGATTAGTGATTGCTTCTACGATTCGGTGGTGTTCACCAATAGATTCTTTGAAATTTTCCAGCCGAGTGTACTTCATAATCATCCGAATGCTAAGACCCAACCAAGTACTCTCAAGATGAGGAGAAGCTTGAGCGACCCAATAGCGATGCAAGGCCAAGTCGCTTTCAGCGACTTCGGGCAAAGAGGCCTCATTGCAAGCTGTCTTGAGTCGCTCAAGCAAAAGTCTAATATTTACAAAATCAGTTTCCGATGCCTGATTGATAAATTTCTTGATGCAGTAGGTTTCTAGCTCTAGACGCATAGCGACGACAACGGATCGTTCTTCATCCGTTAAGGCAGAATTTACTCTTACGCCTTTATTCGGTTTGTACACGAGAATTCCTTCTTGCGTTAACTGCATTAGCGCATCTCTCACTGGCCCACGACTGGTTCCAAAGCGAGAGGCTAGTTTTTGCTCCCGAATCGGTTCATCAAAACCAATTTTCCCGCTTATGAGATCTCTTCTGATAACATTACAAATACTGTCTCGAAAAGCTACTTTGCTGGGGAACTTATTCATGATAAGTAAGATTCTTAATTAAGCCCCAATCAGTCAAACTAATTGTTAACAATGTTATGATAAGACAACAATTAATTAGAGTACTTTAGATTAGTTTATAAAGTCCGTAATAGTAAGCTGGGCTGAATGGTGGATGGGTAGCCTGAAGAAGTGGCAAAGTACTTCATTGGTTTTATTTTTACTTTTAATCCTCCAGCAATGACCAGTAAATGAATGGATAGTCGTATGATCTTTATGGCGTAAAACCCGTGGTTGTACCAAGTTTCCTTTGAAATCGATCCAATGGACATCTATTGTTTGACCAGATAGGTTGTGGATGAAGAACTGGCAGCGCTTTCTTGAGTAGGTTGATTTCAGTTTTTCGACATCGTTTAGTGGAGTTACTTTTTTTGCATCCGAAGGGGCAAGGCTAACCTCTCCTTGTGCAAATTTCTCATGCCATTCAATTAATTTCTTGGGCCACGCAAAGGGAATTTCTTGATTAGGTTTATAGCCAGATAGATGAGGATTTTGGGATAATCTTTTGGAAATATGAATATATTTCCAAGGTGGGTCTCCTAGTTTGGCAGTAATAAGTTCAGCCAGTCTTGGATCTTCTTTAACTATTTCCTTTCGAGTATTAATATTCCCATGTTCCCGGTCGTTTATTCGATTGCATTCAAACCATGATTGCACACCTTCTGCCCAATATTCAGCAGGATTGGTGGATGCATATGTACCTTCCCAAATACCTTCATTGACTGCCATATTATAGCAATCTTGCAGCTTTGTTTGAAATAAAGGATCAAGATCATTAATCGCCATTGCATGTAGGGCATGAGCAAATTCATGAATTAAAATGTTTTCGCGTTGGTACGGGTCTCCAGTAATGCCCAATAAATTTTCTTCGCCGCAACTAACGGATGGACGGGCATGGGTTGCACCCAATCCTCGAGCTCGTTTATCCCAGAATACAGATGGTTTCATATTGGAGTGTTCTGGGATATCAGTGGTATACTCGTTCCGTGCCATGATCGAAAATCTAACTTTATTTGCGACTAAAGCCTGGAGATATTCTGGGTGCTTTTGAGTCAATTTCGCAATGAGGTAAGCCGCCTCTTTTAAGGCATAATCTGAAACTTTTGAAGATCCAACGATAGAAAATCCGTTTAGGTTGACATGCTTCTCATAGAATGTATCCAAATTCAAACGACTCCTAACTTCTTTTGGAACGGTAGTTACTTCGAAATCTTTTTGGCCATTAAGTTGATGGCTTCCACAAAGGAGCACCGAACCGATTACATAAAATATAATCGATCTATTCACTGAAAAAAACTTTATTAAAAGAATTTATGCTCAGGATCACCACCGCTGAGAATGTAGGCAAGCAGATCCATTACTTCTCCTTCTTTCATCATATTAAGTAAACCTGGGGGCATTGGAGATACTGTAGACGGCCCCATATTTTTAATTTCAGTACGATCGACATTCGTTCTTTGATTCGGGTTATATAAGTCAGTATTTATGACTACTTTATTTTGGTTTAGATTCACTACGACCCCTGTATGAAAATCACCATTATTCATTTCGATGAATGTGGGAACAAATTGTTCGTTGATTTCTTTACTCGGGTACATGATTTGCTCTAGTAGGTCATGCGGAGAATATCGTCCACCCGACCCGGTTAAATCTGGACCTGTCATTCCGCCTTCATTTCCAAAACGGTGGCATGCAAAGCATCCGCCAGCGGCAAACATTTTTCGTCCACTTTGAAAGTTCCTCTGGGATAGTCCTTTCGATGCTGCTTTACTTAATTCTTCTAATTTCCATTGTTTAACAAAAGTTCTGCCGCTCATAGCTTTTGCCATCATTTCTGCTGGAGATTGTACTACGGTTTTTTTGTTAAGAATTGGAGCGAGATCCTTTTTGTCTTGTTCATCCAAGCTGGCAAGTGCGTCATTTTTTATAAATTCAATAAACTTACTAAAACTCGCACCTCCTCGATAATTAGCAGCTTTGTGAAACCAATTAAAATAATCTGTTCTAAGTTTCTTGTTCCAGCCGTGCTTTAAAGTTCTCAGAGAGCGAGCGTATTCCATTTGTTCTTCCTGTGTCGGAGCCTTTAGCAACAATGTAATGGCTTTTTGTGCGGTGGACTGAGCCTCTAAAAAGGAGAGTGTTTCACAGAGTAACCAGTTTAATTCGAATTTCTGAGAAGGGAAATGGGGCTCGAGTTGATCAATGATTTTTTGTTCTAGTTCAAGTCCAGGTTTTCCAAAGCGGACTAGTGAGACTTGAAAAGCTCTCACCAAAGCCAGTTTTTCATTCACGGTCAGTTTGTCCCATTTGATTTTTGTAAGGGAACTGATAATTTCTTTCCCCATTTTTTGATCTACAGGAGGATCATTTGGTATACGGTGAAAAGGGTCAATTCCTCCAGCCTTAGCTAGAGTCAGCAGTAAATGAACCCGTTTGCTTGGATCTTTTTCCTGGAGAGCTTTTGAAGCCCATTTATCGACTGGCAAACGTTGAACTGCCATCAGGGCTGCCCATCGGACGAAACGGTCGGGATGAGCGGTATGTGGCCAAGCCAGCTCCAAGGCTTTAGGATGTTCGCCAATATGTAAATCTTCCAATTTGTGACGTAAACTTGCAAGTTCATTCACTTGAGGTTTCATAGAAATTGGATCCGTATTTCCTTTTCCGGTATAGCTTACCCGGTAGAGTCCTGACTGAACTTTCCTTCCTCCAATTGCAAAGTACATGGCACCATCCCCTGGATGAATAATTGCGTCTGTTACCGGTAGAGGACTACCCGTGATGAAAGTCTCTTTTTTTCCGAAATAAGTGCCTCCATCAGGCTTCATGTGAATGGCGTAGATTTTTCCCCAACTCCAATCCAAAATAAACATCGCTTTTTGATACTTGGGTGGAAATTTTGCACCGTATCCGAATGTGACCCCGGTGGGTGAGCCTGGGCCAATGTTAACTACTGGAGGCAAAGTATCCGGGTAGAATTCGGGTCGTTTACCGGTTCCATTTCTCCAACCGTACATGGATCCGCTGGTGACATGACAGATACGAGTTGGACGGTACCATGGAGTGTTGAAGTCATATTCCATATCCGCGTCATAGGTGAAGAGTTCTCCATCTGCGTTGAAGCCACCATCGAAAATGTTTCGGTATCCGGAAGAGACAATCTCCCAATCCTTACCATCTGGAGACATTTTGTAAATGATACCGGCAGGAGCCAGGCGATCACGATTATGTCCCCGTCCATCGGGCATTCTCGGAAGTAAATGATCTTCTCCCCAATCCATGGGTACCCGAGAGCGGTTCGCTTCCACTGGAGTGGTATTGTTTCCTGTGATCAGGTAAATCGACTTTTTGTCGGGGCTGAGTATGAGGGCATGTACACCATGATCACCGCGTGCCTGCATGCCCCGCAGTTTTTCAACTTTATCAAGTTGGTCGTCTCCATTGGAATCCGTGAGCCGGTAGACCCCGCTATCCATCTTTTTTTCATAATCGTTGACCGCGACATACAGGCTGTCAAAAGCCCAAAGTAGGCCATTAGCTGCACGGATATTAGCAGGAACTTTCTCGATGGCATTTTCCTTCAAAGTTTTTCCTTTCGGGGGTACCTCGAAACGATAGAGTCCACCAAACTGATCACTGGCAATGATTCGGTTTTTGTCGTCCAAGCAAAGATTTACCCAGGATCCCAATTTGTCCTTAGGGACAGTAAAAAGTAATTCAACATCAAATCCGTCCGCAACGGATATATTTTCAACAGGAGTGGCTTCGTTTTGTATTTGTGCAAATAAAATACCTGATGATAATTTAATGAAAATTATAAAGGAAAGTAGGTGCTTGATATTTTTGATCATATAATGGTGATGTATTAACGAATACTTTTCTTACAACCGAAATTTAATTCTTTTATTTTGGTTAGTTGTTGCAAACCATATTTTGATAATGCGCTATAAAATTAGAGTTAAATGGGATGCTTTAGACAATCGTATGGAAATATATTTAAATATTATTGAATTTTCAGGTTTGCAACAAGTTGCCAAGGTAATTTCATAAATATATGCACTTAATTTACTCACTTTCAATACTTGCATGCTCAATTTTTGTCACATTTCATTATGTATCCGGAGAAGTATATAAAAGAGAAGTGTTGTTTGAAAACTTTAAAACTTCGATGGAGGGAGTTCGATTTACCGGGTATTTCACAGTAGATGGTTCGGATCGCCCTCCTTCTAAGGAAATTTACGAAGTACAAAATGTTCAGAAGTTTGGAGATGAAGATTTGTGGATTTTTACGGCTCGAATTCAATACGGGAAGAAAGATGTTACATTGCCAATGCCATTACCTGTTAAGTGGATAGGCAATATCCCAGTTATTTTTTTAAACGATATGAATATTCCTGGATTGGGTACTTTCAGTGCTCATGTTGTCATCGATGGAGGGAAGTATGCGGGTACCTGGGCCCACGGTAAAGTAGGTGGCCATTTATACGGCACTATTTCCAAAATAATGACAAAGTCATCCCCGTGATGGAAGGATCAAAACTCAGGTTTTATTTATCTTTGATTATCGGTGGAGTGTTTCTTTTCGTGCTAGGATATTACTTTGGGCTTTCTGATACCAGAACTTCATCAGTCATTCAGAATGCTGAAAATCGCAGAGACGAAGAGGATAAAAAACTGAGTTTAGCAATGATTGATAAAGTTTCTGCAACTCAATCTGTGTTTGAAGAATCACTCAATAAGCAAGCTTCGGTAGCTCTTGAAGAAGAAATTCTTTCAAGTCGAACGCCGGGCATTCGTCAAATCCTTGAAGAATTTGCCGCAGAGTCCAATCCAGTTTACAAGATTTCAAGGCTGGCAGAAGCAATGAAACAATTAAATGAAGATAATTTGGAAGAAACTTTAGAAGTTTTTGAATCTATTCCTTTTGGGTTTGAAAATGCCCAAGAATATAAAATGTTATTGTATGCATGGAGTCAGTTCGATCCTTATGGAGCGATTGATTACTGCAAGCAAAGATCATCAGGCATTGGATCCGGATTTGCGATTTCTGGGGTGCTAGAAGGGTGGGCTGCAAGTAATTCAGAAGACGCTAGGCTGTGGGTTGAAAGAACAGAAAATCAAGGGATGGCCAAATTATATAATTTTGGACTCGTAAAAGGGTGGGCAAGTAATGACCTGAACGGTGCGTCTGCTTATGTAATGAGCTTAAAGGGTGGAGATGAAGTTAATAAACTGGCTGGCATTATTGCCGATCAATACAGTAAGCGCGGGTTTGAGGATGCATCAATATGGGCAGAGAGTATTGAAAATCCAAAGCTTAAGGAGGCTGCTTTTTCTAAATTAAGTCGTAGCCTTGCTCGTGATAAGCCTGAGCAAATGGCTTCTTGGTTAACTGAGCACACGGATGGGAAATATGCGGTAAAAGCTTTTGAGAATTTGGGATCCAAATGGAGTGAAACTGATCCTGAATCAGCAATCAATTATTTTTCGGATTTACCCGAGGGTAAGGTTCAGGAAGTTGGCGTTAAAAGTGTGATTGGCAATTGGGCGAAACAAGACCCTCTTGCTGCGGGGAACTGGTTGAATGATCAATCTCCAAGCCCTAGATTGGATTCTGCACTCGCCAATTATGCTACGACTGTCTCTCTCGACGATGGTGCGTCCGCTATGGATTGGGCAGTATCAATTTCTGAGGATAAACTTCAACAGAAAACTGTTCGTCAAGTGGGTCAGGAATGGTATAGACAGGATAAAGATGCAGTTGAGGAGTGGCTGCCTCAAAGTGGACTTTCAGAAGATTTACAAAATAGTATCAGGAAACCACCGAAGAAAAATTGGTGGCAGAGCCTTCGGGATCTTTAATTACATATCCTTCTTTTCTTTTTCTTTTTTAACTGCCTCCAGTTCTTCCCTTAGTATTACCAAATATTTATCGGGGTTCTTCTGGAATTTAGGAATACAGGGTTTACAGCAAAACTGAATTAAAGTCCCGTTGTGCTCATAGCTGACGGCTCCTCCCATTTCATCAAGATCACTTCCACTTACGATACAAAAATCTAGCAGGTATAAGTCGTCTAGAATGGACTCGTCGATCGAATCTGAGCAACTGCTGAGGGAAAATAAAAAAACTGCAAGAATTGAATAGAATCGAGATTTCATACTTAAACAAAGTCTAAGTATGCATTCAGGTCAAGGTCGGGAATTATTTATCAAGTCTTTTGCCCTTAGATTACGAAAGCGAACCGTTCCTCCCTTGCCGTGGTGTTGAATTCCAAAATGACCGGAAACACTGTTCAAGCGCGATACTTCCGCTATTAGTTTATTATTGATAAAAGTTTTGGCTTCAGTGTCTTTACAGACTAACCGAAAATTATTCCATTTATCTGCAGAGAATATGCCATTAACCCGTGAATTATATTCCTTCTGGGTTTCCTTTGACGGGTATAGCCATCCCCCCATTCCGATTCCGTAGATCCCTCCCGGTTTTGCCCTGTCAATTTCGCATTGATAACCTTTGGGCTTACTTTTACCACTAGAAAGGCGAAAACCGAGTCCGGAATTGAAAGCATTATAATCTTGGGGAATTTTAACTTCACATTCGACTTCAAAGTCTTTCATTTTTAGGTCACTTAAAACCCAAACATTTCCCTTTGATAATAAATGAAGTTCTCCATTTATTGCCTCAAATTTCTGAACATTTCCACGGGGGGTCCATCCATCGGTGGTTTTCCCGTCAAAAAGGGGTACCCATTTATTATCCTTATTTTCTGCCTGGGTAAAAAGTGGAAGAATGAAGAACAAAATAAGTGTAGCTTTCATATTGTTTTAGCCAAGTATAAGTGGGCCCCCTGCAGAAAGCTTGGGGTTACCAAAAGTTTTAAGTGGATGCCCGACTGCATGAGCCAGGCTGAGCAGAAAGCGATTATGTGGAACATTTTCGCAGGACATCGAGCGTCCCATTCGAAAGCCAAAACCGTTCCCAGCGAGAACAAAAGGAATATGGTCGAGCGTATGATTGTTACCCTTGCCCAGTTCGTTTGTCCAAATAACCAAGGTGTGATCAAGCATCGAACCTTTTTGTCCGGGTTCCGGAGTGGATTCTAATTTTTTGAGTAAATAAGCAAGTTCTTCCGCAAACCATGTGTTAATACGAACCAGTTTATCATGAGCGTCCTTATTCTTATCAGGTTCGTGAGAAAGAGTGTGATGGGCATCCTCCACATCCAACCATTTCATCTTCGCCTGTCCAACAGACTTCGTATATTGTAAAGTCGCTACTCGGGCAAAGTCATTGACGAAAGAATTGACAAGTAAATCAATTTGTAAGCGACCTAGTTGCGGGATGTTTTCATTGAGGTTACGAATTCCCTCAGGTAATTCGGGGGGCGGTGCACTAAGGTTGGAAAGTGAACTGCCTGCCTCGTACTCCCTATCCATCCGTTGCACTAATTTGGAGTGTTCTATTAACAATTTACGGTCGGATTCCGGAAGTCGGTTGGCAACTTTTTGCAGGTCAGCCTTTAAATCGTCCAGAATTGATCGAACTTTCTTTTTATCACGAACATTACCGTATATTTTCCTGTATGCATCATAGGGATCGGAAAGTGGAGTGACAGGCTGATTCGGTCCGTTGTAAGACATTCGGGTCCACGGGTCAGCAGTGTCCTGAACACCCACTCCAAAATGTAACGCACCAAATCGAGTACGAGTATGGGGTTGGGACTGTAAATGATTGGATATTTCTCGGTCTATTGAAATTCCTTTGGGCCAACCGGATGGGGTATTGCCTCCTCCCATTACATTGCCAGGGAAAAGTTCGATGCCTGTAAGGAGGCAACTCATTCCACGCATATGATTGTCTCCGTCTCCTCTTACCTTGTTATGAAGGTTCCGTAGAATGAGCAATTGGTCGTGAAAGGGTTCGAGCGGCTTAAGAATAGTTTTGTGTTCAAAGTCTTCCCCTATGGTGTTCGGCCAAAAGTGATTTGGAATGGTACCGTTTGGGCTGAACATCACGATAAGTCTTTGCTTGGGTGCGGTTTTATCCGCATTCGCAGAAAAGAGACTTGATGACTGAGAAAGGATGGGGAGAGAAAGCGAGGAAAGCCCCAGGTTTTTGAGTGCAGTTCGTCGGTTAATAGAGTTTAAGTTCATCTTTAATTACTCAGTTATTAAATACAAAATCATCGGTTGCTGCTTGCATCGCAATTTTTAAATATAAATCCTTTATCGCTAATTTTCTGGAGGATAACATCTTGGAAAGTTCTAAAAAATTTATGTTAGAATAGCTTTGTATGGGCTGTTTTGCAAGGTGCTTGCATAGTTCCTCGATAAAATATTTTGATGACCTAGTCGATTTTAGTGCCTCTTGGAGTAATCCTTTGGCTCCGTCGAGTTTTCTTTGGTTTCCATTTTCGTCCAGATATTCAGTAGCAAGATTGAGAGGTTTTGTGCCTAGGTTGGTCCGTGTCCTTCCCGTTGTGTCAAATCCTTCCAGAGTGAAGCCCGTTGCATTAATCAAGTCGTGGCAACTCATACAATTTGCCGGTTTTGTAAGAGCGGTTACTTTTTGCCGCATCGTCCAATTTGGATCATAGTCAGCATTACTGAAAGAAACCGCTTCCTTGGGTGGTCGGAGCGTCCGTCCCAGAATTTTTCGACTGACAAAAACTCCCCTATGAATCGGCGAGCTTTCTTCAGCATAAGAATGACTGGCTAAAATATAGGGGTGGGTATGTAAGCCAACGCGACCCATTTTTTGAGATTTTAATGGAATGAAACCCGAAGCATTTGTTTCTGCAGGGAAGGGTAAACCATAATAATTTGCCATGCGGTCATTGAATTGAATCGAAGGCATACTAATAAAATTATGCCAATCGACATTTTGTTTCCATATCGCTTTTTCAATACCCCGAAAAAGGGAACGTCTCAGGTCGAGGGCAAGAGCAGGAGTGAAGTTCGAGTATCTTTGTGTATTTTTGGATGGCAGTTCCTTGGTTTTCATTTCCAACCAATGAAGCATGAAGTCATTGAATTTTGCCTTTGAACGTGGGTCTTGAAGCATTCGTTTGGCCTGGCTTTCAATATGTCCTTTGTTTCTGAAATGATCTACATCAATTTGTTTGTGCATGTGGTTGTCCGGGATAGAATCCCACATGTAGAGTGCGAGTCTGGTAGCTACGACATATGAATCCGCATTCTTTTTTTCGAGTGCCTGCCATTCAGGATAGAGGAACCGCGGTGATTTGAGGGTCATGAGCACAATTTTTTCAATCGATACATGTAAAGGTGTCTGATCGTTGAACCTGGATTTTATAAAAAAGTTTGCATCTTCTTCACTAAGTTTTTGTCGAAATGCGTAGCGAACAAATTGGGTGGCAATCTCCATGACCTTCTTTTTGCGCTGGTGGTCATCATCTTTGGTTCTGGCCAATTGGTTTATTCTTTCCGCCGCGAACTGAGCCGCATCCAATGCGGCATATGTAATCGCTTCGTCCCAACTTTGATCTACTTGTATACCTCTTTGGTATCCATGAGATGAGTCATCAGGGGGAAGTTTTTGTTGGGGGATATAAGATTGATTTACCATTTTTGTAAAAAGGAATTCCGTCGGAATAATTTCTTTTGGCCCGACCGGTGTTCTCCAGCTTAATTCGATCGACGCGTTGGGGTCATCAAATTTGTGATAATCCAAGCGAAGGGGGTAGGGCCGGCCGCCAAGAAGAAATATTTTGGTGCCGCTTTCTCTCATTACGCCCGCGGTCACCTTCTCATCGATCGAGGGGCGCCCATCAAGCTTGTTTATCCGTAGAGCAAAACCATTGGGAGATTTAACAAAGAATTCGTACCAACCGGATTCACGGGGAAGTATCGATCCTTCCCAGTAAATAGAAAACTTTTTTGGATTCATTTCCTGATAAGGTGCTTTTTTCCCAAAATCGAATGCGATTTTTGGATCCACTCTTTCGGAATGCATTTTTTTCTTTTTGTTCATCCCTTCCGCATTGTAGTATTTTCCTCTTAATCCCGCTTTATATTCATCAATTTTGGGTGTCCCCATAAACTGGGCAAAGAGGTCGGATACCGATTGGCGGAATTGCCGGTTGGTCAGCCGGGCGAGTTGAATCTTTGAATTCTTTTGGAAAAGTTCTGGTTTTTGATAAAAAGCTTTAAATACAAATTGTGAGATGGCTTCTGCCTCTTCTCCTTTGACTAGATCCGGATCATAATCAGGCATCGTTTTATTCACGTAATGAATTAACTTGGTAACCGGCCAGTCTCCGATTAATGGCTTGGAATACTCATCCTCCACGCCCTCACCTTGTTCACCATGGCACTCAGAGCAGTGCAGTTCATACAGTTTCTTTCCGTCTAATGAGATTGCACTACCTTCAGTTCTTGCACCAAGGAGGAGTGCCAGCAAAAATAGAATATAATACTTTCCCGAGAACATACATTTAGAATAGAAATTTATAAGTAAGTTCCAATATTGAATCGGCCTTTTATTTCATTTTTAAAAGGAAGACCGTAAGAGAATGCTTACATTTTTCTCTTCCAGAGAAACATCCATTCTTCATCTCTTCGCCCCTCAAAATTTCTTGGTTTCCAGTCATCAACTAATTCAAGATCGTTTTCGAGACGCTGGATGATTTCTTCTTTGCTTGCACCAAATGGAGGTCCTTCCTCGTTAAGAGGAAAAATAAAATGAATCGCAAGGAAATAGCCGTCTGGTTTCAGCCAATGATTTAAAGCTTGTGCGTATTCATTCCTCCGATTGGGGTCAATTGCACAATAAAGAGTATGCTCGAAAACCAGATCATAGGGTTCCTGGGGTTGTTCTTCTAAGAAATCACCAGGAAAAAACGCAAGATTCGGTAAGGATTCGTATTTCATTCGGGCATCATTCAGGGCAAGATCAGAAAGATCCATTCCAGTTGTTTCAAATCCAGCTTTGGCCCAGGCTGCGGCATCATGCCCACGGCCACATCCGGGAACTAAAACCCTTGTTTCTGGATCTATCGTTTGTTTATTTATCCAATCAGTAAGTCCAGGGGCAGGATTTCCTTTATCCCACGGTGTATCTTCTTGTTGATATCTTTCTTCCCAATTTGTCATACTTTACACTGTATTCAGATTTGATAATTCTACGATAGTATTAAATTTACCCCATCTCGAATTATGAAATCCTAACCTTCAAGGTTTCTTTAATACCTGAAGATATTTGTCATGAATATTAGCTAGAATAAAAACACTGCATATTGCACCAAAAAGAGCCCAGGCCATATCTGATTGTGTATCCCAAGCATATCCTTGGGTACCGAGAAAAGCGTCCGCATCTTGTCCTATTATTTCGGCAGCCCACCATTCGATTAATTCATAAAAAGCACTGAAGGCTAGACATATCGAAATGATTATAAAATTACGCCAGCCGTTCAAATTCACTAATTTTTTACGCAGGAGTATCTCCCTTGCTAGCAGGGCGGGTACAAATCCCTGCATAAAATGGCCGACTTTGTCGTAATTGTTACGTTCCCATCCAAAGAATTTGCTGATCGAATCAAATAAAGGGACTTCGGCATAGGTAAATTTTGCACCCACCATTAGTATGATACAGTGGAAGAGAATCCAAATGTAAAGAAGGGGAGTTAGTGGGAATGACTTTCGTGTCCAAGCCATAATTATAAATCCGATAATAGCGGGGCCGGCTTCAAGTGCCCAAGTCAATCGATCCTTGGGTTCAATACCTGACCAAGTGAGTACGGCGAAGAAAACACACAGCCAAAGGGAGGACTTGCCGGTTAGTAAATCAGATCGCTTCATGAGGTTTAGATCGTTTGCCGTTCAGCATGGTTCCAATCCAAGTATAGCGGATCAGATATTCGTAAGAAAGTAGTATGATTACGGTAGTTAGTATAGTTATGAGTATGAATTTGATCACACTGGGTAATTCCCAGTTTGCAAATAAAGCCTGTAGTATCTGTATCACAGGTAAATGGATAATATAGAGCCAATATGAGGAGTCTGATATATATCTAATTTTTGGCATTTTAGCGGAGAAAAACTTTCTAAAAAGGCCGATACAACCAAAAATCATTAGCCATACAAAACAGGCTGAGCATAGGGTTAGGGTTTTGTAACTCCACTCCCATTCCTTGAAATTCATGCAAGTAAGTGCCCCAACGAAAAAACCGACTGAGGTTATGAAATATAGAGGCCAATACTTTCCAATTTTTTTATTAAATGTATCGTTCCCAAAACAGAGAGCTCCATATCCAAAGAAGATTCCGTAGTATCCAAGTTTTAGCCAATCAGGATTCAACCATACTGCGGTTGATGGACCAAAATCCTCTTTCATATAAAACTGTGCCCAGTAGGTAATTGGTACCAACCAAATTAAGCGAATTTTACTGGTAACAAGCTTTTCAGCAGTTTTGTTAAGAGGGTAAGCAGTAAAGATACGACACAAAATTAGAAATACTGCGATGAGATATATTAAGTCATAGAGAAACCATAGATGATGTGTGATGAAATCCCCAAAAGTAAGATAGTATTTACTGAATAAATTTTCCCGACTATTCCTGCCGACTTTCGCAAGATGAATAGATTGTTCAAGAAGATTTCGACAATCTATTCTCCCTTTTTGTAATTGATTCCATTGGAGTGGAATATGCAAAATTTTATTGGCTACCATTTTGGTCATTGCGGTTCCGGCGTAAGTTGCATCTGTCGGACTTGAATTATCCTTATTTCTTACATTTGGGTTGGCTCCATTTTTGAGAAGAACTTCAACGGCTTCCCTGTGCCCAAAAAAAGAAGCTAAATGCAGGGGAGTGCTAAGATAACCGTCAAGAGATTCAACTTTTGCTCCTTTTTCAATTAAAAGTGTAATTGCGTCAACTTTGCCAGTAGTTGCAGCCCAATGTAGAGGGGTGAGTTCTTTTTGATATTTTCCATTGATATCGGAACCTTCATCTATCAGTTGTACAATTTTTTGAATATCACCTACTTTTGATGCACTCCCTAAGTCTACGGGGTCGTTTTCATTAGATGAATGTGATATGACTTCCACGGAGGAGTGGGAGATTTTTTCGGTTGTGATCCATGCTTTCACCGAGCGCATGTGATTAAGTAGTGGAACCAAAAGAATACAAAAAAAGATAAACGGCAGAGTAATCCGTTTTGTACGGTTACTAATCAATTCTTTGGTTCCTTTTCTTTTCCATAGCATCATGGTAAAAAATCCACTTACAAAAAAGAAAAGGGGCATGCGGAAGCCATGAATCAATAAAATGGGGATTCCGTAGAATTCAGACTGGTTGATGTCCTGAACTGGCCAAACTGGCCAGCCTACAAAAGAAAGCATGCCATGCAACCCGACGCCCAATAGCATTGCAAATGCCCGCAGGGCATCAAGGTGGTGAAATCTAGTTTGGCCCAAATTACTCTTTCACGGATGTCCAGTGTTTTCCGTCCATGTCTAACACGCTGAGAGATTTGAGATCACATCCAGCCGATTTCACAGAGTTTAAATAGACTGTTTTTTGACTTCCCTGATCAATCTTTTCCGATAAGAAATGCTTTCTCAATTCTTTCTCTTTCTTTTCCGCGACCTCCTTCTTTGCCTCAATCTCAGAAGTGAAAGGTACAGGAAACTCTTTTTTTCCATTTTCTCCTACCACTTGAACGGCGGCGAGCATGGCTTTTCCTTTTCCATTGTTAATGATTGTCAGTTCGATGAATTGATCGTTGTAATCTGCGATAATATCGAGGGGACCCGTTGAAGATTTAAGCCCTATTAGTCTGAAGATCGGATTGAGCATTTTATCAAACGCGTCTTCGATAAAGTAAGCAACACCTGCGAAAAGCAAACCGGAGACGATTACAATGACGGTTATTAGATCCATCTCTATTAGAGTCTTTTGGGATTAAAGGGAGTTTTGGGAATTTGACCGCTTGCTTTTCTAGCAAGGGCTTTTCGCAGATATTTCATAACTTTTTGATTACCCTGACTTGGTTTGATGGCAAGGTTATTAAATTCCATTGGATCTGCAAAATGATCATACAGTTCAACTCCGTGTTTCCCTTCAGCCCAGTCTGAATATCGCCATCTTTCCGATCGGATGCTTCGTCCCATCACAGGACTATCAAAACGACTATCAGCGGGTCTGAGTACTTGGGTGATCGCGAAACTATTCCACCTGCTTAGTGGATCTCTGAGAAGTGGGGTGAGGGATTGTCCCTCTATTTCCTTGGGTGTTGGAATATTGGCGAGTTCGGTGAGGGTGGGGTAGATATCGACGAATTCAACGACCCGTCGACATGCCTGACCATTTCCTTTGATATTGGGTGCCCGAATGATCAGCGGGGCTTTAGCTCCCTGTTCAAAAAGAGTTCGCTTTTGCCAGATACCATGGTGTTCGCCCAAGTGGTAGCCATGGTCACTCCAGAAAACGACAATGGTGTTGTCCGTCAGGTCGAGCTGATCGAGGGCGTCAAGCATTCGGCCAACCTGGGCGTCGATAAAGGATACGCATGCATAATACGCCTGCATTGCCTGGAGGCAGGTCAATTCATCTAACCCGTAGTGGGGAACCGGACAGTTATGGGCAAAGGCAGCGGTGGGAATATCTTCCCTGTCATTTTTTGGAGCATAAGGGAGTCTCAATGTTTCCAAGGGATACATTTCAAAGTATTTTTTGGGTGCGACATAAGGTGTGTGTGGTCGAAAAAAGCCGGCCGCAATGAAGAAGGGTTCGTTCTTTTTTTGCTTCATTAATTTGATTGTTTCCGTGGCGATCATCCCGTCGGTTTGTTCCTCGTCTTTTCCATCGGCAGCCAACCAGCTCAGTGCAGCACTAATCTTACGGTGGGGTTCAGCATTAAAAATTAGATGCTCGTCCGTTTTGTCTCTTCCCTTTGGGTTGATGGTTTTTTGCCAGGATGGAGGATCATCGAAACCATCGGTTCCAATCGATGCCGGCACATTATAGTGATAAATTTTTCCTACTCGGCCGGCCCACCATCCATGTTTCATGAATTGTTGAGAAAGCGTGACTGCATCAGGTACTTCATCCCGGAAATGTCGGTCCAGGTCATAGACCTTGATGGTATCGGGCCGTAGACCGGTCATCACGGATGCCCTGGTCGGGTTGCAAAGGGGGAGCTGATTGTATGCATTGAGGAAGCAGACTCCCGTTGCGGCCAACCGATCGAGATGTGGAGTTTGAGCAATCGGATCTCCATAACAAGCTAGGGCACAGGATAAATCATCCGCGGCGATGAAAAGAACATTTTGTTTTTGGGCAAATCCCGAAATGCTCAATAGGAAAATACCGGGTACTAGAAAAGATAGTTTCACTTTTTCTTCTTTTTAATAAACGGGCGTGTGGCGGCAGGTTTGTTTTTCGGACGCTTCATCTCCTGAGTGGGTCTCTTGTTTGCCTTGATTTCAACAAGATGGGAATCATAGGCAAATTGCATCTGCTTAACAATATTTGGATATTGGGAAGCCAGGTTTTTGGTTTCTCCAATATCGGCCAGAGTATCATATAATTGAACTGGGTCGGGAGACGGATTGTTTGCTTTCTCATGTCGATTGCCTCCCTTTCCTTCCTTCCATGGATAAAATTTCCACTTTCCACTTCTTACCGTTCCAGGGCCATGCATAAGAACATAGTTCTTGTGAGGGCTTTTTGCACTGGTTTCCCCTGACATCAGTGGCCAGATATTTTCCCCATCGATTTTACGGCCAGAAACTTTCCCTCCGCTCAACTTGGCAAGCGTAGGAAGAAGATCGATAGTTGCCGCTACCTCTTTACATTTTGTGCCGGCAGGAATTTTCCCAGGCCACCACATTACAGTCGGTTCCCGGATACCCCCATCATAAACACTTCCTTTTTTGGCCCGTAATGGCAGGGATGTTCCAACCGCTGCTCCGTTGTCACTTGTAAAGATGACCAAGGTTTCCTCATCGAGCCCGAGTTCTTTGATCTCTTTGAGGACTTGCCCGACTGACCAGTCCACTTCCTCTATAGCATCCCATATCAATCGATCGGTTCGATTTTCAAATTCTTTAGAGACTGCAAGTGGAAGATGAACCATGGTGTGAGGAAGGTAGAGGAAGAAAGGACTATCCTTATTTTTCTTAATGAATTTAATGGACTCCTCGGTGTATCGCTTAGTCAGGGTTTTTTGGTTTGCGGGGTATTCAATGATTTCCTCCCCACGCATAAGAGGAACCCAGTTCTTTTTTTTGTGCCCATCTTCGACATCTTTACGGGTCAGGCCTTCACGGACGATTAAATTCTTTGCCAATTTATTGGCCGGGTCGAGCCACATATCATTGCTGTAGGGTACCCCATAATAGCTATCAAAACCCTGATAGGTGGGTAAGCACGGAGGTAAGTGACCCAAGTGCCATTTCCCTACGCAGGCAGTTTTGTATCTGTTGTCCTTGAGCATATCGGCAATAGTCTGTTCGTCCGGATGTAATCCGTTGGAACTTTGCGGAAAAAGAACTGCGTTCATACTTACTCTTTGATAATGGGATCCCGTAAGGAGAGAAGTTCGTGATCCCGAGCAGACCGCACAGCCCACATAAAAGTCCGAAAAAATCATCCCTTCTTTCGCCATACGGTCTAGGTGAGGTGTTTTCGGTCCTGTCGCCCCATTAAAGCCCACATCACCGTAGCCCATATCATCAATGAAAATAATTACCACATTTGGCTTTTGGATTTTAGCTTTGAGCAAACTCGAAGCTAAAATAGTTAAAATCAGGAATATATATTGTTTCACAATTAAATTAAGTAGGTTTAAAAAACTAGTCTTTTGTAAATGGGCGAACTGCGATGGATTCTAGTCTCCAACTTCCCTGAGGTTCTACCCCGAAATGAGGACTAGGATCAAGGATTAGCATTTCTCCTTCTTTGAGAATGCCCAGATCACTAATGATACCTTGTTGATTATTGGCGTCATTGTCTGTATCTGTGCAGTAAATTGCAAGAGGAGAACGGTTACCCATTTGTAAGGACCCGCCACATGATCCTTTATTCCCAGCAGTGATACCCACAGATTCAATCAGGACATCAGACTGAAAACGGATGGCAAAAGCTTCGCCAGGTTCAACTCTAGGTGATCCTAGCCCTTGAATTCCTAGTCCCATTTCGTTACGGACTGCATCGCCCCCCTTAACTGATATAAAAAAAGTTAGAGGGGCGGGAGTCGGTAATGGTTTTCTCCAATCAAATTGAAATCTATCTTTCGGTGCGATGGGAATGAAACGATGTCCGCCAACATTTCGGTGGAGCAAGGCAGTAGAAACCAATTGTTTTATCAAAGACTTAAGATTCTCTTCCTTTAGACGAGTTTTGGTTTCCATTGGATCGCTGGATAGTTCAAAAAGTTCAGTTGGGTTCGCTCGGCCATTGCGGAGTAAAGTATCATCAAAAAAGAGTTTCCATTTTCCCTGAAAAACTTGGCCTTCGACAACCGGATCATCTAATCGCATAGCACAGGAGGCCCCGTTTTTACCTTCCTTATGATCATTGTAAAACATCGGTCGGTTAATCATTTTTTTGCCCTGCCAGGCAGGTAAAATATTGTAACTGTCTTCCGCACCCTTTTTTCCATCTCTCAATTCAGGCAGGTTTATTCCGAGTATCTTTGAAAATGTGGCGTAAAGATCTTGCAGTCCAATTAGCTGATCACTCTTTATAACGGAATCCCCGGTTTTTCCATTTCCCACTTTGCCATCAGGCCAAGCAACAAGGAAGGGCACACGGTGTCCGCCTTCGTAACAACTGCCTTTATTACTTCGTACGGGGCCGGTTGCAGTTTTGGTTTTTACTTCTGCTCCATTATCTGAGGTGAAAATAATAATCGTATTTTCAATTAGTTTTTTACTCGGTCTGCGTGGATCCTTGGTTTGTTCGAGATAGTTAATCAGCCTTCCAAGTGCCACATCGTTTTCATAGATATAATCCAACCGGGTTGATGCTGAAGCTCCTGATACCATCTTGCCCGCTCCCCGAACTTTTTTACCTCCCACTTCATTGGCTACGGTGTAGGGTCCGTGATTTGAATTACTGGGATAATAAAGAAAGAATGGATTGAAGGAACGGTCCTTATTTCTGAGGTGTTGGGTAAGGAATTCGATCGCATGGTTGGAATGTCGATTACCCAGGTCGTGTAAATCATAGGCGTTTTTTCCTTTCTCCACTAATTTTTTCCCGTTCCCGGTGGCTCCTATGATTTTCCGATTATGGATGTGGCCAGGGCCGATTGATTGATTTGGAGTGTTACGATTCCCCTTTTTGTTTTTCCCTGTCTGGGGCCCAGTGGTCCCGGCATCCGGCCCGGATGTTCCATGCGAGCGTGAGGTAAAACGGGCATAATCAAACCCATGGTCACAGGGCCCGTCGAAAACGTCTTTAGTTAGATCCGCATCTTCCCAACCTGCCGCCGGTTTTCCATTGGATTGGCTATACCGCAGTCCGAGGTGCCACTTTCCCACCATGGCTGTGGCATATCCTTGGGAACGAAAAAGAGTGGCGAGGGTGGGGCGGTCTTCTTCGATGAGGGGATCACCCTGAACCCCAAACAGCACCCAATGCTTCATTCGGGCACGCCAAGGGTAACGTCCAGTCAGTAATCCGTATCGCGTGGGGGTGCATCGGGATGATGGGGTATGGGCATCGGTAAAGAGCATTCCCATACTGGCAAGCTTTTCCATGGCCGGGGTATGAACCTGTTGATCGTCTGAGTTCTTCGTATAAAACTGGTAGGCTGATGTATCTCCCATACCCATGTCATCAGCCATAAAGAGAACAACATTTGGACGATCTGAAATTTGAGAATATCCAAAGATTGGAAAAATAAGGAGAAAACAGACATTTTTCATATTGTAATCCTACTTGGGGCATAGGATTTCTGGCAAGTCGATAGCTTACCATTGGTATGATTGGGAGGGTAGAGGAGTTCTTAGAAACTTAATTCTAATGTGGGCCCCGAAGCTTCTGGATGGGAATCACTGGCAAAGGCATGAACCATCCCGCTCCCTTTGGTTTCACTGGTTTCTCTGGTTAGAATAAAGGTGTATTCACTGGCGTTGTTTGATTTTAGAAATTCCAGAAGTTCATTGCTTTCTATCGTGATAGAACCCCTTTCCTGACTGCGTGGGATTTCAAACCTACCCACTAAAGTAGCTGATTCAGTTGTGGGCGCTTCTCCCCATTTTAAATTCTCCCACGATTCCACCCCGGTGAATCCGGCAAGGGCATAGAGCTTAAATCGATTGGTTTTGGGAAGGTAGACCCGATGTCCTACACCGCACGGAACCAAGTTCAGTCTTAGTCTTGATTTTTTTATCTTACTCCAATCCACCTGATCCTCTTTGAAGTTAAATAAAGCCCTTCTTTCGTAGGGATTGGAACCGGTGTCCAATTTAACCATCAAGAAATCCTGGTCGAGATATGCAATCTCATCATTTCGGATGATGGATTGGCATTTTCCCGCTGTTTGAATGCGGAGGGTGTTATTTTCCTTCTCGAGGACTGGAATAGGTTGTTCGGCACGGAGAACAATCTTTTTACTGATACCATAATCGTTCAGGGTCGCGGATTCATTTTCGAGTAGGAAGAGTGAGTCTCCTTTTGGCGAGTGTAGTGATATTTCTCCTTCCAAAACTTTGAAGTCAGATATCTTTCCTTTCTCCATGATCGATACACCAAAAGCAGTTCCATGATCCACCGCATAGCCGGATGGTGTAGCCAAAGTGAATCCATGAGCAGAATCAGGGACATGTACTATAGCATTTCCTCTTGTAAGTTTTCCCTGCATTGCAGTTTGCAGTTCAATTTCGGCAGGAGCTTCCAGTACGACTTCAGCACCGGATGAAAACCGGATCGTTGCGACGCCCGACTTTAAAGTCATCAAACCAGCACTTAATTCGCTACCCTCTAACGTTGGTAAGGAACTTTCCCATGCGGCATTTTCATTCGAAGCTAATGTGGCAATCGATTCTTTTGTATTAAAAAAAGAATAGCCAATTATTCCTATGGCTAAAATAAAACTGGCCGCAAAGGCAAGCACCGTGACCGTGGATGATTTACGCTTAAAAGAAATCACTTTTTCTTCCGGTAATTTCGAGCAGAATTCCTCCTCGAGGGCAGTACCTACATTTACCTGATCATAAAACTTTTTCCTTAAGGCCGAATTTTCTCTGAGTGATTGATCCAATATTTGAATCTCTTCTTCACTAAGGTTTTGGTCCAAGTAACGGATAATTAATTCATCTTCTTTTTTCATCTTGTTTTATGGGAAATCATCTTGCATCGGCCACTTGCTTGGCACATTCGGCAAGTCTTTGGCGAATACGGTAGATCCATTGATAGAATCCAGTTATACTTTTACCAAATTTTTGTGCCAGTGCAGGAGTGTTTGATTCGTCGTCATACATATCCTGTAAGGCGGATCGTTGATCTTTTTTTAGTTTGCCTAAGCAGTGCTGAAGAATGGCTTCTTTTTCCAGGTCCAATTGCTCAGCGTTACGATCCAATTCCTCGGCCATGAGTTCAATCGTTTCGGTTGAAAGAACCAGCCTTTCTCTTTCCCTGGCTAAATCTCTTCGCCAAGCCAGAACTTCGAAGCGGGCAACCCCAAATGACCATTTTCGGAAATTATCATCTGATTGTAATTGATCGAATTTTTTCCACAAAATAATAGCAATTTTTTGCATCACATCGGACGCATCTTCCCTACGATATACCAGTCTTCTTACATACGCATGTATCGATGACTCAAGGGCAGTGAATAAGTTTAGAAACCGGTGGTTTTTTTCCTCTTCTGGTTGGAGTGCTTTCAAAGTAATAAATGGTTTCCTTAAATCTCCGTGAAGAAAGGAAATTTAACGAATTGAGGAAAACCTTCTTCCCATGAGAAAATTTTTTAGCTTTTTATCAACCTGTTTTGATTTGAGAAAGAGTTTTTTATGTTTTTCTTCAAGGTAGTTCTTGGCATTGGGCAAATATCCATCGAAACACTTTTTTTCGAGTTTTCCACTCACCCCGTTTATAGAACCTGTCTGAATTATCACATTTCTGTCTTCTAAAGAAGCGCGTGCCCCTTTGGGTAATTCATCTGATATGTTATTGGTCACATTTTGAGAGTCAGAGTAAATGTTTGGAAATTGGAAGGTGAGTAAGTTTCCTGTGACTTTTAGAAATGAGTATGGTTCTTTCATCTTCTTTTCAAGAAATTGAATGGCTTCTTCGCTTGGGGAATTTTGGACTATTCCTTTGGCCAGTTCTTCTCTTAACTGGGGGATGTGGGCGATGGTTTGTCTTTGAATTACTTGGTTAGCCAGAGTAAATAGCTTTGATAACTTTTGAATTCTTAGTGTCTGAGCACCGCAGAGTTGACCTTTATTATCATTATAAAGACCAATGTTTTGAACTTCCACATTTTTAATTAGTGCGTCGATTAATTCTTGTTCCGGTTTTCCATACCGTCCATTTTTATCGTCGCTCATCAGGTTCTTCATCATGTCAGGAAGAGATTTGGGACTATACTCAAAGATCCAATTGTTGAAGAAAAATGCCCGTTTTTCATTGAGTACAGATTCCAACTGGGTGATTTGTTTTTGATTCAGTATGTTCTTAGCGGCAATGTCATTAGAATTGTTCTGTGTGCTCTGTCCTTTCTCTAAATTGCCAAAAATACCCTGATATTTTAGGCTGACACGGAGTTCATCTTTTTCAGTATCGTGTGAATAAACCAATTCCTGCTTTTCAAATTCTATACATGAGCAAAGCAGAAAACTGATCGCAACGATGAGGATAGTAGAGGGAGATAGGGCTTTCATTCAATTACGATAGAATGCGGATTTCCCCTTTGGCAAGGGATAAAGATTGGTCGGGAATCTTTCTAATTCAAGGAGGCAACCATTTCCAAAGTGAACTTTTCTCCGTTTGGTTTTTCCATCGGTAAAGAAAACTTTTCACCAGGCTGTACTGCTTTTATAAATATCACCCCACCATCTTTGAATGACTTGGTCCTATTCATTTGATTTGATGAATCTCCCAATCGAAGACCGACCCAAGCTTTCTTTTCTCCTTTTTGGATGAGTGCAGACGGTTGTGATTTGGATAAGTCCATTTCGAGAAGTTTGTATCCGGAAGCGAATTTTCCTTCTTCCACCCAAAAGTTTCCTTCGGGAGTGGATAAGGAGGCATAGGCTTTTCCGCGGATTCTAAAAGTACCACTTAATTGGGTTTTGTTCATCCAGTCATCCGCAATGTTTTGACCCGATTCAAAAGGTTTGTCTTCAAATAATCCTAAAATCTCAACTTCTTGATCAAGTTTCTCCGGATCATGGATTCCCACAAAAGCGTAACCTTGAATCAAAAGTCCATTGGGAGTCTCCAAAACTTTGAATTTTATACGAACCCCATCCTCGAGCTTTTTATCGACTCCTTCTGATCTTTTTTCCTGGGTAATACAGATGACCGCTTCCTGCCCCAAAAGGGTTGTGATCCTGGGTGCAGAAAGGATGTCTGGATCTCCTTTAGAATCGGTTTCAATGAATTTGGATCGAATTGTAACCTGCTTTTGAGACGGCTCCGAAAAAGCAATGGTTTGAACTCTAAAGACTAGAAATACTACGAATAGAAGTTTTTTAATGTTTATCACTACGATTATTTTAAATATTCAACCTCGGTGAAATATGCACCACCGATTTGTTCGTTATCTGTGTAGAGAAAAGTCTCTAGGGTTGTTTCCCCGGTCCTTAACGAAAGTTCAAATTGAACATGGTTAACACCAGAGGGGATTGGTCTGGACATTTCCTTCCCTGCAATTCGAATTTTTGCCCGAACGGCTCGGAGAGGTTTTTTTGCCACTTCGGGGAATTGACGCAGCGTAAAAAGATATTTCCCGGTCTGTTTAACGTTCACATGCCACGGCCCGGTAATTTTTTTGTACTGATTGATTTCGCTAAAATTCCAAGGCGGGTTCCCGATTTCCAATCTCCAGTCTTGGGAGCACAAGAGTGTGGGGTTTTCGTTAGGATTGCCAAGATCCAGGCAAACTGGGGACATTCGCACAGAGACTGATTTCCAAAATTTTTCATACAATCCACGAAGCCTTGCCACCACTAGAGGATGCTTATTCGCAATATCTTGGCGCTGCATTAGATCATTTGAAACATCATAAAGTTTTTCACCTTCCAGTAATCTCCAATCGCCCTCTAATACGCAGGACATAAACCAAGGGCTTTCTTTTTTCACAAATCGAGCACCGCCATGCATTTGAATGACTAAGTGTTCGCGGTGTGGTTTTGTTAGAGGATCGCCAAGATAGTTTGCAAACGATTTCCCATCCAGTTTCTGTTTACTCTCAATCTTCAATCCACAAAGTTCTGCCAAGGTGGGTAAGACATCGAGGTGAGCGGTCAGGTTTTTCCGGTCTTGCCCACCCATTAAACCACCGTCTGGCCAGTGAATAAAAAAGGGGACTCGGTGCCCACCTTCAAACATAGTCGATTTTTGTCCGCGCATTCCAGCATTGAAACCCCGGTACCCTTTCAAATCTCCGCCAGGGCCCCCATTACCTTTAGCTGTCCCGTTATCAGTTGTGAATATGAAAATCGTGTTCTTCGCGATATCGAGTTCATCCAGTTGTTTCCTTAGCAGTCCGATATTATGATCTAGGTTTGCGATCATACCGTAAAATTCAGCCCCAAATTTCCAAGTTACCTTTTTGCGATAAGGTGCCGACCATTTTTCAGGTACCCGGTAGGGGGAGTGGGGGGCATTGGTAGCCAAGTATAGAAAGAATGGATCCTTTTGGTTTTTTTCAATGAATGTCATCGATTCCTTAAACCAAACATCTGTGGCATATCCTTTGAATCTCTCTTGTTTTCCATTACGTTCGTAAGTGTCATCGAATTGGTTATTGCCCCAAAAATCAGGTGCCTGTCCGATACCGCCGCCTTTGTGCCAAAGCACATCCTGGAATCCACGGTCTTGGGGGCGGCAGGGAGCGTTGTCACCGAGATGCCACTTCGCAATCAATCCAGTTTTGTACCCTGCATCTGTAAAGTAGTTCGCCATGGTTATTTCATCATGGTGTAAATTACTGCGCCCACTGCTTGTTCTGTAGGCACCGGTACGGGCAGGATAACGTCCCGTCATTAATGCCGCGCGGGTGGGCGTACAAAATGGACTTACATGATAATTTGTCAGGCGAATTGAATTGGCATGTAATCGATCCAAGTTTGGCGTTTTGAGAATCGGATTGCCATGGCAACTTAAGTCGCCGTAACCTTGGTCATCAGTCATGATCAGAATGACATTCGGTTGTTCGCCAAAAGAGAGAGCAGGAATATAAAAAGACAAATGAATTAAAAATGCCTTGAGGAATAATTTAATTTTTATCATTTTGGGGAGATTCAACTAGGGCTCAGTGAAAAAATCAAAATCTTATTTTAGACTATATTGGATTCTAACTGGATAATCCGCTTTGACGAATCGAAACCACCAACCCGTGGAAGACTATCGGTTCGGAGAAATAATAATTGAGGACTCATATAATAGGGGAATAGGCCTACCAGTACTGTGTTTAATTTCATTTGCATCTAACTACACTCACGCAATCGTGCTGGAATTTATGGAGGAAGGAAAACTTTCCTTTGATACCTGAAAAAAGACAAGAAGATTTATGGAATATCAGATAGATAAAGTCTTTGGTATGCTGTACTAAAGCTTATTTTCATTCGCCCATTTTGAGTAGAGCAAAAACGGGCGACCATATCCAACTCCTCCGCTTTTTCCATACCTTCTTTTGGCCCCAGTATCATTAGTGCAGTCGCCCATGCATCCGCATCCCTTGCAGAAGGAGCAAACGCATTAACTGCAATCAGGTCGTGATCCACTGGTCGGCCTGTTCGTGGATCCATTAAGTGCGAAGCACTCTGGTTAGAATCGGGATAAGGCTTATTGAGTTGATAAGTTCCGGATGTAGCCACTGAATAGTTTCTAAGGTTTACAGGTTTCAGGGAATCTTTACCTGTCCCTCCATTTTCTAGGCCGACGACCCAACCCTTCCCGTTTCTACCTTTACCATGTGCTCGGACTTCCCCCCCGATCTCAACCAAGAAATTATTAAAATTCCAGCCTTGGAGCAGGGTACAAATTTGATCGATGATTTCACCCTTGGCTGATCCGGAAAAATCAAGTTGCAGGGTGGGTAGTTTTTTTCGGACTAACCCTTTGTGTAAAAGTTCAATTTTGTTCATTCCGGTTAATGATAATGCCTCGCCCATTTGCTTGTCGGTCGGAATGGTGGATCTTGTTTTTCCAACTGGTCCGAATCCCCATAAGTTTACAAGTGGGGCGATCGTGGGATCGAAGGTTCCGCCACTTTGTTTATGTATCCATTTGGAATGCTTTAAAAGATCAAGCAATTGTGGATGAATGGATATGGGCGTTGTGGTCAGGGCACCATTAAATTGATAAAGCTCAGAATCCGGTCGCCAGTGAGAAAAGATTTTATCGCAACCTTCGAGTTTTTGGCTGATGTCAGTTCTTAAGTCCTCAATTCTGAAATGGGTAGTGGTAAGTACTTTGACAGACCATGTGGTACCCAGTGCTTTCCCTTTAAGTTCAGTGATTGATGGGCTATCCGAGACCGTGTTTTCCGCACATCCGCAAAGACAAAGGATAATGGTAAGAAATACTGGAATGTGCAGATTCAAATGAATAAATATAGAAGAATCGAGAGAACAAGAAGGGCAAAGCTCAAGTAATCCCTCCGGCTCCATCCCTGATCGTTTTTTCCAAATTCAAAGAGTTTGAGCATGGCCCCTGTTGGGCATCCATAGCGGCAGTATGCCATCGGAACAAAGGCAGATGCCAGCAAGCTAAGCAAGGCAATCGTAATGGTGATCCCTCCTGCCACCTCCCAGACGTAGGCGTCGAAAGGTTCGAGGATGGCGGCCAAATGAGCGGAAGCAGTGAAAGCAAAAACGACGACTAGTGTAAGCAAACCGATGGGTAAATATTTGAGAATACTATCCAATTTCTTAGGGAGCCGAACCGGATTTTTTCTGAATTTTCTCATCCATTGCTGGGCAGCTCCGTGCGGACATAGCTGATGGCAATAAAAAGCCTTACCGGTAGTCATGGGTACTAGCAATGCGGCCAAAGTGAGCAGGGCAAGAATCGGGGCGCGTTCCCATGGCACTCCGCTTTGGGCCCACCCTGCAAAAAGGGCCTGGGAGAGAATGTCTCCATTTACTAATCCAAGATAGCAAACCAGCAGGACTTGAAGGGATACGCGAAAAAATTTCGTTTTTCCCCGCTTGTTAAAAGCCACAAAACCAGCAAGCAGAATAACGGCAAGCGATCCATAATCCCTGGCCTTCCAGTTGATGAATGATTTTTTGGCCTCTTGGTTCAGCAATTTTTCCTGCTCCCAAATCGTGGCGGTTTTAACAATGCCCTCGGCCATGGCCATACTGGTCATGGTGGCTCCGGATACCCCTTCGACTTCTTCCTCGGTCAGGTTCATGTCTGCGAGTTGAGAAATGGACCGGCCAGTAAACAGCGAGGCGAAGTAGGCGTCGTCATTGGGGTAGTCCGCATAGGGTTCGTTTTCAAAGCTCGATCGTATTTTCATCCCTGTGAGTGAACCATTGGTATCAAAAACTAATAGAGAATCCACCGGTCCCTGATACCCAATGATCTGGTCAGTATAAGGTGAGCTTCTTCCGGTCTGCCCCAACTTGGTCCCATTGATATCCAAAATTTCCAGGAGGGAAGGGTGGGTGACAGAGGGAATCAATTGAGATGCCGCGGGAATGTGTTCTTGCACCTCTTCGATTTGAATCGCATTCGGAAATCGGCTTGCCTGTTTTTCCCCACCAAAGCGAAGTGAGATTGCGTCCAAAATTGCTAAGCTGGTTAGGGTAGCCCCGGATACAGCTTCTATTTTATTGGATTGGGCGAGTTCCTTCCGTGACATCCCGGTGAATTGCTCAAAAAAGGCAGGCTCTTCAATAATCGCATCCACATGATCAACCGTGTCCCCACTCGAACGAATAGAGACAGAAGACACCTTTTGATCCTGATCCCAGATAACCATTACATTCGTGGGACCGGAGAATCCGATTGCCGAATCTCCTTCGGGAGAGGTTTGGGTCACCCTTCCCAGAAGGTTTTCATTTTGATCAAGTACCTGAAGTGTAGATGGATTATCCGTATCGGGACCAAGAGAGTATGCCAAGGGCAGGATTTCCTGCACCTCGTTAAGTGGTATCGGTTGGCCTTTCTCCTTAAGGTCGATCAGGAAGTCTTGATGGGATTGATGGATCAACCCCACGATGATAACGAGACAAATAAACCGGCAAAAATGGCGTATTTGTCTCACCTATGCCAGACTTGCAAATGCTTTAATCAACCGGAACAAGTTGAGCGGCGTCCACATGAACATTTCCCTGAGCTCCTTTCGCAATCAGACTGACCAATACCTTTTGTCCTTTTCTAAGGGTGATTTTCCCCACCGAATGAAATCCGTTTTCAAAACTTGGTTTTTGGGTCATGTTTACAATGGAGTTCATCTTGATGGTTTTATCCCCCGTGCTAACTTCTACAGGAACTGACTTCCCTCGGTTGGGGTGAGGTTGGTAAGCGATACGAGTGTCAAACTGTCCAGCTTTGGGAGCTTCCAAAGTGAAAGTGGTGCTACTTGCTGGATCGCTTGAGTACTGATAGCCATATGAAAAATAAGGCTTAAGTCCCTGTCCCTTCATCCATTTTCCTTTGAAAATAGCCTGGCTGTCGTCGACGACTCCTGGGAATTTTTTCGGGTCCAGCCCATTGGGTGCTCCGTATCGTCCGGCAAGTTGCATCGCATCATCTGGAATGATAATCTTATCATTTACGGTTGGACGAAATGCCTTTCCGGGAAGGTTGATCAGTTCAATCAGATCATCGAGATGAGATTCATAAACATCGCGAGGCAGGCAATCCTTCTGGATACAAATGGATGCTGCACGTCCGACCACTTCCCCCATCATTCCGCAGGTTTTCATTACCCGTACCGTACCGAGTGCCTCGTGAGTCACGCTGATACAACGTCCTGCCATAAACAGGTTTTCAATGTTTCGGGAATAGAAGCAACGGTAGGGAACGGGATAGCCGTAACTCCGGTCAACTCCTTTGCCATGTACTGCATAGGAAATAAATGGATTGTCCGGAAATTTTTGAGCATATTGTTTCTTAGGGTAGTGGAGGTCAATACTCCAGGTGCTGGGCACGCATCCGTCAGGGAATTCCCGCTTGGTAACGATATCCTCCTCCGTGAGTAAGACATCTCCGAGAAGACGACGAGATTCGCGGGGACCACCGACATAGGCAACCCAAGTAAGTTTGGAGTTTTTGTGCTCTTTCGCACCGTCGCGGTTTTTCATCGCATTGAATGCCCCGAAAATAGCCCGCAGGTTCCAGTCACGAATAGCTTCTGCATCTCCGAGTGGATCTTTGTCATATCCGCTTTCCCAAAACCATTCTCCATGAAATCTCCTTGGGTAGGGAAAATCCGCCATATTTAAATCCAGGGCCCAGGGAGTCTTGGGATAAGTTACTTCTTTTTCATCGTTTGTCCAAACCCACATATTACTCATGCCCATTCTTTCCTTGGGTGTCATTGTATTGTCGGCACCGGCGAGAAAGCCAATCGTCCCATGCCCGGTTGCGTCCACGAACAGAGGTCCTGAAAAACGGGTTACTTGTCCATTTTTAACATTAAAGGCATGGACGGCTGATATTTTGCTTCCTTGCTTCTCTACTTTGAAGGCGTGGTGAAAAAGTTGCAGATCGATGTTCTTTTCGGCCCGTACAATCGTTTCCTTTTTGGCGTCCTCGAATTCCTCATAAGTACCCGGAGACTTTTTGGCATGATCACAAATTTCCTCGATGATTTCTCCAATTCGTGGATATTTTCCCCGGCGAATATTTCCTTTTGCCCATACGCGTACCTCACTCGATCCGTTGCCACCGAGTACTCCGCGATCTTGTATCAGGGCGACTTTGCATCCCATGCGGGCCCCTGAAATGGCTGCTCCCATTCCCGAATAGCCTCCACCAATGACCACCAGATCATATTTTTTATCGATCGGTTTTTCGGTAATACCTAAAAGTTCCCGACGCCAGGTGGCGAGGATTTGAGAGTCATTGGGTGGAACTTCTTTATATGAGGTCAGGTAGATCGCATCGCATCGTCCGTTGAATCCAGTCAGGTCTCTTAGGGCCAAGGTGTTTTTCCCTTTTTTAAGAGTAATCTGTCCTCCACCTTGCCAATCCCACTCGGCTCCTTTTGTACCGAAGGTGGTTTTTGCTGGGATACCATTGATAATGATCTGAAAGCGACCGGGTTGTCCCTTCGCTCCCCAACGGGCGACCCAGTCCTTGGTGCGGGCAAATAATTGATAGCTTCCACCTTCTTTCATCTCAATGGTAGTGGCCGCATCTTGAACGGGTGTTCCCAGACCATGAGCCAAAAGATAGGGGGAACCCATTTCGCGGATGAATTGAGTGTCGAGTTTCCATCCTCCATGATCTGAAAAAGACTCCGTTTCAACGAGGATTCTTTCTGCCTGCAAAAACCAGACTGGCGTAAAT
>JAOFOL010000016.1 GCA_028042835.1 Opitutales bacterium | reverse complement strand
AAAGTAATGAAAGCGACTAGTAATCCGGCAAGAAGCAATAGGACGGACTGAATTACATCAGTGATTATGACTGCTTTGAGCCCGCCCAAAATCACATAGGTACCCGTTACAATTGCCATGATAAGGATACCCAGTTTATAACTAAAAGGATCAACATCTCCAGGAGCGATTTCGGCATTTTTTGAATTACCGCCTGCAAATGAAATACTAGGCGGTGATTTCGGGTCGTACGAAAAAGATTGATCGGACGGAATAATGACTGCAGAGACTTTTCCCCCTTCAATTTTGACATTAAAATCAGGAGCAGATTGATTATTAACCAACACTCTTGGTGCTGTTCCATATTGATCACCTCCATGTAAAATATTGAATTCTTCTAATGTACCTTCTTCAGAGACGATTGCCTCGGCTACTGCCTTTCGTCCAGTATCTCCTTGGAGAAGAATATTGATTGATCGAGAACCAATGTAAAATCCAGGAACCATTTGTATGACAACCATGATGATTACCATAATAAATGCGTAACTGATTCGGCTTCGGTCATCATACCTTCTACTCAGGTAGTCACTTAGCGTGTAAACATTTAATTTCCTGTAAATCGGTAGGAAAAAGTAACATAGCATTAATAGTCCTGCGATGGCGGTGATTTCAAAATGGCTTTGTGCAAAGCCTACCGCAAAACCCACGCCCATCATCCCCACAATATGGTTTGCCGAGACATTGGAACCAAAAATCGAGCCAGCTACCCCCCACCATCTCGTACTTTTTCCTGCCAAGAAATAATCTTCAGAACTGTTTTCATTTTTTCCGACCCATAGCCCCATTCCCATTACAGCAATAAGAGATCCAAAAAATATGATTAGGTCAGTGGTAGAGAGCAAAGAATTCATTCACCTAAGGTAAAGGCCGATTTCTTTTGAGTAAACCGCTAACTCGCTCTGAGGTTCAGTTCGACAATGGATGTAGAACCATGTAGTTCAGATACCATGTTCCATTTCAAAGGCTTTTTAATTCAAATCTGTATTGGCTCCCTTATTTCTCTTTTCTTACTTAGCTGTAGCCTAGATGAAGAGATCTCCACAGTAGACAGGAATACTTCCACAATTCTCGAGGAGAGTGATATGAACAGGGATGCTGGAGAGCCAAATTCAACAGTTAAATCCAGCACTCCCACATCCCCGAATGAACCCAAGGAATTTAAATCCGATTTATCTAGTATTCAAAAAATTCAATCAATCCTTGTTCGTGCTAATCCAAATTATCAAGGTCAGGGTAAATTCCATGAAGATAATGGAGTGATTGTGGCCGCAGAGCTTCCAAATTGTGGTCTTCGTGATTTGTCTCCGCTGCGAAACCTTAAACTGCAAGCTTTAGATTTGAGTGGTAATCCAGTTAGGGAAATCCGTCATTTAAAAGATATGCCACTACGCACTTTGTTTTTGGAAAATACTAAGGTTGAAAATTTAAGAGATTTAAAAAATGCCAAGTTGATGGAACTCCGACTTAATAACTCTCCAGTACAATCACTACAAGGTCTGGAAGGACAGCCATTGGAAAACCTATACGCAGTGGGCACGCAAATCACTGAGGTTTCTTCCATTCGCTCATCAAATCTGAAACAACTTTGGTTGTCGGAGTCGCCTGTTTCGGATGTTTCTGGATTAGCCGGTCTACCATTGGTCAGTTTGACACTTCATCGTACCTTGGTTGAGGATTTGAATTTTGTGCGACAACTTCCTGTGCTTCAGAGGTTACATATAGGGGATACTTTAATCGAAGATTTAACTCCCTTGGCAGGGCTTAATTTGACTCGTTTAGTTTTTACCCCATCACGAATAAAACGAGGAATGAATGTGGCTAGAAGCCTTTACGGTTTGCGAGAAATTGGGACTACTTTTGACAATTCTGGCAGAGACATTTCATCTCCTGAAGTTTTTTGGGCAAAGTTTTCTCAGTAAGAGATTTTTTTGATTAACTATCTTAAAGCCCAAATTCTGCTTTTTTAATTCGGAGCCTTTTTTGCAACCGATTGACCTCGAACTTCATAGATTCCTGATTAAAGAGGTTATGTAGTTCCTCGGGATCATTCTTTAGGTCATAAAACTCCCACTTTTTATAATCGTAAAAAGAAATCAATTTATACCTTGTATCCCGAATTCCCTCATGCCTTGGCATATTGTAAGGACCTCTGTTTTCACGAGTTCCTCCGTCAAAATATTGGTATAATATATCTTTTCTCCATGATCGAGAGGAGGGGTTTGATAAAATGGGTTGAAGTGCAATCCCATGAACCGTTTCAGGTGGAATCAGTCCGGCTGCCTTCATGAATGTCGGAGCCAAATCGATATTCTGGACTAGTTGAGTAATTCTTGTTCCCGGTTTAACCATTTTCGGCCAACGCATAAGTAGGGGAGACTTAAAGCTTTCTTCGTACATCCATCTCTTTTCTGCCCATCCATGTTCTCCGGTGAAGAATCCTTGATCTGAACTATAAATGACCAATGTATTTTCGGTTAAATTTTGTTCATCTAAGAAATTTAGAATCCTTCCAATCTGATCGTCCAGTCCGTCAACACAACGAACATAATCTTTTATAAATCGTTGATATATATAAAGTGATTTTGTTTTGCCTTGCAATTTTTCTTCCTGAATTAATTTTCGGTACCGCAAGTTTCTTGGGTCATAAGCTGAATGCCAGGCTTTTCGCTGTTTGGAATTCATCTCATGTAGAAATGGTGGACGAATTTTTGGGTTCTTATCTATTTCCTCCTTTGTTGGAGCAATATTTAATACATTTCCCTTCATCCCCTTGAGTGCCATCCATGTCTCTGAGACAAAAGAAGAGCGGGAGGAAAAATCATCGAAAAAAGTTTCTGGAACCGGAAATTCTATGCCATCGTATCCATTCATACGATTAATGGGAGGGAGGCGATGAATATGTGGCACCTTAAACTGAGCACAAAGTAAGAAAGGTTTTTTTTGATCTCGTTTTTTCAACCACCGAAGTGCTTTGTCTGTGATGATCTTAGTGGAATGTCCTGTTACTTTGCTTTCCCCGTTTGGGGAAAGAAAGGTTGGATTAAAATAAGACCCTTGTCCTCCTTTACCGGAAAGAATTTCCCAGCTCTGAAATTCATCTGTCGGATTTCCTTTGAGGTGCCATTTTCCAATGAGCCCGGTTTGGTAACCAGATTTACCTATTTCCCTTGAGAAGACCCATTGTTTACCATTCCATTTTGAACTGTTCCCAATCACTCCGTTTGCCAGGCTGTGTTTGCCGGTAAGAATGGCTGCCCGGCTTGGGCAACAGATTGAATTCACATTGAATGAATTAGTAAAAAGCGCACCCTCTCTGGCTATACGATCCAGATTAGGGGTGTTGTTGATTGATCCAGGATATGCACCAATGGTCCGAAGGGCGTGGTCATCGCTAAATAGAAAAAGAATATTCGGTCGAGTTTCTGCAAATGTAGAAACGATAAAGAGAAAGAAAAGCCAGCCTAGGTTTATAAATTTCACGATACTTCTCTTTAATTTTTTAACAGTTCAAACAGAATATTTTCGGTTTTTTGCTTTGTTTTTCTTCGGGCCATGTACATGTTTTCGGTTGCTCTGGAGACTACATTGACAAGTTCTGGATAAGCTTTGCCTGCGACATCGATGAAACCACATTGATGGTTTTCACGATCTTTTCTACCTGCTGCAGATTGGTCAATCCACTGGAACCAATGTACGCCGACAAACCTAGGATCAGCTAGGGCTGAAGCAAGGTAATGTGCAAAGGATAAAGCTCTTTGTCTCTGATCCCATGAGCCCGATAAACCTGGGCTTGGCACTCCACGATCGACTGCCCCAAAATGGAACTCACTGGAGAGAATAGGAATATCTGCGTCAACGGGCACCTGCCATGAACGAACTCTGGAGTCATATACATTGACCGAAAACACATCCACAGAACCGAGTGCCCCACGACCTAGTACATTTGGACCCCTATGCGTACGACAACCTAAAAAGAGGGTGCCGGGAAGCTCCTTATCGATCGCAGTTTTACATTTTTGAAAGAACGCTTTTACGAATGGGAGATAGAGTTCATCCAAATCTTTTACTTTTGCGGGTAAATTATTTTTGCCCCGTTTTTTTAATTCATTGACTGCCCAAATTTTAGTCGGGTGGTCTCCTGGAAGCTTTTGTATGGTTTCCCCAATCCGATCCGGCCATTCCAATTCATTCCCCATGAAAATTCCCAGACAAAATGGATCGTTTTTTGCCCATGCCAGTTTTCTAAGGTTTTTTTCCAAGTCGGATTGAAAATCTGCTCGAAAAGGGGAGGGGAATTTTCTGTGTCCACTGCTTTGCCACCAAATGGAAGAGATTAATGTGTAGGGTGTTTTTTTATCTTTTTGCAATTTTTCATCTGACCAGCAGGCAAGGGTGTTTAGTCCCCACGCCCTCAGGCGATCATGCGTTCCCTGATTGACTGTTTCCTCCCATTTATCTCCAAAATAACGCCTATAGTTTAAAGCTGGGAAATTCACATACTGTCTTCCTCCTGTTTTTCGTAACCCCGTCCATTTTAGGTAGTCCTTCTCCCCGGGGATGTAGTTAAAAAAGGACGTGTTCGTTCTTTTGGGAATGGCGAGTGTTTCGGCACGGTTTCCGGTAAGGCAAGGGCCGACAGAAAAGAATAAATAACCATCCGGATCAATCAGCCACCATTTTTTATCCACCTTTTGAGTGCGGAACCGCCCGCTTGCTTTCATTTTCGGACCATCCATCCATCCACCAAATTTACTGAGTCTCTTATCCTTGGCTTCTTTTTTAGCTTGTTTGAACTCTGATTGCATCGTGTCCCTTGCATCCTCTAGGTTGTTCGCTTTGCCTGGCCAATGAATGGCACTGACCTGTCCAAGTTCATCGAGATAGGGAAGACTTTCCAATTTTTTATTAATCTCCTTATTATTTTGCCAACCTAGAACTGGTGCACCAATGAGTATATTGATTTTCCCGGAAGAGGAGGTTAGATCCAAAATGATTTCACGGATATCTTCCGGAAAGAATCTCCTCCAATGTACGCGATGACCATTTGGTTTTGCGAGTTGATCCTTAAAAAGGTCCGAGCCCTGATAGCGATCTTCAATCATAGGAAAGGGGAACCCCAAGGTGGTTTTTTCCCAACTCGGAGCTACGGCAAATCCAACGGCATGGTGCGACCAACTCGTAAGGTTTCCATTGTTCAATTTTCCTTCAATGGTGGTGACGCCTTGTTCCCAGTTTTGAATGGGAATGCCGGCAAGTTTGTAACCACTGATATCCCATTTATCTCCCGCTTTCGGACTCAGTGAAATCCTCATGGGGCTTTTCCCTTCAACCTTCCATTTACCTCCCCAATTTTGGACTTCGTTTCCCTTGGGTATTTTAATCTGACAAAGCAGATTTGCTTTAGGGGAAAAAAGTTGCTCGGAATGAATTTTGGGCTTCGTATGTTTATTTTCTCCAGTTTCTAAAAGAAAAGGGTCGGTACTTCTGGATGAATTTAAAATTTTCTTCAGTTCTGAACTCATTCGGTTTACCCGAATTAGTTGAGATTTTTCTGCAATCTGGTTTTGGCTTTCCATAGGATCATTGGCGAGGTTATACAATTCAATGGGTTTGAGATCTTTGGTGCATATTAATTTCCATGAATTTTCCCTCACAGACTTCTTCGATTGTTGTCCATGATATTTGCCATTGTTTGCCTGAATAAGAATGGACAAACGGGTTTTTTCGCCCTTTTTTCCAAGCAGAGTTCCTAAGAAGGATTGGCTGTCTAAACCATCAGATATTTGCATAGGCTGAAAAGTAATTTCAGCAAATGTTGCATAGAGATCCTGCAGACCAATTAATGCATCGGAAAGGGTACCCGGTTTAATAGGTGAATTTTGTTTCCCATTTCCCCATCGGGCGATAAAGGGAACCCGATGGCCTCCTTCATATACCTGTGCTTTACTTCCTCGAAAGCCTGAATTGGAATTGTGCCCACCTTTGTGCTTTCCAGGAAGACCACGGGATAAACCCCCATTATCGCTGGTGAAGATAATCAGTGTATTTTCCAGTTCACCATTCGCTTTGAGAGTCTCCATTATTTTCCCTAGGCTAATATCAGCCTCCATCAACATATCCAGATGAGCGTCCAGCGATGCACCTTTTACTTTTTCCCCCATCAGTTCATCAGGAGGGGTATGAGGAACATGACAAGACTGGCTCCAATAATACATGAAGAACGGTTTTCGTATTCCTCTTTCTTCATTATTTTCAGAATGTTTTTTGAGAAAAGATAATGCTTTTTCGGTTAAAACCGGACCCGCCATGGACGAATCCCAATCGGGTGAACCAAAACCATCTGCCTCAATGACTGAATTACCGTAAGTACCCGTTTTCCACTCCCTGAGCTTTGCAGCATCACCAACAAGTATTCCATTTTCAATTGCGATATATGGAGAGCCCTGAATCCCTTGAGGCAGTTCATAGGCATAGTTAAAGCCAAGGGATGCAGGAGTGTTCTCAACTTTTCGCCCAAAATCAAAGTCATTAAATCCACCTTTCATACTAAGCTTGGGTTTACCCGTTGATTTACTGAATACTTTTCCTCCTAAATGAACCTTTCCCAGAAAGGCAGTATGATAACCCACTTTTTTCATTAACTGTCCAACAGTTTGTTGCCCCCTCAAAACCTGAGATGGCATATTAAATAACCAGGTGCCGTTCGGATTTCTCCCACGCCATGGATAGTTCCCTGTCATAACACTGTAACGAGTGGGAGCGCATACGGCGGCTGGTGCATGGGCATCGGTGAAGGTCATTCCTGCAGCAGCTAATTTTTCCAAATTGGGCATCGATACCTTGCTGTTCTTATTGTATACTCGGGAATCTCCAATTCCCATATCGTCCATCAGGAAAACAAGAATGTTGGGGGGAGCTATTATTCCTCCTAATGCAAAAGAACAGACAACAGGAAGTAAGCTGATTATTAGACAGGCTGTGCTATGAAACATAATTAAAAATGGAACCGAAATTGAGAAAGCCCGGTATCGCTCATTTGCAAGTACCGGGCTTTTATAAATTATACTACCCTTACTTTACCGGTTTAACCGATACAATGTAAGTCATCAAAGTAATCTTGGCACCTTCCTTCTTTTTAATCTTGGCCTTAAGCTTGACTTTTTTATTGAACATATCGCCCACTTTTTCCTTCACTCCGTCATTGAAGCCGTAGTACTTCTTCTTGTCTGCGTCATCTGTGAAAATAACGGCCCCCTTATCGTTTTTGATAAATTTACCAGTGGCATCGAGTGTTTTGGATTCTTGGGCAAATCCAAGATTTGCAACAAACGCTCCTAGGGCAAGAAGGGCAAGTAATGTAATTCGATTCATTTATTATTTGGGTTATAGGTTTTATGTTTGGATTAAAGATCTTTCACCCCTTGTTTTTTTTATGGGCGTGAAATTCTGGCCAGGACAACATGCCATCATTATTGCTGTCCGCAGTCGGATTCTTTTTTAAATAGGATGTTTTCCAATGTTCATTTTGTAGGACTTTTTTTTCCTCTTCGGACATTTTCCTATGGGCTGTGAGTTCGGCCCATGACAGAGTTCCGTCCGCATTCGTATCAGCAGATGGGTTTTTCTTAAAATACTGGTCCTTCCAATACTCATTACTCTTTGGTTTTTCTGGAATACTTTCAGGAATGATTGATAAAAGTTGCTTACGGAATCCGGCTAATTTTTCCCCGAAATTTGAATTCTGAGCCAAGTTATTCCATTCGTGATCATCTTTGGCTGTGTGATAAAGCTCTTCCTTACCATTTTCGTAGCGAATATATCGCCAGTCCTTGAAGCGAAGGGAATAATTCTGAAAAGCAGGATCATAGTACTGTGCCCATTTGTAGAGGGCAGTAATGGCATACTCTGGTCCATCCCATTTTCCATTTTTAGGATCGTTAAGGAACGGTTTCATTGAAAAACCGTCTAAAGGACGACCCTTTTCATTTTTCATGGTATTGTCTGGTAACCCACACAAGTCGAGTAGGGTGGGGTATAAATCAACCAGTGAGACAGGTTGTTCGCATTCCTTATTTTCTTCGGACACACCTGGTGCTCGTATAATAAGAGGTACGCGTGTACTTTCCTGCCAAAGCGAGTTTTTATAGAGGTAATCTTTCTCACCATTTCCCCAACCATGATCACTGGTGAATATCACAATCGTGCTCTTGTCCAGTTCGGTTTCTTGGAGAGTTTCCAAAATCTCTCCCACTAAATCATCGACTGATGCGACTGATGCAAGATAGGCCTGAATGAATTTTTTCAAGGCCAACTCGCGATCACCATCATAAGATGCAATGAGGCTGTCATACATTTTCGTTCCACGGTCCCCACTGCGATCATCCTCCTTTGAAGTAACGGTATGCTTAAATGTGTCCTCAGCATCTCCTTTCAAGATTTTTGGTAATTTAATAGACTCCAGTGGGAAGAGGTCAAAGTATTTTTGAGGTACAATTAAAGGCGTGTGTGGACGCACAAAGCCAACACCCATGAAGAAAGGTTTTTCCTCTTTCGATTTTGCAAGTTCGGTAAGTCGATTAACAGCCCATTGGGCATTGAGTTCATCTCCAGTTGGATCGCGGTCGTCATCTGAATTATATTTCATCTCCCTTTGCTTTCGCCAACCACCAGTTAGCCAGCTATAGTTATTTCCGGTATTGGATGATTTTTTATCCGTAAGATTTTCAAGTGGTCCAAAGTTTCCATCAATAATTCCAAAGTCATCCCTGAATGGCTTGGGTACACTCAGGTTGGGGATCTTATCTTTACCATCGTAGAGGAACGGGCCGTAGTCGGACGGATGACCAAATTCATTCCATTCCTGCTGATCCCGGCTATGCATTACTTTACCGGTACCCAAAGTATGGTACCCATTTTTTCCAAAATGATCCATCATGGTTCGGGAATTTTTTAGGATTTCATTTTTATCCCAATCTTCAAAGCCGAACTGTTGAGAGGTATGGGGATAAATGCCTGTGGCAAAGCTTGCCCGGGAAGGGTTGCAGATTGGAATATTGCAATGTGCCTGAGTGAAGGATACGCCACTCTCAATCAATTTTCGGATATTAGGCGTCTTGGTTAGGGGATGACCACCAAGAGTTTCTACATAATCATTCAGATCATCGCAAACGATCAACAAAACATTGGGTTTATTTGCTGAAAAACACAGCACGCTGAACCCACAAAAAAACAGACAGATGAGTTTAAACAAAGACATGTTTTCCTTATGTCTCGTCAGGGCATAAAACTCAATAAATATATCCTAAATTAAAATCTGGTAATTTTTGTGAAACCTTAGGAAAAAAGCTGCTTGATCGGGTTTCCGTTATCGGTGATAGGGACTGGGCGATCACCATCATAAAGATATTTACCGGAGTCGATTTGCATTGCGGCACAAACGGTGGCAAAAAAATCGGGAACAGAGACTGGGTTTTCAACAATTTTTTTGGAAATTTCATCAGTCTGTCCGTATGCCCCGCAGTGGTTCAATCCGCCTCCTGCCAGCACACAGGTCATAGCTTTCCCCTGGTGTCCACGGCCGCCTCCGCCATCAAATTCAGGTGGTCGACCAAATTCGGTGGTAATCATGATTAAAGTTTTATCCAGTAAACTCTTCTTTTCCAGATCGAGAATGAGGGCGGAAACTGCATTATCCATTTCCCTGATCAATTCATGCTGATTTAGGATTCCCTGATTATGCACATCCCACCCAGTACCATTTAGAAAGTTAAGATTATGGGACACTTCGACGAAACGGACTCCTCTTTCGATAAGTCTTCGACTAAGCAGGCAGCGCTGACCAAATTCACCTCCATAATTCTCACGAAGTGTACTTGGCTCGTTGTCTAACTCGAATGCACGGTTAAAAGAAGGACCGCTTAAGCGAATACTTTCATCAATGATCTCATCGTAGCCGGCAAGACGGGGATCTTCCGGCCTTCCTGTTGAGTTTCTTAAATCTGCCAAAAGCCTGTTTCTCCGATCCTGCCTAAAGCTGGTAATGTTTTTCGGACGGGATAGACCTGCAGGTCCTTGGGATGTGTCGGTCAAATAAAGATATCCATGTTTTGATCCGAGGAATCCAGGACCACGGGTGACATTGGGATATCCGATGACTACATAAGCCGGAGCTGAATCATCGGCGGGGCCACGCTCATGGGCAATCAATGACCCAATGGAAGGGTAGGTGACGGTTCCGCTGATTGCCCGACCGGTGTGCATAAAATTGGTGGCGGCTGCGTGTTCGTCGATTACTTTATGGTTAACCGAACGAACAGCCGTGATCCGGTCCATTAAAGGAGCAATTCTGGGCAAATGTTCACAGAGTTGTACGCCGGTCACTGCGGTATCGATTGAATCATAGTAAGAGCCGGGAATTTTCTCTTTTGGGTCTCCTTTGCGTTTAGGGTCAAAAGTATCAACCTGCCCCATTCCGCCACCCAGCCATATGGAAATCACATGCTCCGTCTTTCCCATTGGGTTACCGCTGGCTATCTGTTTTGCTTGCGTCAGTGCAGGAAGACAGAATCCTGTTAGGGATCCAGCTTTTACGAAATTTCGTCGTGTCAGTCTATTCATGGCTTCTCGTTTTTGTTTATTAATTTAACCAGACAAATTCCCGGTGATTGATCAAACTCCATATCAGATCTTCGTATCTCTCCCTCCAGTCAGGGTTAATCCGATGATCGACCGGTGGGCCCTGGCGAACCTGTTTTTCAACCTCGATTTGAATGGTTGTAGCTTCCGGGCTGAGATGATTAAACCAGGTAATCAAGGGCAGTTTTTCTAGTTCTTCTGGTTTATGTGAATCAGCCTTTGGGATAATGCGATTTTCGAAACCAGCTTTTATCAGATCAAGTGCACTTATTTGCTCTCTTTGATTGGGTAGTCTGCCGAGGAATCGCAGAAAAATATTTTCGATCAATTCAGGCGCACTTTTAGAATCCAATGCAATCTCAGCAAGGAAACTCTGATTTGAAACTCTTGCAACATTACTGACCAGTACTCCGTTTGCCAAAATACCTGACTGGAGGACATTCGGGTCTCTTTCCCGCTGATGAACTGGTTTTTGCCGGGTGCCTGTCCATCCAAATGCTTTCATCACATTTACAATGGTTTGTGCCTTGGGCTTCGCTAGGCTGGGTCGATCCCTTGAATTGTTTAGGGTTCCCATCATCCATGCTCTTGTAGGTTTGCCGAGCGTGTTTCTTTGTTTCAGCGACCTTCCTCCGTCAAAGACAAAAGTTAGAATTTCGGAGTCTATTTTCTGATGAGTCGAAGAATGCAGTGCATCCACCACCTGCTCAGCATTAAGCCTTCTGGGGTCAGGGGAAAGAAATACACGAGAAAGATGATTGCTTTGAGCATTTTTTCCAATTGCCTGCCGCTGGTATGCATTCGATTTCATGATTAATTTGAAAATGGCTCGTGGGTCATATTCGAATTCAACCAGCTTGATCGCGAGCCAATCCAAAAGCTCAGGATGACTCGGTTGATTGCCCTCCCAGTCATGGGCAGGTTCCACAATGCCTGCACCCATGAGCCTTTTCCAAATCCGGTTAACGATCACCTTGGCAAACCTTTTGTTTTCATGGGAGGTAACCAGCATGGCCAATCTTTCACGCGAATCTTGTTTATTAGTTAACAGATGTTCGAGGCTTGTTGATTTTGTGGGGTCTATGAATTCCTTAAGGGACCAAGTGGGGGAAATGGTTTCATTCGGCTTGAGCGTAACCTCAATCAAAGATTTTCGGCCTTTATGTTCGAAGAAAGATGCGGGTACCCGGCTGGATGCGGGAACCTTGACTGGTTTTCGTTGGAGCATTGCGGATAAGGAAAAGAGATCACGCTGTTTTGATGAATGATAGGGGGCATCATGGCATCGGGCACATTGCATCTCTACCCCCAGAAAAGAAGACGCAATGATATGTGCCTTGGCCGCAAAGGGTGCGTCATTTTCCGCAGCTTGGCCAAACCCGGCACTTCCTCCCCTGGCAGAGTCGCCTCTCATCAAAATCAATTCGGTTACGATCCGATCGAGAGGTTTTTGATCGATGAATGACTCGTGTAGGAACCAGCGAAATGGCCCTGTACTGTTAAGGGATTGGTTGAGAAGGGTGGGGTTTTCCGCCAAAAGATCGAGCCATTCTCCCATCCAATTATCCACCACTTCATCTTTGGCGAGAAGTGTATCGATCATTTTATCCCGTTTCTGTGGGTCTTGATCATCAGCAAACGAGCGGATTTCTTCAGGACTTGGCGGAATGCCCACTGAGTCGAAATAAATTCTTCGAATAAAAGTATAGTCATCCGCTGAAGCAGGGACTTCTAACATGAGAGAATGTTGAGGGCTTTTCCACTTCGCCCCTTGTTGAATCCACTTTCCGATCACATCAATTTCCTCTTTAATCAGATGGTCACCCGATGGCGGCATTATCAAATCTTCATCCTCCGAGATGATGCGTGCCATAATTTCACTGCCCATAGGGTCTTCAGGAATGATTGCCGGAAGTTCTGATTCTCCACCAATCAGGGCAGTTTGTCTTTCGCTCAGATCCAGTTCCCCTTTTTTCTTTTTGCTTCCATGGCAACGGAAACAATTTTGCTCTAAAATATTGAATGCTGAAGAGGCTAAATCATCACTTCCACCTGAGTCTTTTTTTAGATGGGTCATTTTTTGCGAAATGTAATTATCAATTTGGCGCGATGAGATTTCTTTTTGAAGAATTGGCTGTTTTGAAAGCCATTCTCTTTGAACTTCTCTTCGTTTCTTCCAGATTACATCCTGCGAACGGGCAAGTTGCCTCCTTCGGTGTGCATCGAACAATGATAGCAATGAATCTGTTGTTTCGAGGGCTCTCTTGACTTCCTTGTCATTCAAAACCGGCATATTATCTGCCGCGGGAGTGAGGAGATGATATAATTTCCCATCTTTACTTTCCATGGCAACGAGGGTCTCGCCAGTTTCAGTTCTTTGGTTGGTACCCCCAACAATCTGCTCGAAAACGATTCTTTTGATCCCTTCGTTTTCTACGGAAAGAAATCCTTCCACTTCCTGCTGATGATATCCCTTGACTCGAAGATTTTCTTTGGGAGCTTTTGCCAATGGGGTAACAGGGCTATGTCCGTCATTTCTTCTACCAGAGGCTGGTTTTGTGGAAAGAACTTCCTCTCCATCTATCCAAAGCCTCGAAAGACCCCGGGCTCTTATCAGAAAGCGGTTTTGGCCACCTGGAAGTTTTAGATCCGCCGCCATTCTGAGTAAAATTGGGGCATTCCATTTGTCCCGAATACCCCATAAATCGTAGGCGTAGGGAATTCTTGGCAGAAAAAACGAGGGTTGTTCCCATTCCGTGCCTGGCATCTTTTGCTCGAGGTTTCTGGGCCAAGACATGAATGAGTTTAAACCTTCAATAATCTGAACCAATACCTGACCTGATTCGATTTTGCCCATTTCCGGCATTTTGGATGGCTCCCATTTGACTACTTTTGGGCCTCTCTCACGCTTGAATTTTTGTCTTACCAAATTGTCATTCAAAATTTTTCGACTGAGAGTTATTTCGTCCACCCACCCTGTAAAGCTGTTTCCCGAATTACCACCCATGGATGAGCCGATCCATATTTCATCATTATCAGTAACAGGTGGATTCTTGGTCGGACCGTTGAGGTCCCACGCACCTGGAGTTGGCAAGGAATCAATCCAGGCTTTTATGCTTTCGGGATCTCCAAAACGGTAACTAAAACTTATAAAATGCCATCCCGCATAGGGATCAAAGCTCAGTTTTGATGTCCAACGGTGCCATTTATTACTTCCAGTTGAAAATAGAAAACTTAATTTACTCAAGCTATCTTCACCGACTACGCGAAGTGACCAGTTTTGATTATCTTTACCAAAACCTGGGTTATGGGTTCTTCCTTTTCCAATTATGTAGGCGGGATGAGCACTGAATTTTTCCAGTTTTACCCATGCGGTGATGGAAATTTCATCCCCGTTGGTAAAATCATAATGGCTATCCTCTCCCGGGTCTTGGATTACAATTCTGCTTCCGCTTCCTCCCAGGCGAATGGATTGATTATTTTTTGACAGATCCGGAAACTCAGGAGGGCGTGGGCCAGGTTGTTTGAAAGTGACTTTACCAACCCCTTTATATGCATCAATCTCCTCATCGAAATTCCATAAGAACTTTTCTTTGGCTGCAGATGTAAAACAGTTTAACCCAAGAGATAAAAACACCAGAAATGTAATTCTCATGCATAGAAGGAGCATATTTTCAGATTATTGAAAAGAAGAAGGCAGACAATATGAAATGTTATACATTTGCGTTTATTTTCTGTCGATCTACGACATCAGGCACTTATTGATTCTCAATTTTCCTTTTGATTGACTTCTCTTTTTAAGTTTTTCCAGTAAGCCAATCTGCCGGCCACACTTTTTTCTGTTCCGGCGGATTTTGGCACGAACAGACTGAGATCCTTTTCGAGATAAGACTGTCCGGAAATGTTCTCTGGGTAATTGTGACTGTAAAGATAGCCCTCTTCCTCATCCTCTCGGTACTTCTGGTTTCTACCGTGCCGGTCCTGAATATTCGAAGGAATCGATTGAACCGGTTGGTCACGGATTGCCTGTTTGGCTGCCGCCAGGGCGAGGGTGGCACTGTTACTTTTAGGGCATGTAGCCAAAAAGAGAACACAGTGAGCGAGGTTGAGCTCGCATTCGGGGAGCCCAATGGTTTCACAGGCACGAAAGGTGGCATCCGCCATCAGTAGTCCTCGCGAATCAGCCAAACCAATATCTTCCGATGCAAAGATCACCAGCCGTCTCGCAATAAATCTCGGGTCTTCTCCACCCACCAGCATCTTAGCGAGCCAGTAAAGTGAGGCATCCGGATCATTCCCCCGCATGCTTTTGATCAGGGCGGATGCGGTGTCATAATGTTCATCTTCATCCCGGTCATAGCGAATGCTTCTTTCTTTGGCGAACTGGGCAACTGTATCTTCTGATACCACGCCTTTTTCAGGTAATCCTTCGACGATTACCTCAATCATGTTGTATGCTTTTCTTAGGTCTCCCTCTGCAAGTCGGGCAATTTGATTAATCGCTTTGGGTGCTCCCTGGCAACCCCTGGCACCTAAACCTCTTTGCTTTTCTAGAAGGCAATGGAGTAAGGATCTTTCGATTTCTGGAACAGGTAGCGGATGTAGGGTGAAAAGTTGGCTTCGACTGAGTAAGGGATCATTTACATAGTATCTCGGATTATGAGTGGTGGCACCGATCAGGCGCGCATCTCCAGATTCAATATCGGGAAGCAAGAGGTCCTGCTGTGCTTTATTGAAACGATGAATCTCGTCTACAAAAAGGAAGCACTTACCAGCACCGTAATACCGGGCCATTTTTAATGATTCTCTCAGCTCCGCAACATTTGAGGTCACTGCATTTAATTTAATAAGATGACAATTACTTTCGCTGGCAATTACTGTCGCTAGGGTAGTCTTTCCAGTGCCTGGAGGACCGGCTAAAATAAGATTTCCTACACGATTTTCACGAATTAGTTTTGGTAGGAGACAATCTTTTCCAAGTAAATGATCCTGTCCATAAACTTCTTCAAGCCGCTGTGGACGCATTCTTTCCGCCAAAGGTTTTGCGTGGAGTGATGAATCATTTTTTGAATCCGGGGTTTTCATTTGGAACCCAATATAAACAGGTTTCGTTCAAGTTTTACCATGCATTTATCTAGGTTAGATTTGGTTTAGATCGATGGGATTTCCCAACCAGTACGATATTCTTTCGATAATGACTTTGAAAAATCCTCACTTTCAGAACCTAGCTTCATATCCGTTTCATTCCAAAGAAGGGTTATTCCCTTATTCCGGACCGCAATGTTCCCCAGTAAAACAGATTCCGTCAATTTCCCCCCATAAGAAAAGCCATCACTTGGCTGTTTTCCAGAAAGAATTCCATCCAGAAACCCATGGTAATGATTGAGACTTACTTCCTGTGGTATTTTATCTTTTGGAAATGTCTTTTCGGGGTATAGCTTGGGGGCACCCACATGAGGCAGTATCATTGAACCCTTCTCACCAATTAAAAGAGATCCTCCGCTAGGAAGGGCATGTCTTCGATCAAAGTGCGGACCGAGGTCTCTAGGTTTTTTGCCGCCGTCGTACCAGGTAATGGACAGATCTGTTTTCGTATGGGGAGTTGCAGGAAAGTTATATTGAACGACATTTTGAGCCGGCCAGACTTCTTCATTCATGCCACTCTGATAGGTACACTTTATACTAGTTGGACCTTGATTGATTTTTAGAGCAGTAAATACAGGATCCAATACATGGCAGCCAAAATCTCCTAAAGCACCATTACCAAAATCTTGCCAGTCGCGCCAACCAAAGGCATGATATATGTTGTTTGCGGCGAAGGGTCTCATCGGTGCGCAACCGATCCATAAATTCCAATCTAGGTTTTTGGGCACAGGCGAGCTGCGGGGGCGTGAGATTTGGCCGGACTTTCCATGTCCAGTGGCATTAATCCAGGAATGTACTCGACTAATTTTCCCGAGCATCCCTTCCTGAATGATTCGAACTGCGGTGCGGTAAAAGGCATGCGAGTGAATCTGATTACCCATTCGGGTTATAGTGCCAGCTTTGTCTGCGTGTAAACGGACTTGGCGAGCTTCCCACACGGTATGCGTCAAGGGCTTTTGGCAGTAGATATGCTTTTTTCTACTAAGACCATCAATGGTCACTTTGGCATGCATATGGTCGGGGATACCAATGGTGACTGCATCGATTTGATCTTCATGTGCTGACAGCATCTCTCGATAATCCTGATAGATTTTTGCATTAGGATTAAGTTTTCTTGCCCGAGCAGTTTTTGAGAGGTCAACATCACAAAATGCCACCGTTTCGGTCTTCAGGTGCGAGGACATTTTTTCTAGATCTCCCCAACCCCGACCTTCCGTACCCACTGCAGCAAGTTGAATCTTGGAATTTAAATTTTGGGATCGTAGTAATGTAGGCACGCTTACAACTGATGCAGAAGAGGTAAGTAAAAATTTTCGACGTTTCATAATGTTCGGAAGTTAAGTAATCAAAGATACTCACAGAATGTGCGAGGAGATTACCAAGTTTAGCGTGAGCACAATTGAAGTGTAAGACAAGGATGCTTACAAAGTAAATCTTTTCACTACCTGTAGAATGATAGTGGTGAAGGACTCAATGCTTATTTACTCAGGAAAGTATGCCTTTAATGATATGAGCTTCCTCATCCACCCCGGTTAGCCTGAAATCCAGTCCCTGGTGTTTATGAGTAAAGAATTGAGATTGAATGCCCAATTGATGAAGCATGGTGGCATGAAAATCACGAACATGAACCACATTTTCTTCTGCATTATATCCAAGTTCATCGGTGTTTCCGTAGGAAATCCCCCCTTTGATTCCACCGCCCGCCATCCAGATTGAGAAGCCTTTAATGTGATGATCACGTCCATTTCCCTGCGCCATCGGAGTGCGTCCAAATTCACCGCCCCAAACCACGAGAGTATCATCCAGCATTCCGCGTTGCTTTAAGTCCTGTACAAGGGCAGCCGAACCCTGATCCACAAGATTGGCCGTTTTTTGAACATTATTTTTTACCCCACCATGATGGTCCCATCCACGGTGGTATAGATGAATGAAGCGTACATCCCGTTCTGCCAGCCTTCTTGCCAGTAGACAATTACTGGCAAAGGATCCATCTCCCGGTTTTGCTCCGTACATATCGAGCACATGCTTGGGTTCATTGGAAACGTCCATCAAATCGGGCACACTCGCCTGCATGCGAAATGCCATTTCATATTGGCTGATTTTTGTCGAAATTTCTGGATCCCGGAGCGTAAGGTTTCCAATACGGTTTAACTGGTTTACGGAGTCGATTACCGATCGTTGATCTTTATTGGTTACCCCATTGGGATTACTCAGATAAAGAACCGGGTCTCCTTTACTATGAAAATGAACACCTTGATATTTACTTGGAAGGAATCCACTGTGCCATTGCCGGGATGCAATCGGCTGGTTTTGCCCACCACCCACTGAGGTAAGTACCACAAATCCTGGAAGGTTATTGGTTTCGGCACCTAACCCATACAGCACCCACGATCCCATACTTGGACGTCCGGAAATTTGTGTACCTGTGTTCATGTATGTATGAGCCGGGTCATGGTTGATCTGTTCAGTGGTCATTGAACGGACGATACAGATATCGTCTGCTATCCCCCCAATCTTAGGAAATGCAGAGCTGAAATACTGACCGGACTTTCCCCATTTTTTGAATTCCAGTTGAGGAGCGAAGCATTTCAATTGCTTACCTTGTAACTGGGCGACGGGTTGACCCTTAGTAATGGATTCAGGCATGGGTTTACCATCCATTTCCTTGAGCTTGGGCTTGTAGTCAAAAGTTTCCAAGTGAGAAGGACCTCCAGCCATACAGAGAAAAATGACCCGTTTGGCTTTCGGATTTCCACTTAGTTTCGCATGCGGGGGGAGGTTGGCAGGCCAAGCTTGGGGATTAGCCATTGCATTACCTGCGAGCATACTCGAGAGGGCGGTTGAACCAATTCCCACGGTAGCTTGGTTTAAAAAAGTTCTGCGATTGATAAAAGTAGGATTCATGGTTCTGGCAAATTTAGAAGCGGGCGGTGGTTTCATACATATTGAGCAGGGTGCGGGATACACTTGTCCAGGCAGCCAGTTCAGAGACAGGCAGGTTTGTATTATATTTTTTCTGTCCAGTTTTCACCAAAGCCAAAGCAGCCTCTTCATCCTCTTGATAACGTTTCCTTTGCTGGGAAAGGAGTTCGGTCATCACTTGAACCTCCTCCTTTGTGGGTTTTCGGGTCAGAGCACATTGAAAAGCATAGTGAATTTTCGCTAAATCCTCTTTGTTGGAATGGGTAAGAAGTTTTTCAGCAAATACACGAGCGGCTTCCACGAAGACCGGATCGTTCAACAGGGCCAACGCCTGTTGTGGAATGTTGGACCTGGGCCTTTCCGCAGTGCATTCTTCACGACTTGGTGCATCAAAGGCAAGCATGGCTGGATGGGTAAAACTACGACAGTGAAAGGTGTAGAGCCCCCTGCGATAGAGATCGTCACCTTTGCCTGCTTGCCATTTACGTGCGGGGAAATTCAAGTGCTGCCAATACCCAGCTGGTTGGTATGGTTTTACACTGGTTCCACCAATATCTGAAACAAGTAAACCACTGATTGACAGAGCCGTATCTCTTACAAACTCTGCGTCCACCCGGTACCTGGACTGTCTGGCGTAAAGGCGGTTGAGGGGATCATTTTTTGCAAGTTTTTCTGTGGGTACCGAGCTTTGCTTGTAGGCATCCGAGGTAACTAGAGTACGAATTAACTTTTTCACATCCCATCCGTTATTTCGAAATTTAGATGCAAGGTGGTCAAGCAATTTGGGGTGAGTTGGAGGTTCCCCCTGACCTCCTAAATCTTCGAGTCTCCGTGACAATCCATAACCAAAAAACATTTTCCAAATACGGTTGGTAAAGGCACGGGCGGGTAGGGGGTTATTATCGCTAACCACCCAGTTTGCCAGATCGAGCCGATTGGCCTTACGGTCTTTAGTGTCCAATTTCCCCATGAATTCAGGAATGGCTGGCTCAACCACTTCACCGCTCTGATCCAGCCAGTTTCCCCGCGGAAGTATTCGTACCATCCGATTATTGCCAGTTTGGGAAACCAGCATGCTTCGAAAGGTGTCTTTATGACTTTTTATTGCATCGTTTGCTTTTTTTACAGCCGCATCTAAAGAGATTGTTTTTCCCTTCGTTTCTTGTAGTTTTTTTCGAATCTCCACAACATTCGCCGGTATTTTTTTGTAAACGAAATTTAGGAAATATTGAGAAAGAGATTGTATTTCTGTTTCCGAGCGATCTTTTTCTTCTTTCTTGGCTAGAGTTTGAATGTTTACAGGTAATGATTTGTTATTTCTGGCAAGTGATATCCATTTTTTGAGAGAAAGATCAGGGTCTTGCCTGGGATCAATTTTTGTTTTCACTCCCACCTTATCCCAATAAAGTGTTCCATCCCACTGGGTGAAGGCAATCCCGTTGATTTTATCTTTTGTTTTTAAGCCTATCTTTTTGGCTGTTACAGAAAGACGAACCCATTTTTCCAGCTCAGGCAATGGGCCAATTTTTATACGGCTTGTGGTATTTTCTCTTCCATAGGGGATGAGGGATTCGCCCCAATAAGCACGGCGCGACCAACTCCCGTCGTTAAACTGCAGCATAATTTGCCTGGGTGGATTCTTGGGGTCTAAGTATACATAGGCAAAAAATTCATCCTCTTCTGAAAAAACATGATGGGGGTTTTTAGAGTTTATAAAGTAGTGCTGATTGTTTCCCTGCCCAGTCCGCATAATTGATTTTGATCCGGAGAAAACAGGGTGCTCTGTAAGTTTCCATTCACCATTCAGATCCGCATCAGACGGGGCAGAATCTTCGACTAAAATTCTTTCCTTCTTCTGGACTTCATCTTTGTTTGGTTCGGAATATAAGAAGTTGGCAAGCATCTCTTTAAGTTCTTTAGCTAACTCCTTTTCTTCTTGCTGGATCTTTGGTTTATGAAGGTTTCTTTTTCGTTCAGATTCTTTTTTATCCAGTTCAAGTTCTGAGAGTTTTACTTCCTGCTCATGAGTTGGAAGGAGGAGATTAGGGTTTCGTCTGCCCACAGGTTTTTCCTGAAGATCAGCAAAAAAGGCTGCGAGAGAATAAAAATCCTTAATTGTAAAAGGGTCGAACTTGTGATCATGGCATTGGGCACACCCGGTCGTCGCACCCAACCAAACAACCCCAAAGTTTCGAACCCGATCGGCTTGGTAAATGGCTGTGTACTCGGCAGCCTGGGCACCTCCTTCTTGTGTGGTTTGAAGAAGACGATTGTATCCGGAGGCAATTTTTTGGCGTTTGCTGGACTCGGGGATGAGATCACCGGCCAGGTTTTCAATTACGAATTGATCGTAGCTCATATTTTCATTGAAGGCATCGATGACATAGTCACGATATGCGGAGACCTCCATGAAATTATCACTGTGATAGCCGATCGTGTCGGAATAGCGGACAAGGTCCAGCCAGTGTACTGCCATTCGCTCCCCAAATCTTTGATCAGCCAGTAAACGGTCGACTAATTGGTCGTAAGCATTATCTGATTTATCCGTTAAAAATTGATTGGCATCCATCAAGGTTGGGGGCATGCCCAGTAAGTCAAAATAGAGGCGACGAAGAAGCGTTTTCTTTTCTGTTGGTTGAGCAAACGAATAAGCTTCTGATTCCAGTCTCTTTGCCAAGAAAAGATCCACCGGATGCTTGGATTTAGTTTTGGTGGACTTAGTTGGAACCGAGGGTGTATCAATTGGAAGAAATGACCAATGTTCCTCATAGACAGCTCCCCGTTTAATCCATTCTTCGAGGATTTTCTTTTGTTTTTCGGATAACCGTTTGCCGGTTTCAGGCGGAGGCATCAATTCGTCTTTATCATCGCTGTGTAACCGAAAGACCAACTCACTATCCTCGGGTTTACCGGGAATAACCGCCGAGTAACCGCCGAGATCGCGCAAGGCACCTTCAGATAAATCAAGCCTAAGCTTGGCCTCACGAGTGCTCTTATCCGGACCGTGGCAGTGGAAGCAGTATTCGGAAAGGATGGGCCGGACTTCATTGGTGAAATCGACATTCGCCCACATGCTATTAAAAGTGAAAACGAAAAAAAGCTGATAGAAGTTTAGATTTAAAAGACTTTTTAAGGACATATTATATTTCTAGAACTTGATTAATTTTAAACAACAAAAGAAGTAGGTGAAAAATAACATTTAAAAGTTAAGTTATATTTTTTCCCAACAAGTTTTCGTTAGAACTATCATTGAGTCTTACAGAAAAGGCAGAACTCGGTACCTTAAAATCTAAGCAAAAAAAATTTAAGAGCTAAAGGAAATTATCTCTCCTTATTATGAGCTATTAGGGTTTAGAATTCGCATGACCTTAATCGGTCATTTTTTACTTCAATCAATCGACATTGGATTTTATCGAATCAATCGCATAGGAGATCGCTAGTAAATTTTTATTTCTCTTATCAAAAATACTTTTACCATCTTCAGGGCAGGCAAATTTCGAGGCCCAACCCATTCCTTTATCTTGATGGATTACATGAATATCTGTCACCCATTGACGAATCTTTTCCAAATTTACAAGTAAACGGTTACCTTGTTTAGGTTGCTTCAATCTTTGAGCATAAGGAGTACGGTGAGTTACTTTACCATTTTGATCTTTTACCTCATCCCAAATGATTTCTGCCGTTTGACAAGCTTCCCAGAATCTAATTTTTTGGAATTGCACATAGCTATCCACAATTGATTCCCCCATCGCTTCAATTTCAGGCATGGCAGCCTCCGCAAATGTAATGTTTTCTTTTGTCGAATACTGTGATTGAGCGAGACTTAGGATCTGTACTTTTTTATCAATTGCACCTGCAATACCTTTAACCATGGAATAATTAATCTGAGCACTTAAGTTTTCCTGAAGCATGAGTTCTACCGCATCAAAAGTATTGAGTTTTTTTTCACTATCCTCTTGTGTTTCCTTACCATAAAGAGAATGAACTACCTTAGCAGGTTTCCTTGAGTAGTCATCAATAGTTGGGCAGGCGTTAAGTTGTGCGTAGGGATGGTTAGAGGAGATTCTTATTTCATTCCCTTTTGAGGTTCCGCGAATAATTGCACTTTCACCTTCGTTAAAAAATTGTTTATTTCCATCCATACTTTGGAATTTAATATTTCCTTCAAACACTTTGGTAATCACTGTGGACTCTTCATGTCCGTGATCAACAAAAACGCCGAACTGAGTACCTAAATCAATAATCGAGCCTACAGGTGTTTCTATGGAAAATTCGCCTGGTTTTCCATTATGCGTAGCTGTAAGGGATCCTTTCGCGATGATCATAGATGAATCTCCAGTTATTTGAAAATAGGAAGGAGATTCTACGACTACTTTTGTATTCGAAGGAAAATCAATTTCAATTGCACCATTTTTTAAATGCAGCATTTCATTTGGAAGTAATTCTCCCACCTCAACCGCCAAACCTCTCCAATCTGCATTTTTGGAAGCAACTAATTTGGCTTGTGGTTGTGAAAAATTATAAAAGAAGGTGATAAATAAAACAATAACTGCGGCTGCCCAGCCGATGTAACTGTTAAAAGATGTAAATTTGTTGGATCCAGCCGAACTTCTTTCGTTGGCAAAACTAAGAAATGGAGTGTTGTGCCTGTTTGCTAGGGTAGATTCAGTCTCCAAGCATTGTTGATAATAAGCTCGTAAATCATGGTTTTCGGAAAGTTTTAATTGTAATTCTTGGAATTCCTGATCTGAGATTTCACGATCGATGAGTTTCCACACGAGTTTATGGTAGGATTTCATAACTTAATTAGGTGGTTTTTAGATTTGCCTGTATGCAAATCAAAAGTTGGTGTCTTAGGCGTAAAAGTTTTTGCGAAAGAGTGTTGGGTGGTATGCCTTCACGTTTGGCTAATTCTTCGACACTGATTTCGCCTTGGTATCTTTCCATCAGCAAGGATCGGTCATGTGAATCTAATTTTTGTAAGCATTGATTCATAGCCACTTCTCTATCTTTTGGTGAATTTAGGTCAGGTTCTTCTTTTCCCATTATATCAAGAAGTTCATCATTAAAAACGAGTTTTTCACGACTTTGGTTCCTGAAGTATGCTTTTACTTGGAAATAACAGACCCTGTAGGCCCATTTAAGGAAAATTGTATTCGGATCCCAATTCGATCTTTTAACCCAAAGAACTTTGTTGCACTCCTGCAGGACATCATCTGTAGAAGGGGAGTTTGCTAACAACTTGGTTAAATAAATCCTCATTTTAGCTTGTGCCTTGGTAAGCTCAGCTACAAAAAAGCTTTCTATATCAGGGGGTTCCATTCAGAGTTATTATACCTGAATAAATGGAGTTATGACCTTAAATTTTCGACACTGCCTAATATCTTATGGGAAAAGTAATCCAAGTTATCTTACAGACTACACGATTCACCAGTACGAAAAGATTTATCTGCAGCAAGTACAATTTCGCTAGCTCGGATGGCACTATTTTGATGTTCCAAAAGATCCGTTTTGCCCAGGATTCCCTCTAAGAAAAATAATTGTTCTCTTCTACACAGTTCATCATGATCAGGCTCATCATCGAGATCAATGAATTCGTCCATTGCTTTGAGCTCTCCGTTTTCATCTTTAACGCTACGATGGAGTAAAATTCTTTCCGTTTGACAGTGAGCATCCACATCTGAGGATTTTCCTCGTGAGCCCGCATCTGCGGCCACAATACTAGCACTGCCTAATGGTCCCACTACATCCTTAATAAAGAATGCAGTTTCACTCATCATTGGACCCCAGCCTGCTTCGTACCAACCTACGCTGCCATCTTCAAATGTAACCTGAAGGTGACCGTAATTAATCTTATCTTTTGGCAGTTCATCAGATAACTGAGCTCCGATACCCGAAACTCGGGTCGGGCGTGTGCCGGTCATTTGGCACATCACATCAACATAATGAACCCCACAGTCAACGATAGGAGAAATCGAAGAAAGTAAACTTTTATGAGTCTCCCAGTTTTTCCCGTAAGATTGCTGGTTTAAATTCATCCGCATGACCAGAGGCGAACCCAGGGTTTTAGCCACTTCAACAAATTTAATCCAGCTTGGATGTTGCCTAAGTATGTAACCCACAACTAAAGCTTTGTTTTGGGCTCTGGCAAGATCTACCAACTCCTGGCATTGCTCACTACTTTCCGCCAAGGGTTTTTCAGTGAAGACATGGCACCCGGCTTCAAGAGCAAGCTTAGCAAATGGATAGTGTGTGTCGGGGTAAGTAGAAATACAAACTGCATCTGGACAAAGGTCATGCAAAGCTCTTTCGTAATTATCTGCCTCAGGAGTTTCTTCTGGCAGTTCTGCCATCAGTTTCGATCGAGATTCAGGACTTCGGGTACAAATAGCAGCAATTTCAAATTCTGGAATGGAGGCGTAAGCCAGAGCATGGGATCTTCCCATGTTGCCAGCACCAACAACGAGGATACGGATTTTATTTTCACTCATGAGAATTCTTGTTTAGCGTGAAATCCAATCGGAAGGACGATGTTTTCGTAAGAGTTCGTCCTGCATCTCTCCCACAAATTTATAATATCCTTTCAATGCGAGCTTAGAGGCTGCGGCTTTATCAATCAGAATAGTTGTACGTTGATGGAGTTGAAGCGCGGACGCTGGGCAAAATGCAGCCAGGGGCCCTTCGATCATGTCTCTCACAGCATCCGCTTTATTTTCACCATGGGCTAGCAACAGAATTCTTCGTGCGTCCAGAATCGTTTTAATTCCCATGGTAATAGCAAGTTTGGGCTGAAATTCATCGGAGTTGAAAAAGCGGGAATTATCTTCGATCGTTTGTTGAGTTAATGTTTTGACTCGGGTAATTGAACCAAGACTTGAGGTGGGTTCATTGAATCCGATATGTCCGTCGGTACCTACACCCAGTACCTGCAGGTCAATGCCTCCTGCTTCTTCGATCATTTTTTCATAAGCCGGGCCAACCTTAAGCGGATTTTCAGACATACCGTCCGGAACTTGGGTGTTTGATTGATCAATGTTGATTTTGTTGAAAAGGTGTTCATCCATAAAAGTACGATAGCTTTGGGGATGGGATGCGGGAATTCCAACATACTCGTCGAGGTTGAAGGTTTTTGCTTTTTCAAAACTCAAGCCATTTCTCTGATGCCTAAGGATCAATTCTTTATATAAGCCAAGAGGAGTTGATCCAGTGGCTAATCCAATCACAGAATCTGGAAAGGCTTTAATTTGAGATTCTACTAGATCTGCGCTTTTACAGGCGAGAGATTGGGCGTCGGAAAAAATTAAAACTTCCATGCATCAAGCTATTGGAAATAGCATGATGTAAAGCAAGATTATAAGCCTCATTTTGCCTAATAATTTTACATGCTATGATAAAGTATCTTCGGACGACTCAGGTTTATCTTTTTTTTGACTTTTTGCTTCTTCGAGAAGTTTGGCTGCAGCCGCGGGGTCATCGGAAAGCTTACCGAGAAATTCAGGCAGTTCGATACCTACATTTTTTGTAATTTGGTGAAGCGGAGGCAGAGCACCAACTAAGCCGGAAATAAAGTTTGCGGTGTCATTTTTTCCTCCTTTTGATCCACCTCCAGAGTCCCAGACTGTTACTTTATCTATCTTGAGGTTGGCAATTGCTTTGACCTGCTCGGCAACCAGCTGTGGAAGTTGTTCAGTTACAAGCAGAGTACTTGCCATATCGGCGCCTCCCGCAGCATTAACTATTTTTGAAAACCCTTCCGCCTTGCTCTCTAGTGCAGCTAATGTTCCTTTCGCTTCAGCTTCCATCAGGGATTGCATACCGTCAGCTTCACCTTTCTTCAGACGCCTGGTTTTTTCCGCATCCGCTTCAGCAAGAGTTTCGATTTTTGACTTCTCTACCTGAGCAGGAATAACGATATCGGCATGTTGACTGGCTCTCTCTCTTTCTGCTCGAGCACCTTCAGCTTTTGTTTCCGCTGCATAAGCTTCCTCGGATGCTTGGGCAGATTTAACTTTTTCAGCAGCAACGGCTAACCTTTCTGCTTCTGCCTCCTGTTCTCTCCTGGACGCATCTGATTGTGCAACTTTAATTTTTGACAAATTTTCTCCCTCTGTGGCAGTAGCTTGTGCACTGGCAACTTTAATTCTTCTCTCCCGATCTGCGTTTGCACTACCTATCGCACCATCTCTTTCTCTTTCGGAGACGCTTACCTTGGCCTCATTAATCGCCCGAGATGACGCCTCCTTACCTAATGCGTCGATATATCCTGATTCATCGGTAATATCCTTAATATTCACATTAATGAGGCGAAGCCCTACTTTCTTAAGTTCGACTTCCACACCATTTGTAATTTTTTCGATAAGTAAATCCCGGTCCGCATTAATTGCTTCAATGTCCATGGTCGCAATCACCACGCGCATTTGACCAAAAATGATATCACTTGCCTGTTCCCTGACCGCTTGGAGATTGAGTCCTAAAAGTCTTTCAGCTGCATTCTCCATTACGCCTGATTCTGTTGAAACTCCAACCGTAAATGTTGAAGGCGTATTTACCCGAATATTTTGCTTAGAAAGGGCTCCTTGTAATGCAATGTCTATAGGGAGCGGGGTGAGATCTAGCCATTGGTAGTCCTGTATCAGTGGCCAGACAAAAGATGCACCTCCGTGAACACATTTTGATGATCTTCCGGTCGAGGTTTTACCGTATATCACGAGAACTTTATCAGAAGGACAGCGCTTATAGCGACTGAAGAAGAATACAAGCGTTCCAAGAACGACAATTATGAGTGATACGATTCCTATAAGTAAAAAGTCCATGATGATTATTTAGTAGTGATTAAGATGTTTCCTTGTTTTGAGATTCGTGTTCCAAAAGAGAGACCAATAAAGTTTGTTGATCAACGAGATCGGTCACTCGAACCGCTGCTTGGTTGGGAATTTTTTTGTCGTTATCTGTGACTACTTTTACAATTCGCAGTCGGCCTTGCACCATAACTTCAATTTGACCCATTCCTTTACGATTTGGTGGAATGGGCAGGTAGACTGCACCAACTTCTCCGATTGAGTTTTTGTAGTTTAAAGTTCCTTCTTCACGTAGGCTGTGCAGGTAACTCATTAGGTAGACAATCAGACCAAGGAAAATTGCACCCACAACAGTCGCAGAAAAGGTTGCTCCACCCGTACCTAATCCATTTTGTAATGCGGCAGCTCCGGTCCATCCAAATCCTGTAAAAAACGCACCAATCGATCTGATTGACAGGATTCCAGTGGCACCTCCTTCTCCTCCATCACCAGCCTCAAAATCACCATCGATTCCATCAACAGCACCCCCCATTAAAGAAAGCACCATCTGTATGGTGAGTATTAAACTTGAGAGTGCTCCGATCGCGACGAATGTTTTCATCGCTGGAACCATATTTAGCCAGTATTCAATCATGTGAAAGTTAATTTAACAGAGCCATTTAAATTTTTATTCGTCAAGCAAAACATTGAAAGAATTCAAATATTGGCAGTATAGTGCAATTATTGCACAAATTCACTAATGGAGATATTTATTTTGAGAGAGGTGGCTATTGATAGGACAACGGCGAGGAAATAGACATAGCAACCCCAATTTAAATTTACCTCTGTTCCTCCGGGTAATGTTTTGAGGCTAATCAATGCAAGGGATAGAACGAATACTTCAGCCATCGAGAATTTCCCAAGTCGACTGACGATAGAATAAGCATTAATAAGTTTCGAGTTTTGTGAAGAGAATGAAACAACCCAAAAAAGATAAAGCTTTATTATAGGAAAAAAGATTGAAAATATAGAAAGCACAAATACGAGGAACCAATCATTTATAGACGCTAATTCTGCTATAATTCCAACAATGGAATATGTGACTGGAAGCACACTTTCAGGATCTACTAGCTCAACCAACCATGAGAAGTTTCCAGCCTTTGGGTAAATGGTCATAGTTGGGGCCACAAGCCCTAGACCTAATAGAATACTGCTAGCGAGGATTAGAAGTCTAATCATCAGAATGATTATTCTTTCATGAATTGAGCTAAATCTTCAAGTGTCGAATCAATGGGCAGGACTGTGATTTCTATTCTGCGAATACAGTTATCTGTTTTTTTAGGAAAATCTTTTCTGTTTTTACCGATCCTAAGAGTTTTAAGCTCAATATTTAGATTACCTGCCAGATCATCTTTTGCTAGGTCGCTGTCTTTGACGATAACTTCTATGCTAGACAGGGCGTCATACCTGATTCTTGCGGCTTGTATGGTTTCATTCGGAGATAATGTTTTCCCCAGTAAGTCACTCCAATTTAAATCTATCTGTAAACCCGACCAATTTGCCAAAAGAGAATCATCTTTCACAGAGCTTTCAAAAACTTCGTTACCTAGCCATTTAATTTGGTACTTTATATCGGGACCATCGTCACCTTGATCCCAGGGCTTACCTTCTTCATTGCTCGGATAGAGTTCAATTTCTGAAATATAGGTGTAATAGTTTTTTCCGGATAATAGTTTTTCTCCAGAATTGGGTAAGTCACCAGTTAATCCGTCAACATCAGAGTCACTTGCAGAGATAGCCCAGTAAAGTCCGGCGGCCAATAAGATGACAGCAACAGGAACAAAAGCAGTAAGCCACGGCCTTTTAGGTGAGTCAAAATCTGACAGGTTTGACATATCAAGGCACAAAACTGTTTCGCTTGGTTAAGTGCAACCTAAAAGATGATCGTATCCTAATTGAATTAGGATTCAGGGTTTAAATTCAAGATCTTTTCTTTGATGAGTTTCCATTCTCTATGATAGAGAAATTTTAAATCAGTATTTTGGGGTATTTGGTAAAGATCCAAGGGGGATGTCTGGAGGAATTCTTCTTTAATATCCGTAAGCGATAACAGGGCTTGATATCCGGGGACAGTATCAGTCCATTCAGGTTTAAGGTCATCAAAACTCTCGAAAGTTAGCTTTTCATTGAATGCTTTGAGTGAAACTTGAATCTCGCTGTGCATTTCTTTAATCTCATTGAAAACTTGAAGTTGCCTGTCTAATTTCTCTCTCTCTCCTGGAATCAGGAGCCTCAGTTTCGATTGGGGGGTAAAGAGTATACCGGCGATGATCAGGCAGGTGCCCCCTAAGGCAAAAATCCATTTGGGTTGAGGAAATATATTTTGTTTCGTTGGTTTGTTCTGGCGGGAAGAGGGCATTTGGTAAGTCAGATCATTTTTAAAGTCCCCATTTTCGCTGTCATTCAATCTTTCTTTTTTGGCTTCCTTTCTCAGGATATCAATTACATTTTGATCTGCCGGATTCATGGCTTGATTACGAAGGATTTTGAGTATTTTTTTCATAATGAAATTCCTCTAATAATTGCCTTTTGTTGAAGTTTCTGACGTGCCCTGAAGAGTACGACCTTAATTCCCGTTTCGGTTTTTCCCATAATTTTTGCAATTTCCCGAATCGAAAGGTCTTCTGCATAATGTAATCGCATGGCTTGATAAGAAGTCTCATTTAACACATCTGAGGCCAATTTCCAAAGTGGCAGTAGCAATCTGTTTTCTTCCGCTTCCTCATGACTGGGTATATTATGATTCTGGATAGAATCTTCTTTTTTTTTAATCTTACTTTTTCTCTCATGTAAGGCAACCCGGCGGGCGATCGTGAAGAGCCAGGGTGCGAAAGGCTTTCTAGGATTATAAAGATGTATCTTATGATAGGTTCTTAGCAGCGATTCTTGAGTAACATCAGATGCCGTTGCGTGATCGAGCATAGTCATTAAAAACCTTTTAATCTTTGGCCAGTATCTTTTAGACAATTCATCGAACGCACCGAGTTCTCCTTCTTGAGTTAACTTAGCAAGTTCCTCGTCACTCTTTTGAGAAAGTGGTGGCAAAGTAAAACTTTTTTGAACTTAGAATTTTAAAAAGGAATTACATCTATTTAGAACCTTCTTTCGCTTTCTTTTTCTTTTCTATTTCCTCGTTCACTTTAGTTTCAAAAAAGGCGTGGGAAAGCAATGCGGTCATACCCACGCTTTTCTTTTCTCGGATTACTGAGAATTTTAGATGCTTCATGACATCATCTAACTCCGGATTCAATCCATCGGCTAATGCTAAAAGGCTGGGCCAACTACGAAAGATATTTTCCAAATGGTCTGCCACTTCATCATTGGCAGACTGAAAGTAAACCTTGATGCGTATATGATCACTTGTTTCGTCCAGGGAGATCGCCATGTTTCTGAATTTTTTAAACATAATTTCGCCAACCATTACCGAATTAAGGGATTTGCTTATATCTTCAGCTAATTTTTTAGCAGTTGTTGTTTGATCTGCTTTTATTTTGTTCTGAAGTCTGCTGACTTTGAGTACATCCGCCGCGAACCAAACAATGGGTGCTTGTTCTTGATTAGTTGATTTAACAAATGAATGGAGAGGGGATGGCTTCTTTTTGGCATTTTTAGGGATCAACGCTTCCCTAAGAAGTTCTTTATTGGATGCAACTGCCACGCTGTCCCCGGAAAGAATACCCAAAGAACCTTTCTTAAAAGTATAAGTTTTCTTGTTCCCTATTTTGTCTGTTTCCACTTTGTCATTGAGGGATGCAAAACCTTCCAACTGCTTGCTGTTGATTCCGCCTCTAATCAACGCGGTACCCATATCTTTTTCTCCTGACCCAAAGGCAGACATTTCCCTGACTTTCAATAAGTCTACTCCGAATGCATTTTTCAGTCCCTGCATTTTTTGGTTAATATTTGGGTCTTCATTCATCTTCCCCATGATGAATTTGCCCATTCTAGACTCGTGGAATGCCTCTACATCAAAAGAGATTAGCCAATTTGCGCTGTCAGGAAAGTTAATTTCCTTTGCAGGTAGCCAGTTGGCGAATAAAGAAAAGCTGAAAAGAACATTTAATAATTTTTGCATGATAGAATAATTTGAATACTGAGGTTTACAATATTCATTACACCTAAGCAGAGGCCAAGGTTACAAAAAAATGAAAAATTAATTTATTGGATGTTTTTTAAGCAGGGCGTCAGGGGAGTAAAGTCCGATGAAATCCTTGACTTCCTTGCGAACTCGAGAGACATCATCGATTTCCACAGGTGAGGCTTTGTTACCAAAGGAATTTCTTACATAAGTAAGTACTGATGCAATTTCCTCATCGTTGAGCATGTGCTCGAATGGGGTCATCGGAACCTGTCCCGGATATTTTTGCCCCATGACCTCGATGGGACCCATCAATCCTTTAAGAGTCAGCTTGATCAAACGATCTGAGTTACCGACTGTCCATTTCGTACCGGCTAGAGGAGGGAAGCCTGAGCCTGGCAGTCCTTTGCCATTACCTTGGTGACAGGTAATGCAGTGTCCTTCTCTGGAGTATATTTCGCTACCATCTACGAATAATTGTTTATGTTTAGCAGACAAATGGGAAGGAGCTGCGATTTTTCTCTCCTTCAAGTCCTCTTCGGCTGGTTTACGGTCAAGAACATCGCGGGTGTAGGTGTAGGTTTGTTGATAAATCCCGCTCACATTATGTTCTTCTGTAGTGGCTAATGTCTTCAAGCCGAGTTTTCTTGGTAGATACGAAGCTGTGACAGCGGCGGTCATGCGTACCCGCCCGTGCTCATCGTTGGCAGCTTGGGCAAGTAATGCTTTTCCTTCCGGAACACTGCTGAAATGAAAACGCAATACATTCATGGCCGCAGCACGAATACGATGATTCGAAGATTTTAGAAGTTTTTTCAACAAAGGTTGATGAAGACGACCAGCACCCCAAGTTACCCAGAGTGCTTCCAGTTGGAGTTTTTCATCCTTTTTGGCGGACCATTCGACCACTGCATTGGTTACGGCTTCGGAATCTCTTCCACGAAGTTCTCTTCTTGTACGGTACCGGGTACGAAGTTCAGGCAATTCTAGGTTTTTTAGAAGTTCATCTATGGATGCTCCGTGAATCTTTGCAGGTTGAACGAGTGGTTTCGAAGGGTAAGTAACCCGGTAAATACGACCATGTGTATGGTCACGGTTTGGATCACGGGCATTATGCTGCATGTGACCAATCAATGCATTTTGCCAATCCACTACATAGAGGGAACCATCGGGAGCAAACTCTAGATCGGTGGGCCGGAAATTCAAGTCACGTGAGACAAATAAGTCATGGCGATATTCGGTGGTGAACCCTGGATCCTGATCAATGACTTTATGCTGTTTTGCTCCGAGAAAGCCAATATTGTTATTAATTAAAATATCCCCCTGTACTTCATCAGGGAAATGCCTACTGGATACAAATTCAATGCCGGAGGTGGGACGGACCTGGTTGGATGTGATCAAGTCCGGGGCTTTCATGTTTGCTCCATAGCGTGCTTTTACCATACCTGGAAGCATCCATGACATTTTGGTTCCGGATGTATGCAGGAAGAGTTCCTGACCGTATTCATCCACAGCCACACCCCAAGGGTTGGGAATATTGAACTGAGCATGACGAATTAATCGACGAGTTCTTGGATCGTACCTGAAGAATCCACCATTGGATCCACGCTGCGGGCCAAAGGCTGTTTCCACATGACTGTGGAGGAATACCCCCTCGCACATGATGATAGCTCCGGAAGGATCTGCACAAAAAGAGGATATCGCATGGTGTGTATCATGGTCGTCAAAACCGGAGAGCAGCACTTCGCGTTTATCATATTTATCATCACCGTCGGTGTCTTGCAGGAAGACAAGACTGCCGCTTTGTGATACATACACCCCATCATGGGCAATTTCGAAACCTATCGGGATATGAAGATCGTTCGCAAAGTTAATTTGTTTATCTGCTTTCCCGTCGTTGTTTGTATCTTCAAAAATGATCAACTTGTCCTTGGGGAGAGGGTCGCCGATCCGGTAGTGGGGGTAGCTTGCCATAGTCGCAACCCAAAGCCTGCCCTTGTTGTCAAAAGCAACCTGTACCGGGTTCGCCAGATCGGGAAATGTTTTTTCGTCGGCAAATAATTCTATTTTATATCCTTCTGCTACCTGTATTTTCGTTTCCGCTTCGGGCCCGGGGGTGTAATCAACAAAACCATTCTTACCATTTTTTTCAGGGGGCAGGTAATTGGTTGGAACATCAGGTAGATTGGATGTAGATTTATCGGCGGCAGCAAGATCAAAACTTTCACCAGCTAGAATTGACCAAATCGCTTTATCACGATTATCAGTGAACTCTCTGGTCTTTTCGATCTCGTAAGGATAATTTTGTGGACCAAACGGATTATACCTCCGTCCATACACATGCACACCATTCGGTACTTTAAAGTCGTTTAACCAAAAAAAGTTTTTATCCATGACCGCCTGATTAACTTTTTCACGGAGGTTATCTTTAATGTTATTAGTCTTGAAAATTGCTTGAGTAAGATACTTGGCAAGCTTCCGGTACCCGTGGTCGTTGAAGAGGGCACCATCCACGGTATGTCTTTTGCCATCTTCAAACCATTTACGGGAGGCGGCAAAGCAATCCACAAAGAGCACCTTATTTCCGATCGCCACCTCACGCATGGTCTGTGTGTAGATGCTTAGGCTACGATTTTGGGCACGCCCGTCGGTAACGCCAGGGACTGATTCAATGGCAGTTGGCGAAATTAATACGATTTGTGGGGTACTTTGGCCAAAAGGCATTGAATTCAGATGTTTAACATATTCATCGAGCTCACTTTTAAATCTTTCGGTTTCTCTTGGACCGTCGAAAGATGAATTAAATCCAAAGAAACAAAGTATGACTTCTGCATGTAAGTTTGACAGCCATTGGTCGGGAGTGGGGAAGTGCCCTTGAGGCTTAGTAACAGCTTTTAAGCTCTGATGTATAAGGTCTTTGGCACCGGGGAAAGCATATTGTTCTTCCTGGTTACGACTTGGATGGGGGCGAAACCCGGGAGTGTTACCCTCGTCGCATAAGTTTCTTATTTTTAGATCTAATTTACTGTGGTGAAGGTACACCTCAGTTTCGAAGTGACCGTAATGAATCATCCTGGACCCCATTCCTGATCCTACTAAAACAATATCGTCATTGGGTGAGAGAATCACTTTTCCTAAAAGTGAAGATCCAAGGATAGAAAATAGAACTAAAACTTGAAAGTTTTTGAGCAGATTTTTACACATAGAAGATAGATGATTTGAGTGTGGGCTAAACGATTCATAATGAAGGTATTTGATTCATTCACAAATGAATAATATCGTCTTGGATAGATATTGCAGATCAATGGTACAGATTTCTTTTCTTTTATGTATTTTTAACTGCTCGATTTTGAAGATAATCTATCGAAAATGATTGTTTTAATCTTTGCATGGTCAGCCGATCATTGGTTTGACAGCATGTCCATGGACATCTGTCAGGCGGAAATGCCGACCTTGGTACTTAAAAGTCAGGCGTTCATGGTCAATGCCAAGTAAATGAAGTATGGTCGCATGAAAATCGTGAACATGAACACCGCCTTCTGCCACACTGTAAGAGTAATCATCTGATTGCCCATAAGTCATACCGGGTTTAATTCCCCCACCGGCAAACCAGGTTGAGAAATTTCGGGGGTGGTGGTCGCGGCCAAAATTGGTCCCGTTGAATTTTCCCTGGCAATAATTGGTCCGTCCAAATTCTCCTCCCCAAATGACCAATGTGTCTTTGAGCATTCCTCTTTGTTTTAGATCTTTAACCAGTGCATAGGATGCCTGATCAGTTTCCTTGCATTGTTTTTTGATTCCTCCAGGTAATCCGCCGTGCTGGTCCCAACCGGGGTGATAAAGTTGAATGAACCGGACTCCTTTTTCTGCTAACCTCCGTGCGAGTAGACAATTTGCGGCGAAAGTTCCTGGTTTGCGTGCATCTTCTCCATAAAGTTTAAAAGTGGACTCGGGTTCCTTTTCAATGGCGGTGACTTCAGGAATCGAGCTTTGCATTCGATACCCCATTTCGTACTGAGCAATTTTCGTTTCAAGGCCGGGATCTCCGGTTTTTTCAAGTTGGAGTTCATGAAGTTCTTTTAAACGATCCAGCATATTACGCCGTCCTTCCGCTGAAACTCCTTCGGGGCTGTTCAGGTAGAGAATGGCATCCTTATCCGCCCGGAATCGGGTGCCCGCATGTTTGCCGGGTAAAAATCCGCTTCCCCATAGTCTTGAAACCAAGGGTTGACCACCTTTGCCTTTTGTTTTGAGGACCACGAAATTAGGCAGGTTTTCATTTATCGATCCAAGACCGTAGGACATCCAGGACCCCATACTCGGACGACCGGGGAATTGGGAGCCGGTTTGCATAAAAGTGACCCCCGGACCGTGGTTAATCGCTTCGGTGTACATCGAATTCACAATGCACATATCATCCGCCACTTTTGAAGTGTTTGGTAATAATTCGCTGATCCATTGACCGCTCTTACCATGCTGAGAAAACTTGAAGGGCGAACCAACTAAGGGAAGGCTGGCCTGATTTCCAGACATACCTGTTAATCGCTGTCCTTTACGGACGGAGTCGGGAAGCTCCTTCCCCGTTTCTTCATTTAACCTTGGTTTGTGGTCAAACAAATCAATTTGAGAGGGTCCACCGGATTGGAATAAATAAATCACCCGTTTGGCTTTGGCGGGATGGTGTAAGCCGGAGCCGGTTTCTGCATGAAGCATGTTGGCGAGGGCCAATCCACCCAGTCCTCCACCAAAACGCTGAAGGAATTTTCTACGGGGCAAACCAAGTGGGGACTCAAAACCGGTGCATTTATTTTGATTCATACTTTATTTTATCTTTTGGAAAGGGTTCCATCAAAATTCATCAAGGTTGATACCAGGCTGGTCACTGCGGCCAAATATTTCTTGTCTTTAGCTTTTGCTTGGTAATAGCCAACCTTCAGAAATTTTTCTGTTTCTTTATCATCGGTGAAATATTTTTTCTGCTCCTCCAATAAATTTTGGAGAATTTTGGATTCCCGCTCACTGGGCGATCGACTGGTCAGTTTTTTGAATGCTTCCTGAATCAAGTCATTTGGATTGGTGGTTCCGTGATTTTGGATAAGTATATCCGCAGTTGCCCGAGCGGTTTCCACAAACTGGGTACCATTAAGCATGATCAGAGCTTGCGATGCTGAGTCGGTCCGTTCCCTGCGTACCGTGCAGACATCCCGTTTGGATGCATCCAGGGCCATCATTACCGGAGTGGGGCCGGTTCGTTTCCAAAAGGTGTAGACACTCCGACGGTAAACATTAGGGGCGCCGTCGGGATTAATCGGTTTAAAAGATACTTTTAAATCATAGGGCTTCGCACCCGGGCCGCCGATTTTTTTATGCAATAATCCGCTATGTGCGAGGAGGCTGTCCCGGATCATTTCAGCAGGGAGCCGATATGCGGGAGCCCGACTAAGAAGCAGGTTCTCCGGGTCAATTTCCTGGGCTTTGGGCAAAATCTTACTTTCCTGCCGATAGGTATGGGAAAGAACCATTTTTTTGAGCAGATGATGAAGATTCCATCCGGACTTGATCAAGTCCCTGGCCAGCCAATCAAGTAATTCAGGATGCGAGGGTGGCTTTCCCTGCATGCCAAAATCCTCCGATGTGGAAACCAATCCCCGGCCAAAAATCATCTGCCAGTAGCGATTGACAGTTACCCGGGCGAGTAGGGGATGGTCCGAAGAGGTTAACCATCTTGCCAAGCCCAACCGGTCCAGAGGAGCACCTTCAGGAAAAGGAGTAAGGACAGCAGGGGTTGCCCGGTTTACCACCTTTCCACGGTTTTCATAATGACCACGATCTAAAATGTGTGTCTCCCGTAAACCGGGCATTTCTTTCATTACCATGATTTCAGAAAGCCGCTGGCGCTGATCCCCAAAACTTTTCCTCTCCTTATACAATGCCTGTCTGGCAACCATGCTTGGCTTGTGTGCGGAATGTAAAAATATTTCCCGCACTGCGGAATCATCTATCTTTTTACGAAGTTCTGCCAGTTTCTCGATTTCAGAACCCGAAATTACCCGGTTAAACAGGTAGAACTCGTCAAGCATACCGTTTTTAAATCCACGATCCCGCATCCTCTGGGCAAAGCCAATAAATGGATCCCCACCACCGGTGATCTCCCGGGTTAAGTGATCCCTGATCACTTCAGTGCTTGCCAGTTTGCCATTTTCAAAAAGCTGCAGGCCACTTGCCTGGCTCGATCCATCGTAGGTCAGCCCAACATGGGTCCATTGGTTAAGGGTTAGTTTGTTTTTGGATCGAATACGAATGGCATTCCCTGGCCAGAAATGAATCAGGGCAGGGGACAGTCGCCCATTTTCAATTAATACTTCTATCCCCCGGCTTGCAGCATCTGTCCATGCCTTGGACCGGCGGACAACGACTCCGCGTTCCAATTCCTGTGTCGGGTTAACCCAAAAGGCCATCGTGAAAGTCTGGTGCCTGTTAAAGTCTCCAAACCCGGATGGGAAATTGAGAACATCGTCCCCGCTGAAATGAATACCCTTACCGAACTTTCCTTCCACCTCTTTATTATTCCCGTTGGTTGAAGCATCCTTTGAACGGTCCGCCAAGTTCGGGTAACGGTTCCCGTTTCGTTCATCAAAAGACAGATAAGCCATCGGTTTGGCATATTGAATATCTGTTTCTCTTTTCACCTTCCATTTGTCAATGAGATGATTTTCTACCCTTTTGATCTGCTCGTCATTAAGGGCATTTGAAAAAATGAGGACCTCTCCGATCTCTCCATTCCAGTTGTATTTTCCTCCGTGATTGCGGTCCCTGCCCATTCGACTGGCGATCACATTTCCCGTCGTGCGCAGGGAGACCACCGCCAGTTTGTTTGGATAGTTCGATTCGGCATTGGCTTCCATTCCGTTGATTCGCAGATTCCCTTTTCGGATATGTTCATGGGTATGCTGGGGGTGCCAGAATTTGTCCCCGTTGGAATAAAAATGATGAGCGTTCGGATGACATAAGGGAGAACCGGAATTACCGCTCGTCTTACTCATTACCCAGAAAACGGTTCGGATATTTTTGATTTCTTTAAATTGATGATAATCATTCGAATTGGAGTGATACCTGACCACCTGTAACCCGCTATTTTTATGAGCCTCCGGCTTGGGTGAGGCGTGCCGGGTGGCATGGTTCTGATTTCCACTCAAGTCATTCCAGGTTCCGGAAGTACTATTGTACTCGTTGGCATCGAGCCAGAGGGAAGGTTTCAGGCTGAGCAGATTAAGTTCGGTTTCAGTATTATTTTGGTCCGCCTGCCTGATCGGTTTGGAATAATAATGGGCAAGACCAATCGTCTCGGCTTTTACTTCATTCATCCAACCGGCAAAGGCGGTATCCACATCTTTTGATTGATTTAATACCTCCAGGTTTTCCTGTGCCGATTTGATTTTCTGATCACTAGGTAAATCTCCAAGTTCAAGAGTTGGGGTAGGAGTCGAACCAGTAAAGTAGGAATAGAGCCCTGCCTCGTCGATATTGTTAAAAAAGGCGGATAACGAAAAATAATCCTTCTGGGTAACGGGATCATACTTGTGGTCATGGCAACGGGTACACTCCATGGTGAGTCCGAGAAAGGCGGTGCCAAAGGTATGCACCCGGTCCGCCACATACTCGATCCGGAATTCTTCAGGTACGCTTCCACCCTCTACCTTTTGAGGGTGCAGTCGATTGAAACAGGTCGCGAGGATCTGATCACGGGTGGCATTGGGTATAAGATCTCCGGCAATCTGTTCGGTCACAAACTGATCGTATGCCTGATTTTTACGAAACGATTGAATCACCCAGTCCCGCCATTGCCAGACATTTCGGTTACGATCCACCTGATAGCCATAAGTGTCGGAATATCTTGCCACATCCAGCCATTCGGAAGTCATACGCTCGGCATATTCATCGGTATTGAGGAGTCGATTGACCACCTTTTCGTAGGCATCCTTCGATGCATCCGCCAGAAAAGTGTCTAGATCATGTAACGAGGGCGGAAGTCCGGTAAGGTCATAAGTGACTCTCCGTAACCAGGTAATTTTGTCTGTTTCTACACTGCTGTGAAGGGGGGACTGCTCAAGCAGGTTGGAGATGAAGTGATCAATTTCATTCTTTGGACTGGGGTGTTTGGACTCGGGTACATCTACAGATTGAGGCAACGGCTGAAAGGACCAGTGCTTGTCATATTTACCACCCTCCTTGATCCATTGATCGATCAGTTTTTTCTCTGCTTCCGTTAGGGGCAGCTTACTTTTGGGAGGGGGCATCACATCAATTGCATCATCACTGTAAATACGCCAATGGATTTCGGAATCTTCCAGGCTGCCCGGAGTTAGTCCCACAAATCCATTATGCTCCTTAATCGCCTCCTCAAATGAATCAATCCGGAAATCAGATTTCTGGTTCTTTGCATCCGGACCATGGCACTTGTAGCACTTATCCGAAAGAATTGGCCTAATTTGTCGGTTGAAATCGACCTTACCCATTAAAACCAATACAGGCAGGAACAGGAGAACCGGAATTCCTGCGAACAGATTAAAAGCTTTAAACATTTTTATTGGGAGGAGAATAAAATAAAGAATATAAAATTACACTCTCAAGACAAAAAGATTTTTCGCTCAGTTTTGAAATTCCGGATTTTTTCTGGGTAATTTTGCTCCGTCTGCTTTTAATCGGGCAATGAGTTCGCTCTCCAGTTTTTCAACCAGTCCGGGTTTACTTTCGGCGAGGTTATTCGCTTCCCCCAAATCGTTCTTCAGGTCATAGAGTTCATAAATCCCTTCCCAGAATTTAATCAATTTGAAATCGCCTTTCCGAATAATGGAGTAGGGACCGGGAGCATGCCGGTAATGCGGGAAGTGCCAGATCAGGGTTTCCCGTTTTGGGGGTTTCTTACCTCCACTGTTTAAGTGGTTCGTCAGGGAGAGCCCGTCAATGGGGCGGTCCTTGGGCAGTGCGGTTCCAGTTGCTTCCATAATGGTCGGAAATAAATCGATCGAGGAAACCGGAAAGTCCGATTTTTTGCCTGCCGGAATCTTGGCCGGCCAACGAGCAAGGAAGGGCACGCGGATTCCCCCCTCATAACAGTATCCTTTGCCGCTCCTCAGGGGAGCATTTTCAGTGGGACCACCGTTGCGGTCGAGCCCGCCATTATCACTGGTGAAAATAATCAGGGTGTTGTCGTCAATTCCGTGCTTCTTCAATTCGGCGAGCATGTCCCGCATACAGTCATCAATTGATTCCACCATCGCGGCATATTTCCGGTTCGTTTCCGACATACCCTCCTTAAATTTGTATTTATCCGCCACTTCCTGAATCGCCTGGATTGGGGTGTGCACCGCATAGTGGGAAACCTGGATGAAGAATGGCTGGTCTTTCCACTGGCGGATCAGTTTGACCGCTTCATCCGCTTCCCGGTGAGTTAGATATTCTCCTTTCTTCCGTCCGGGTAATTTATGAATGCCGGCCCGAATGGTGGGGTGCTTATGTTTTGGATTATTATAGGGATCAAAAAACGATGGGGGCTGTCCATAGTCACATCCGCCAAAGTTTTCATGGTATCCCTGGTTTTCCGGGTACCATGCCTCATCCCCAAGGTGCCATTTTCCAATGTAAGCGGTTTTATACTTATTTTTTTGTAGGGCTTCCCCAATCGTGATTTCGGAACTTTCCATCCAGTATGGATTGGGTGGGCAGAGCAGTTTTCGGTTTTTCCCACCGACATATTCCGTCCGATTCTTCTCGGGTGTGCCCAATCCGCCCCGCTGGAAAAGGGACCGTATCCAATCGGTCACCCTGAGCCGGTGGGGATAACGACCGGTTTGCACTGCGGCACGGGTGGGCGAGCATACCGCACAGGCGGCATATCCATTGGTAAAAAGAATTCCCTCCTTGGCCATCCTGTCCACATTGGGTGTGCGGTAAAAGTCAGAACCCTGACAGCTCAAGTCCATCCAGCCCATGTCATCGACAAGGACCAAAATAACATTTGGTTTGGATACCGCATTGGCTACATCAGTATTACCAAAGCACAATAGAAGACTAAATAAAGACAGAAAAATTAAAACTTTCATAAATTCTTCTTTAACCGTTCGCGATATTGGAGGCAAGCACAGGGCTTGGGTGAATCGAACAAAATATTCTTACTTAATGTGTCTTGCGGTAATCTGATTTGGAGCGATCTACTCAGAATGAAGGAGGTGCTTGACTCAGGATTGTTGAGGGTAGGGTACTTGGCTTGCTATGGGAAAGTTTGTTCAAATCTGCCTTAAAAATTTTAATAGCATCTACAATACTTAAGAATGCAAGAATCCTATGGAATACAATAAACGTTGGCATACAATGTAAGATAAAATCCATTAATAAAGCTTGATAGAATTATTAATATGGTTAATGTAGGAATATATCTCCTTACTCCATCTTATGTAAGTGCATTTATTTACTAACCAAATTCACTTACATTAAAAAAATTAATACTTCTGATCCTCAAAGGTCGTCAGGAAACGCAACCCGTACTAGTGAGTTTCCTCTCCCAACTATAGTTTCCTTTTTTTGGGACATTCCCAATTTATGTTCTTTTGCGGGCTTATCTTGCTCGGGCGTCGCAATATATGCTTCGATTCATGCTTCTTACAACATAGCTATGGTTGGTATGATTTGGGCGGTTGCTTTCGATTGGGCGGATGGTCTGATTGCCAGAGGGATGAGTGGTCGAAATGAAATGCAAGGGAAGTTTGGAGCACAGCTGGATGTTTTGATAGATATAGTCAGCTATGGGGTTACACCTGCAATCTTACTTGCATGCTATGGTGGATTTGAAGTTGAATTTCTTGCGGTTGCTTTATTTGTTCTATTTGCAAGTGCCTTGAGGTTGAGTTATTTTAGTGTTTTTGGGCTTTCTGGTGGAAGTCACTACACAGGTTTGGCACTTGATAATAATAATATTTTTGTGGTTTTTATCTTTGTTTTTGAAGGGTGGGTCGGTGAATCATTTGCCATAATTTTGTTACTACTTAGCTTACTCATCGCTCTTCTTAATATTTCCCAAATCAAAACCCCAAAGCTTTCTTCCAATCCAATTAATGTAGTTTTACTAGGAAGTTACACCGTTTTGATTACCTGCTTTTTTTATTGGAAGCAATTTAATCAAATCTAGGTCAATTATATGATTATTTACACAGTAGGCACATTCGATTTATTACATGTTGGGCATTTGGCGTTACTGGAGTACTGTAAAACATTGGGAGGCACAGTTGCCGTTGGAGTTGGTTCAGATAGCGTGGTAAGTTCCTATAAGCCCAACCTGCCTATTATCCCGCTAGAGGAGCGAATGGAAATGTTGAGTGCCTTAAAATGCGTGGATGTTGTACGTCCTTATTATGAATTGGAATATGTTTCAGGTTGTGAAGAATTGAAGCCAGATATTTTTGTTATTGGAGAGGACTGGGGAAACAATTCCCATAATCTTGATGTGGAGGCATACCTCTGCAAAGAAGGAAAGAAGCTCATCCAAGTGTGTTATAATCCCCGAACATCTTCTTCGAAGATTAAACAAAATGTGATTGATCAATCTCATCGGGGGAAATACCTGGCACAGGAAATTTCTTTAAACGAATGATATTGCTTGCCATTTATTGTCATCGCGAGGGTCTAAGCCCGTGGCGATTCACTGTGAACCAGTAAACGAAGAGACAAGTCGTACGCATCCTCTCGAGACACGATGGATTGCCGCGTCGGTCGCTTGCGCGGCCTCCTCGCAATGACAAAGAGTGTGTATGGTCATCGGCTCGCACACTGCATTCTTCACCACACACTGCATCTTCACCACTCCTTGTCATCGCGAGGGCTGAAAGCCGGTGGCGATCCACTGTGAACCAGTAACCGAAGATACAAGTCGAACGCGTCTATCGAGACACGATGGATTGCCGCGTCGCCCGCTTCCGCTCCCTCCTCGCAATGACAAAGAGTGTGTATGGTTATCAAGCCCCACACTTTACTCCTAACCGCACACTGCATCTTCACCCCTTCTTGTCATCGCGAGCGCCTAAGCCTGTGGCGATCCACTGTGAGCGACTAACCTAACCGCATCACCCGATCGCCTTCCCCGAGACACGATGGATTGCCGCGTCGGTCGCTTGCGCGGCCTCCTCGCAATGACAAAGAGTGTGTATGGTCATCGGCTCGCACACTGCATTCCTCACCACACACTGCATCTTCACCACTCCTTGTCATCGCGAGGGCTGAAAGCCCGTGGCG
>JAOFOL010000015.1:0-40000 GCA_028042835.1 Opitutales bacterium | reverse complement strand
TTGTAAAATCGGTGGGTTGATTTCTGATGCAGATCCGTTTGAACAGGATTGCTTAGAGTCTATTGGTATGTCCTTTGGTCTGAATTATCAGCTTTTCGACGACATTATTGATGCTTTTGGTAGTGAAGCTAAAATCGGTAAAACTCTTGGAACTGATTTCCTTTCGCAGAAGCAAACACTTCCATCTATTTTACTACGTGAAGAGGCATCAACTATTGATTTAAATCACATCGATGAACTTATTTTGCTCGGGGAAAAATCTGAATCAGGAATCAAACTTTTCAATACCTACCTCGGCCGTTATGATGTTTTAAATAAGTGTGTCGATGTATTCAATAGTCGTATCCAGAAAACTAAGTTTCTCATCAACTCTTTACATGATGAATCGAGGAAGAGTCTTCTTAATTCATTTTTTGAATCTTTCTCCCATAAGCTATCACATTTAAATAGTCTAAATTCAAGTAATTTTCTTGCCGTTCACATTTAAATTCTTTTCACTAGAGCGTGGACGCATCTATAGACAAAAGGAAACTTGTCACAAATTGTGATATAGATGATTTAGTTGAAAGTGCCATTTCGGGTAATTTTGAAGCTTTTGATTCAATCATGGTTCACTACAGAGATCGTTTATTTGGTGTCATTTACAACATGACTTTAAATCATTCTGATGCAGCCGATCTTACTCAAGAAACTTTTGTCAAAGCCTTTCGCTCTATTTCAAAGTTTAAACGAAAATCCTCTTTTTTTACTTGGATTTACCGCATCGGAGTTAATTTAACTCTTACCTTCTTAAAAAAGAAAAGGTCGAAATACTTCTTTAGTTTTGATCAGTTTTTTGGCAACACATCAAATTCAGATTCTCAGTTGTTTTTGTCTAAAGAAAATTCTTCTGTCAAAAACACTCTTCTCAATGAATTACATGAAAAATTGAACGAAGCACTATCCAAATTGTCTGACAAACATAGAACTATTGTTGTTTTGTATGAAATTGATGGGATCAGTCACAAGGAAATTGCGGAAATTATGAACTGTACCGAAGGTACCGTGCGTTCACGTTTACATTATGCTAAACTTCAATTACAGTCGTTGTTAAGTGATTATGTTAGATAATATGAAAAACTCTACAGAAAAACCTACTCTAGAAGAATTGTTTGATTCTAAAAGACTTCACCAACCCTCCCTTAGTGCGTCATCTAAATTTGATGATGATGTTAAAATTCGTACTTTGAATTCTTTTCATTCTTACAATTCGTTAAAAACGAACAAGTATCTAATCCTTTTCACCGTTCTGTTCTTTTCATGTATACCCTTTTATTATTTTCTTCTATCTGATGTATCGGTTTCTAATAAGTCAGTGATCACATACACTGAACAGAAATCCTCTATTTTGGTTGAAGAAAGTTCCCAAAATTCTAAACTGAGTGACGATTTATCTAGCAGTGAATTTGAGTATGTTGAGAATTCTTATCTTGTTTCTTCTTCAACCGATTATGAAAAAAGTTTTGCTTTAAAAACTATGGTCTTAGAAAACGACACTCAACTTTACACAAGTATAAGTCTTGATGACGATACATTCAATTCGCAAGAAATGTCCCATAATCATACTTTTTAATGTCGTGTGCAAAACCCTAGCTTTTTGTTCATGGTATCTGCTTTTCGCAATTTTACCTTTAAAATTATTTTCAGACGATTCTCTTCTTTCTGTCGAGTCTAGAATAAAGTTAATCCTTAGAGAAAAGTCAGATTGCGTTGTCCGTGTAAAGGCAACAAAAGTAGCTATAGCTGCTGGCAAAGCGAAAAGGATTCTCAAAATGGGAAGCGGTTTTTTTGTAAGTAAGGAAGGGCATATTTTAACTACTGGACTTCTTCCGAATGCAGATAGGATTTGGATAGAACACAATGACACATACTTACTAGCAGAAGCACTGGGTCATGATCCATTGTGTAATCTTTCTCTCCTTAAAATAACTGAACCCTTTTCATCGATTAATTATGTCAGAATTAATGATGGTCCCAGCAACTTAGAAGCAGGTTCATTTCTAGTTGGAATCACATTTGCTTTGGAATTTCAAATTAGTCCTACTTTCGGATTATTGCAGAGTTACGAATCCTCTTTTGGAAAAAGACTTTTTCCTACAAAAATGATTAGATCAAGCCTTGCGTTAGGTCCAGGGGAGGTAGGTGCCCCGGTTTTCGATTTAAATGGAAGGTTTGTGGGAATCACTCATGCTGCATTACCGGATTTAAGATCTTCTTTTATATTACCCTCAAAAGCCTGCCAGCGTATTAGAGATGATCTACTTCTTTCTGGAAAAGTTGGGTATGGATGGTTTGGTATATCTACTACACGTAAATTAAATGATACAAATTCTTTTGATGTAGTTATAAGTGGATTTGTTAAGAATTCCCCTGCAGATCAGTCTAACCTTAAGGTTGGTGATCATTTGGTGAAAGTTGGAAATCTCGCCATAAATTCAAATGGTGATCTTGCAAATTCTAGTTTTTTTGCAGAACCTGACACAATTCTCGAGTTTGAAGTTATAAGAAAGGAAAAGAAACTTATAATCCCCGTTCGTGTTGCCGGGAGATCATTTAATACTCAAAGTGATTCTTCGGAAAATTTTCTAAATTCTCTAGTATCGAAGAACAATAAAGGCAATTTAAACTCTTCGATGAAAGAGAATCTTCAAGACATAAATAGTTCGGATTAGATTAAACAATTATATGGACTCTACAGGTATATGTTGGCGAAAGATAGATAACTTAGATTCTGCTGTAAGTTCGTCGGAGTATCAGGGGGAAAGAATTCTTAGTGTAGATACGGATGCTCTCGAGGTTCTTGCGAGGGAAGCATTTCATGATATTTCACATTTTCTTCGGACAGGTCACCTTGTTCAGTTAAAGTCAATTTTAAGCGACTCTGAAGCATCATCAAATGATCGGTTTGTTGCTTTAGACTTACTTCGTAATTCACAAATAGCAGCTGAAGGAATACTGCCAATGTGCCAAGATACTGGGACTGCTATCATTCTAGGAAAAAAAGGGAGGTTAGTATGGACGAAAGGTGGAGATGTTGAGGCATTATCAAGCGGTGTTGCTGGTACCTATGCCTCTGATAACTTACGTTTTTCACAATTAGCACCTTTGAGTATGTTTGAAGAAAAGAATACTCGTTCGAATCTACCTGCTCAAATTGATCTTCTTCATACAGATGGCAATGAGTATAATTTTCTTTTCATGGCCAAGGGAGGTGGATCGGCAAATAAAACTTTTCTACACCAAGGAACCCCTTCATTGCTGAAAGAAGATCTTTTGCTTGAATATTTGGACGAAAGAATCGCTGCTTTGGGAACTGCTGCCTGTCCTCCTTACCATCTTGCAGTCGTAATTGGAGGAACTTCAGCCGAGGCTAATCTTAAAACAGTAAAGTTAGCGTCTGCTCGATATCTAGATGATTTGCCGATTGTGGGTACTCCTTCAGGAAATGCAATTCGATGCCCTGATATTGAGACTAAGATATTGAAAATGACTCAGAAACGTGGAATTGGAGCCCAATTTGGTGGGAAATATTTCTGCTTGGATGTTAGAGTTATTCGCTTACCTAGGCATGGTGCTAGTTTACCGATTGGAATTGGTGTAAGTTGTTCTGCAGATAGACAAGCCTTAGGTAAAATCACAGAAGAAGGGGTTTTCCTTGAACAACTTGAAACTAATCCCAGCCGCTTTCTCCCTGAGATCCAAGAAGATGAGAACGAGAATGTAGTAGAGATTGACCTTAATCAGGGAATGAAGGCAATACTTGCTGAGTTAACCAAATATCCTGTTAAAACAAGATTATCCCTCAACGGTCCATTAATTGTAGCAAGAGATCTTGCCCATTCAAGATTGCGCGAGAGGTTAAACTCTGGCGAAGGTTTACCTGATTATTTTAAGCAATACCCAGTATACTACGCCGGACCGGCAAAAACCCCCAAAGGCTATGCTTCCGGATCGTTTGGTCCGACCACCGCTGGAAGAATGGACCCTTTTGTTAATAAGTTTCAGGAAGCAGGCGGCTCCATGGTAATGCTCGCTAAAGGTAATCGTTCAAAAATGGTGGTCCAGGCTTGTAAAAAGCATGGAGGCTTTTATCTAGGGAGTATTGGCGGTTCTGCCGCTAGGCTTGCTCAAAATTGTATCAAGAAAGTAGACACAATTGAATACGATGACCTAGGTATGGAGGCTATCAGAAAGATTGAGGTAGAAAACTTTCCTGCATTCATAATAACCGATGACAAGGGTAATGATTTCTTTTTAGGTGGGAATGTTGGTTAGCTTTTTGATTGAGTTTAAAGCACTCCATTATCTTCAGCTTGAAAAAATTAATAATTAAACCACTGCTAATTTATACTCTGGGTTTTCTTGCTTCGTTTAATTTGAGGGCAGACAGGATCCAAATTACAAATATTGAAGGTTTTAATTCTATTCATTTTTCTAAATTAGGATTCCCTTTTTTGAACCTTACATATGATAATGCAATAGCACAAAAGCCAAAGGTAGGCTTTCTTCGATTTGGTATTTCTTTTTTAAAAGTTGAAAATCTAAGGGTTAAATTTGATGTTAGAAATGCGGATGCCGATATGATGCTAGGTAAATGGAATGATTTGCTAGAAAAAAAAGCTCTCAAGTTTGCAACAATCGAACCCTTGTCTTTAACCATTATTAAGGTTGGCAATGAGATAATTAAAATTAAATCAAAAAGTGCTAAACTTAATGAGATGGGAGAACTTCGTATGTGGGACGGTGTTACTTTCGAGAAAACTAGTTCTAAATATCTATATAGTAACCTTAGACTAGTATATTCAAACAAGGAAGAGGCTTTTTTACTTTCAAACGGTAATGAACTTGTTCAAAAAATCGAAATATCATCAGATAAATAATTACTTACCCGATTAATAATTTATCAATTTGCAAGTGAAATGCTAAGGAGTGGATAGGCTTTTTTCTAAGTAGTCTATCGCTAATAGGTATCCATATATTCCCATGCCGGCAACAACTGCATTTACAACGCTCGAAATCATTGACTTCTGACGGAACTCTTCGCGTGCGTGTATGTTAGAGATGTGTATTTCTACGGTGGTTAATTTTGATGCTACAATAGCATCGCGAAGAACAACGCTTGTATGAGTAAGTCCGCCAGGGTTTATTATGAGTCCATCAAAATCTGTATCTGTCCACTCATGTATCTTATCAATCAATACACCTTCATGATTTGATTGAAAGATATCTAAGGATAAACCGAGATTTTTTGCTCTGTCAGATGCCAAAACTTCAATTTCTGATAATGTCCTGGAACCATATACACTAGTTTCTCTTTTTCCTAAGCGATCGAGGTTGGGCCCGTTTAGTAAACCAATCTTTTTCATGATTATTCATGATGGAGATTAAAAAGCAGATTCGCAATAACGATTCAGAGTGTGCACCCTGAATCAATAAATACATATGGTATGCCAAACGTCGAAGCAACTTCTTTGGCAAGTGCATCTACTCCAAAGGTTTCTGTTGCATAGTGACCACATGTATAGAGGTTAAGTTTCAATTCCTGGGCTAGGTTGTAGTGTTGTTGTTTCAATTCACCAGTAATTAATGTATCCGAACCAGCCTCCATGATTTGATCAACGGCACTTTGTCCAGAACCAGTCAGAATTGCAATTTTTGTAGGTTTTACTGATCCAAATTCTATGGATTTGATCCCCGATGGAAAGTGTGACTCTAATTTTTGTCTTAATATATCCCTTGAAAAATGACATTCAGTCATCAGCCCGATATCCGAGCCTTCATATTTTAAAAATGTTCCACACTTTTTAAGACCAAGTTGTTTTGCTAGTATAGCATTGTTTCCGATATCTGCATGGCAATCCAAAGGCAAATGAGATCCATAAACTGCAAGATTATTCTTCATGCAAGTATGTACTTTCTTGTAATTTGCACCAGTCAGTGGAGTGAGGGGAGTCCAAAATAGTCCGTGGTGTACAATAAGAAAATCTACTCCATTTTCGGATGCTTTCAGAAAGGGAACCAACCCGGCGTCTACCGAAGCTCCAACTTTTGCTACCTGTCCATTATTCTCGAGCTGTAATCCGTTAAACGATCCTGGAAAATCTTTGATTTCTTTGGTACGCACACGTTCGTTACAAAATTTTACTATATCAATCAGAGTAGCCATGTACTCAATAATTCATGAAATATATTTATTTGCAATGAATGAAGTAAACCAAGCATATTTGATATTGCTTTATGCTCTAAACTGTGAATGATGTGGAATCTTCTGTAGCAGGGTGGAGCAGTCTGGTAGCTCGTCAGGCTCATAACCTGAAGGTCGCAGGTTCAAATCCTGCCCCTGCTCCCAATTATCACCCAAACCCTATCCAAAAGAAAATTATTTCTCCCTTGCTAGTTCGGCTCGGGCTTTAAAAATCATTATGAACATTACAGTAAAAGATCTTCTCGATGCAGGTGTGCATTTTGGTCACCAGTTGCGCAGATGGAATCCCAAGTCAAAACCTTATGTTTTCGATAACCGTCATGGTATTTCTATTATCGACCTAGAAAAGACTTATGATCTCCTAGAAAACGCGTCCAAGGCTATTGAAGAAATTATTTCCCAAGGTAAGCAGATTTTGCTAGTCGGTACAAAGAGACAAGCCGAAGAACCTATCCGTCAGCTTGCCGCAGCAACCAACATGCCTTTTTGCGTTAATCGTTGGTTGGGAGGTACCCTCACAAATTTTCAAACCGTATCGACAAGCCTTACTAAATATAAAGGTTTTCTTCGTATGGAGGAAGACGGAAGTCTTGATAAAATGCACGGTAAGGAAATCGCTGCTATTAAAAGGCAAATGTCTCGTATGCAGCGGAATTTCGAGGGCCTTCTTAATCTTAAAGGAATTCCTGGTGCTCTTTTTGTTATCGATTCGCACAACGAAGCCATTGCAGTTGCAGAAGCAAACAGATTGAAAATCCCTGTAATTGCCCTTGTTGATAGTAATTCTGATCCAAGTATTTTATCACATCCAATCCCAGGGAACGATGACTCCACTAAATCAATTAGCATCATTGTTGATGTTATTCTGGACGCTATTCAGTCAGGTGCATCCAAGCGTGTAGAAGCACCAACAAAAAGAAAGGATATCACTCCGATCACACAGGAACCAGATTTTGTTGATCAAGAAGATGAACCTGAAGTTACACTTCCAGAAGGTTATGACGAAAACGACTTTGATGAGAAAAAAGAAACCGTAGAAGTCAAAGAAGAAACCAAGGTAGTTGCCGTAGAATCAGCTGCTAAAAATTCAGAGGATGTTGCAAAATCAGAGAATCCTGAAGCAACACAAAAAGAAGAAAAGTAAACATTTATAGTCAAAAAAAGATGTCAAATATCACAAAAGAATTGGTCATGGACTTGCGGGAAAAAACCGGAGCAGGTCTCATAGATTGTAAGCGTGCACTAGCTGAAACCAACGGAGATTTGGAAGAAGCGGTTTCAATTTTGCGTAAGAAAGGTGTTGCTTCAGCTGCTAAGAAAGCTGGTCGTGAAGCAGGTGAAGGTATAATTGCTGATGCGGTTGCAGAAGATCGTAGGAAAGGAGTTTTGGTAGAAATAAATTGTGAAACTGACTTTGTTGCCAAAAACGAAGATTTTGTGCTTTTTGCCAAAGAAGTTGGGCAAACTTTGCTCGATAACCCGAATGCTGACCTTGAAAACAAGCGTGCTGAACAAGTTGGTAAAATTGGTGAGAATATAAAAATTAACAGATCGCAATCAGTGGCTATCGATACGAATGGGATAGTCGAAAGCTATGTTCACACCGGTGCAAAAGTTGCCGTAATGATTTCTTTGACTTCATCCGACGATGCAGATCTTAGTTCCAATGAAAAACTAATAACAGTAGCTAAAGATATTTGCATGCACATCGCGGCTACTTCACCAGTTTGTGTTTCTCGTGACGATGTCCCTGCGGATTTAGTTGCTAAGGAGAAAGATATTGCCCTTGCCCAAGCAGAAGGTAAACCACCGCAAGCCGTTGAAAAAATTGTAGCTGGAAAGCTTGAAAAGTACTTTTCAACTTCCTGTTTGTTAGAACAACCGTTTGTTAAAAATCCTGACTCTTCAATACGTGAGTTGCTTGCTAATGTTTCCAATGAGATAGGATGCAATGTTACCGTTGGTACCTTCTTGAGATTTCAAGTCGGTGAGGGAAGTTAATACTCTTAAATTAAGAGTTCATAATCCATGTTGTAGCTGTTGCTAGAACATATAGAGCGAGTAGTGCAATTCCGTGCTTGCTTGTTAGCTTCTTTCCAATCAACCACATTGCTAGTATGGTTGTAAATAAGATCATAGACGCGTGACTCATCCAAGGGAATGTAGTTACTGAGAAAACTGGTCCAATTATGCCTGCTACTCCGCCAACAAGTCCTATATTAAACAGATTTGAACCTATAATATTGCCTAATAGCATAGATGTCTCATTTTTCTTTATTAGTGAAATTGATGCAGCAAGTTCAGGTAAACTTGTACCAATAGCAATAAGGGTGAAGCCTATAAGTTCGTCAGGTATCCCTGCCATCTCGGCAAAATTCTTAGAACCGTAAACTAAAGTTTCCGATCCGACCCAAAGCATTACACCCCCAAAGCCAATCATTGATGTGACAAATAGCAGCGAATGCACACTTGAGTCCTGATTGCTCATATTGACTCCATCCCGGTTTTTCAAGGCACTAATGCTAAGTCCTGCAAGGTAGCTTAGGATGAAAACAATCAAAACAATTCCAAGTGCTAGTCCGAGTTCATTTTTGCCGTTGAAGATAATAGAAAAGCTGAACCCAAAAGTTGCTGATAGTAGCAAAATAAGCTGAATAGGTTTTACCGCCCCATGAGTACTTATTGGTTTAATTAATAATGAGATACCTAGGATCAATCCAATATTTGCTATGTTTGAACCTGTAATATTACCAATGACTAATCCACCTGCATTGGAACTAATAGCTGAAATCGAAGTAAAAAGTTCAGGAGCAGATGTTGCAATAGATACAATAGTGAGACCAACAATTATACTCGGAATCCCTAGCTTTTCAGCAAAAATTGAACAATAATCCGACAGGAAATCCCCTCCTTTTGTTAACAAAAAAAGACCTATAATTACGGAAACTGTTAGAAGGATTATGTATCCTGTAAAAGAAAATTCTTTTAAATTTGAACCAAAATTGTTTAATATATTAATCATATATGTTGAGAAGCTTGCTATTATTCGAGTTTCCTGTTGGCAAGGTCAATCGACTTTAAATAATCCATCCTTGACTTAGTGGATTATTCCCACATCTTACCCACATTTTGATATTATCATAGTTGTTTTTTTATGAATCAAGCTAAGAAGCTTAAGGACACCCTTAATTTACCTCATACTGATTTTCCTATGAGGGCTAATGCTGTAGAAAATGAGCCGCAAAGAATAGAGCATTGGGAACAGTCAGGTCTGTATCAAGAAGTACAGAAAAAAAACAAAACTGCAGAATCGTTTGTCTTGCATGATGGACCTCCGTTTACGAATGGGGATGTCCATGTCGGTACTGCTCTTAATAAAATTCTCAAAGATACAATTTTACGGTTTAAGGGTGCACAAGGTTTCAAAACTCCCTACATACCGGGGTGGGATTGCCACGGGTTACCTATTGAATTTAAGGTCACGAAAACCTTACGAAATAAGAAAATTGATTACGATAATGTAAGTTTGAGAAAATCTTGTGCTGAGTTTTCTCAAAATTATATTGAAACTCAGAGGTCACAGTTCAAGCGCCTCGGCGTATTAGCGGATTGGGAAAAAGAATACCGAACAATGAATCCAAGATACGAAGCAGAGATTCTTAGGACTTTTGCTGATTTTGTTGAAAAAGGATTAATATACAGAAGTAAAAAACCAATTTATTGGTCTATTCCGTGCTCGACCGCTCTTGCCGAGGCTGAAATCGAATATAAAGATCATGTCAGTCCTTCTATTTATGTACCTTTTGAAATTGATGGCGAGGAGCGATGCTCAATGGTTGTTTGGACAACTACACCCTGGACACTTCCCGCTAACATGGCGGTGGCAGTGCACCCTCGAGAGAAATACTGTAAAGTACGAGTTGATAAAGGCCATTATTGGATCGGGCAGTCTTTAGTTGAAGACTTTGCCAAAATTTGTGACTTTGAGAGTTTCGATATAATAGACACTCAGACTGGAGATTCTCTTGTTGGTAAGAATTGCAGGCATCCTTTTATTGAAAGGTCTAGTCCAGTTGTTGCGGCTGAATATGTCACGATGGATTCAGGTACTGGTAGCGTTCATATTGCTCCAGGTCATGGTTTAGACGATTATCTTACCGGACTTGAGCATGATTTAGAGATCTATTGTCCACTTGATGATTATGGATGCTACTCAGCGGATGATTATATGCCTGATGAGCTTATCGGTCTATCAGTTTTAGAGAAATCCAACGGATGTGCCGCCAATCATAAAGTGATTGAAATCTTAGAAAAAAAGAACCTTTTACTTGCACAAAAAAAACATCATCATCAATACCCTCATTGTTGGCGTAGTAAAACACCGGTTGTATTCAGAGCTATGGATCAATGGTTTGTTTCTCTGGATAAAGATGGACTTAGGGAAAAGTGTATCGATAAGCTTGGTGATGTTAATTTTACTCCTGATTGGGGAGCCAATCGAATTAAAGGTTTTTTAGAGTCTCGTCCAGATTGGTGTATCTCTAGACAAAGGTCATGGGGAGTTCCTATCCCGGTATTTTTTGATGAAGATGGAAACCCTTTGCTTGATGCAGACCTTATTCGTTTTTTAGCGAATCGTGTTGAAGAAAAAGGATCTGACATTTGGTTCTCTTCCGATGAGAATTCTTTGCTTGAAGGTTATGAGCTTGATGAGCAATGGAAGGGGAAGGTTTTGAGCAAAGGTACTGATACGCTCGATGTTTGGATAGACTCTGGTTGCAGTCACCGGTCAGTTTTGAGAAATGAAAAAGATTTATCTTGGCCAGCGGATCTATACCTTGAAGGTAGCGATCAGCATAGAGGATGGTTTCAGAGCTCACTTTGGACTAGTATGACATCTTTCGATAGTGCACCTTACAGGAGAATTCTTACCCATGGTTTTGTCGTTGATGGTGAAGGGAGAAAGATTTCGAAAAGCGATGGGAAACCACAGACTGCAGACTCATATGTAACAAAATATGGTGCCGATGTTTTGCGATTATGGGTTTGTTCGGAAGATTTCCGTAGAGATATTCCTTTATCAGATGAAATTCTTGATCAAGTAGTGCGTTCGTACCGTACGCTTCGTAATACAATTCGATTTCAACTAGGTAACCTTGATGGTTTCTTATGGGAAGAGCATTCAGTTTCCTTAGATAAATTGGATATGATTGATTGCTGGGCATTATCTAAGACTGCAGAACTGACAGCGGATATAACTGATGCAATGAATACCTATGAATTGCATAGGGTAGTTCAGTTAATTAATAGGTTTTGCTCTGGAGTCTTATCATCTACTTATCATGATATAATTAAAGATAGGTTATACACACTCCACACTGACGACTCATACCGTAGGTCAACGCAAACTGCAATTTATCAAATCTTTGAAACGTTTGTTCGTTTGATAGGACCGATTCTTTCATTTACTGCCGATGAGGCTTGGTCTTTTCATAAAACTGGAAAAAAGTTGAGCTCTGATTTCTTGTTACTCCAAGATTGGCCTAAAGCGGACAATTCCTTTGCTAGTAGTGAATCTGTTGAGGATGCACAAATTCTTTTGGATTTAAAAGAATCTAAAATTAATGAAGCGTTAGAGAATCTGCGTTCATCAAAATTAATTGGTCAATCCTTAGAAGCAGAAATTGTTCTAACTTTTTCTGCCGAAAGTGAAATAGCAAAGGTATTGAAAAGACGCCTATCGAATTTACCTGAATTGTTCATTGTATCATCTGTCATTCTTGATCCAGTATCTTCAGAAACCGAATTAAAAGTTACCGCTCATCATGCACCTGGGGTTCGTTGCCCCCGGAGTTGGAGATGGGTCCCTGAACTAGTCGAGGCGGGTGACTGGGGAGATGTTTCTCCGAGATGTGCCAAGGTGCTTTCCAAGCTTAATCTTTAAAACTTAATAATCCTATGACTACGAAAAGAAAAAACTCTACGAAATCAAAATCTGTGAACCCCGATAATAGTGAAGGGAAAAAGAAAGTGAAACGGGCAACTACAAAACTGAAGAAAAAAGCAGGTACGGAGAGTAAAGCAAAGTCTAAAAAAACGAAACCGAAGGTAAAAGAGGTAGAAGTTAATAGCAAAGTTAGAGAGATTATATCGAAGAGTGCTCAGAAAGTCACAACTGATGAAACTGCTAAAAAAGAAAGTAAGGCCTTCACCCTAGATGATGTGCGTACTATCTTGAGTGCAAAGAGTAAAGTTTCAAAGAATGAAAACAAAGAGAATGTTAAAACGGAGAAAGTAAAAAAAGTCTCTGCATCCAAATCTTCACCAAAAGTTAAAAAAATAACCACAGCATCAATCGATGATATTTTAGGCTTCGGTACAGGAGTTTCAGCTGTTCCTTCTAAACCAATACGCGACCCTAATAAGGTTCCTAGTCAATGGCAGGAATATTATGACCAACTTATGAATATGAGGGCCTCGCTAAAGGGTGCCTTAGGAGAAAGATCTAGTGAAACCATTGGAGCTTCTGCGAGAGAGTCATCGGGAGAACTTTCATTGAATTCAAGTGATGCTGGAACTGAGACTTTTGATCGAGATGTGGCCTTATCAATGGTGGCTAATGAGCAAGAAGCTCTTAATGAAATCGAAGATGCAATTGACCGTATTTTTGATGGAACTTTCGGAGTCTGCCAAGAAACCAACAAACCAATTAAGAAAAATAGATTGAAAGCTGTTCCCTTTACTCGGTTTTCGCTAGAGGGGCAGGATCTTTTTGAAAAAAGAAAAATACGAGAAGGTGGCATTAGCGTGGGTGCTTTTGCTACTATTGCAGACTCGACCCTTGGCGTTGAGGATTAAGCTAAAAGCTCATTTGCTCAATCGTGTCTAAGTACAGGAAATTTTGGTGGGTTTTAACCATTGTCTTTGGTTTAGACCTTCTTACCAAAGCATGGGTAGTAAGCATTTCAGATGAACTACGAGATAGTCCAATTACGATTATTGATGGTATTTCAGGCAGAGAATCCTTTTTCGAAATTACTTACATAACGAACCCAGGAGCTGCTTGGAGTATGCTTTCAGATTACCCAGAGTTTTTAACTGCCCTTGCTGGGATTGCCCTACTAGCAATTTTTATTTATCGAAAGCAACTAGAGCTTTCATCTATGCCACAGCAACTCATTTTCGGTGCTATTTGCGGTGGCATTGCAGGTAACCTTACTGATCGTTTATTTAGGGAGCCAGCTGAGGTTGTCGATTTTATCGATATATATTTTCCGATAGTAGGCTATGATTACCCAATTTTTAATATTGCTGATTCAGGAATTTTTTTAGGAGCTACTTTCTATTTTATTTGGACAATCCTAGATGCCCGTAAAGAAAAACTAGATAATGAGTTTTCTAGTTCTCATGAATCCTAGGATGAGACTAAGCCGGTCGTTATTCAATATTTAGTACTTGTTCCCTAAGCTTCTCCAGTTCACAACGAGCATCTAAAGCAAGTTGAGTGCATTCAATTTTGGTGGACTTGGAACAAATTGTGTTAAGTTCTCTGCCTACTTCTTGAAGTAAAAACTCAATCTTTCTCCCAATATTCCCTATTTGGCTGAAGGTCGCCTGTAATTGTAGAATATGGCTCTCTAATCTTGTTATTTCTTCTGATATATCTGATTTTTCAGAAAACAAAGAAACTTCTTTCAGCACTCTTTCATCATTAACATCCAGCTCAAGTCCTGAATTTTGAAGGCGTAGAAGCAATTTTTTCTTCCATTCGTTTGCCATCCCTTGGCTTTCGACATGAATCTTTTCTGTAAGATCAGAGACAACCGCGACTCGTTTAGTCATATCTTTTTTAAGGATATCTCCCTCGACTTCTTTCATTTTCAAAAAACCTTTCAAAGATCGATGTAGAAGAATTCCAAGAATTTCGGAAACATCAGAAATATTTGCGGTCTGAGTGTCCTTAGTATTTCTGAGTCTTAATAATTCTATAAAGATTTCAGGTTTTGCTACAAGTTCCTGTCCGTAATTTTTCATTAGGTCCTTGAGTTGTTTAAAGTCCTCATCAATTTGAACTTTTTTAAAAAGGGCAGGATGTTCATTCGGAGAAGATTCTACCGTTACAGAAATGCGTATCCTTCCGCGTCCAACTAGCGGAGTGACTTCCTTCGATGCTTGAATCTCAAAGGATTGCCATTCTCTGGGACCAGAAAAGACAACCTCGAGGTTTTTTTTGTTAACTGAAGTTAGTTCTAAGGTAATCAGGTCGGTCCCAAACTCTGTTTGTGCCCTGCCATATCCTGTCATGCTTCTCATGCAAAAGTCATCTTGGGTAAACCCTCCACTCCCATGATACGAGCGGCCTCCATCGCGTCTTTGTCGCCTCGACCACTCAAATTGACGCAGATAGTTTTGTCTTTTGACAGTTCAGCTGCCCTTTTGAATGCATGAGCAAGTCCATGAGAAGTTTCAAGTGCGGGCAAGATTCCTTCTTCTGAGGATAAAGTTTTGAAGGCCTCCATGGCATCTTCATCACTGGCGTTTGCAAAATCAATCCTACCCTGATCACGATAATAAGCATGCTCAGGTCCTATTGCCGCATAATCTAAACCTGCAGAAACCGAGTGCGTTTGGTTAATTTGCCCATCTTTATTTTGAAGTATCCAAGTTCTACATCCTTGTAGGACTCCTAGTTTTCCTCCTTCGAACCTTGCTGCATGTTCACCTTCCTCTAAAGAACGGCCGCCTGCTTCTACTCCGATTAATTTAACTGAAGTTTCATCTAGGAAATCATGAAAAAATCCGATTGCGTTGCTTCCTCCACCCACGCAAGCAATCATTTCATTAGGTAGATTGCCTGTTTTTTCGATAAATTGTTTTTTAGTTTCTTCTCCAATGATTTTATGAAAATCTCTAACCATCATAGGGTAGGGGTGGGCTCCTAGTGCTGAACCTAGTATGTAATGAGTGCTCCGAACATTTGTTACCCAATCCCTCATTGCTTCGTTGATCGCTTCTTTGAGAGTTTTACTTCCCGCTTCAACTCCGTGCACTTCTGCTCCGCTGAGGCGCATCTTAAAAACATTAAGTGCCTGTCTTCGCATGTCTTCCGCACCCATGTAGATCTTACATTTAAAACCAAACCTTGCACAAACTGAAGCTGTGGCAATCCCGTGCTGTCCGGCTCCTGTTTCGGCAATAATTCGTTTTTTGCCCATCCGCTTGGCTAGCAGTGCTTGCCCGAGAGCGTTATTTATTTTGTGGGCACCAGTATGTAGTAAGTCTTCTCTTTTAAGGAAAATTCTGGCTCCTCCGATTTTCTCTGACAATTGTTCTGCGTAGTAAAGCTCCGTAGGTCGTCCAGCGAATTCTTTCAGTAGACTACTCAATTCAGAGGTAAATGTAGAATCCTCTTTTGCTTTAAAGTAAGCACTTTCTAGTTCCTGGAGTGGGTGAAATAAAGTTTCAGGCACATATGAACCACCATATGGACCAAAGTGTCCTCTACTATCGGGTAATGAAACCTTATTGCTCAAAGTATTATTGTGAGAAACTTTTGTTGAATTCATATAGCATAACCATGTTATCAAAACTTGTGCTTGCGACAACCTAAGAAAATAACAGAAGATGAGGGTTTTTAAGATGTCCCAAAATTTACCAACAATAATTGTACCCGCTCGATTAGCTTCCGTGAGATTTCCTAGGAAGTTACTGCAGGAGGTGAATGGATCACCGCTTATTATTCATACCGCAAACAGACTTCAGGAAGTTGCTGGTGAGTTCGAAACTTTTTTTGCTGTGGACGGAGTTGAGTTGGAGGAAACTCTCAGGAAAAAAGGCTTTAAAACTATACGCACAGATCCTGACCTGCCTTCAGGGACTGATCGAATTGCACAAGCAAATCAAGAACTTTGTAAGGATGCCGTTCTCAATGTACAGGCAGACGAACCGTTAGTCGAGAGAGAGCATATCTTATCATTGGTAGAGGGATTAGCTCGTGGCAATGCATCGATGGCCACATTAGCCACACCTTTTAGAAATTCAAGTGATTTTAATGATGAAAACCAAGTCAAAGTAGTCTTGGATCAAGCTGGTTTTGCTTTGTTTTTTTCTCGATTACCCATACCGGCTTATCGAGGTTCTTCTCTTTTTGATGATTTTTCAAAAACTGATTTTGTACCTCTCAAGCACATAGGTCTGTATGGGTACCAAGCAAGTTTTCTCGAGAAGTTTGCCCGTTCTCCTCAGGGCCAACTTGAAAAACTTGAAAAGTTAGAACAGCTACGGGCTTTGGAAATGGGTGATTCAATTGCAGTATCTGTCGTTCAGCAGGGCACCATTGGCATAGATGTGCCTGAGGATCTGAATAAGCTGTAGAAATAAAGACTTTTTCTTGATGGGTACAAAATTATGTTAAATAGACATATAATTTGGGAGTTATTTAAAGCCACTTTTCTTGCAGTAGCAGTTCTCACAATCTTACTTCTTTATGGCAACCTCACGCGCTATGAAGATGTATATTTCAAAGCAATGGATCAAAGTTCAGCAGTTGTACTTGAACTTAGTTTCCTACTTGTGCCTTATGCACTTTCTATGGCGATACCATTTGGTTTTACCATTGCTTTAGCATTTATGGTTGGAAGTTGGACATCCAATCGAGAGTTTTTAGCAATTAAAGCACTTGGTATTAGTTCTTTTTCAGTTGCGAGATCAGTGTTTATTTTTTCATTTCTCCTTTCGATTATGGGATTGTACTGTACTTTAGAATGGGGACCCGTTAGCCGAGCAAAGTTCGACGAGATGAGGGAAAAGATATTGTGGGAAAATTTGTCCTATCTCTTGGTAGAAGAAGGGGAAATTTCATTTCCAATTGATCAAAGTAAGGATTCCAATTTGAAGAGAAGCCTAAAATCACTTCTAGGTAATGAAAGCGGAGAGATCAACCGTGTTACCTTATCTGTTAAGGAGTTTTCAGAACAGATTTGGCAAAATCTTAGAATTACCCTTTTTGATAATGAAAATCGCATCCAGATGGTTATCAATTCGGGTAAAACATTTGTTACTAAGTCATTTGATAAAGGATTTCTCAGCCTTGACTTACATGAAGTGGATTTAGAACCCGTTCATCAAGGAACTGATTTTTTTCGGGGCGGATCTGACCTTTTTCTTGAAATTTCTCATTGGAAACAACCAATGGAGTTAGAAATTTCAGAAGGGAAAAAAAAGAATTTAAAGAGGTTAAGCTTCTTTGAATTACTTAATCAAGCAACAGATCTAGAAAATTTGGAGGAATCTCGACGTTCTAAATCAATATTGCACAAAAATACAGCAGTAGGTATGTCGCCTCTATTTATAACGATTCTACTTTTACCTGTATCAACTTTATTAGGCAGAAAAGAAGGAGTTCTTAACTTGTTTTTTGGAATTGTTATATGTGTATCTTTCTATGCTATCGGTACAATAACAGCCAATCTATTAGAAACCTATAAGTGGAGTTATTTAGCTTGGTGGACTCCAAATATATTATTTTTATGTTCTTCGCTATTTCTAATAAGATCTTCATTTCGTTAAGTCCCTGAATTATAGGTACTTGTGTTATTGCCTGTGGAGCCCTTTTAATATTATCTTAATTACAAGAAAAATTTCTTTGAAAAATACTTATCTTGTCATGTAATATAATATTAAATCCTGCTAAAGCCCAACAAACCGTATTTTAATTATTATGAGATTGTTTCCGTATCCTCGAATTGCTGTAAATGTCCTGCTCCTTTTTTGTTCAATTTATTTACCTCTTGATCTTAAAGCATTAGTGGGTACTACAAGTTTCACTGTAGCAGAAGGGAACCTAACTGGAGATGTCACTACTTACTTTGTAGCAAGCGCACCTCTTTCAAGCGACTCTGTTTATGCTGGATCTGTAGCAAGCTACGACAATACCAACGCAAGATTAATCTTCGATGTGGAGACAAACTCAAGTGGTGATATTTTTTATCCATTTGCTGGAGATAGTGCTTTTGTGCCAAATGTACAAATTCCAGTTTTAAATGTAAGTGTCTCCTCAGGAATACTTGATACGAACACATCGGTTGTTTGGCTAGATGAAGGTGGAAGTGTTGGTTTTGATTCCAACAAACCGGGGTTCAATGCAAGTTTTCCACCCGAGGTTATTCTGTACGATGCTGACTATAATGTATCTGCAGAGGTAACCGCAACTATCGATGGTACAGGTAAATTGACTGGTTTGAGCGTCGTATCTCGAGGTGAAGGGTATACATCCACTCCGAAAGTTAAATTAGTCGCTGGATCACATTTTGTTAAAATTACTGATAATGATAGTCCCTACAAAGGCAGAGTGTTTCTTATAGAAGATAATAATCGCACAAGACTAGATATTGACTTGTCTCGGAGGGCAAATAATGAGTCTAGCAATATTTCGACATATTTCCCTGCAGGTACTCAAATTGAAGTAATCCCAGCTACCACATTAGGTTCCTTATTCGGAGTAGATTACAACTCCGATATATACCCCCCAAATTGGACTTCGGGTCTCCCTAGTGCTTCAGATTGGATTTACCTTTGGGACACTCAGTTTGGTGGATATGTTGCCTATTTTTTTATGAATAGCACTAGGACCAGCCGTGGATATTCTAGAGGTTGGTATTCTAAAAATAGCACAAGATCTGGTTTGAAAAACCACATAGCTATTTACCCTGATGAAGCTTTTCTCATTGCGAAACGTACAAGTGGTGCAGTTTCTTTTGAATTCGAAGGGGAAATTGAAACAGACGATAAAAAACTGCTTTTACCTCAATCTGGAAATCAGATCCTCGCCAAAAACCCTTATGGTGCCGACATGATGCTAGCAGAGCTAATTCCTTCCACAATGATTGCTCCCAAAGACGGTAATTCATCGTTATTTAGAGCTGGAACTAGCCATGAAAACGGTGATCTTGTTACCTTTTTAGCTGGCTCAGGTTGGGAACAATTTTGGTATGATCACAACCACGGTAATACAGCAGTTACTTCAATGCATGAAATAGCTACTAGAAGACCATTAGAATCTGATAATAATGCAACTACCATGAATGCGAACGACTTTTATATTGGCGGTGGTGCTGTTACTTCTATTCAAAGTTGTGACGCAACCGGTGATACCAATGCATCTGATAAAACATATAGTATAATCAGCACAACAAACTCTATTGCTGATCTTAATGGATTCACTATAACTTTTTCAGATCTTCAAGGCTACCTTCTTAGTGAAGATGGTACTCAAGAGATAAATGCTAGCACTAGTCTACCCACGAATCCAGGTTCTATCGTTGATTCAAATTTGAACGGGTCCTTTGAGGTTATAGCAAGCAGTGCTGGTGAAGTTGTCGTCTCGGCACAAAGGGACATCAGGTTTGATAGCAACTTGGGGACCCCCACATGGAAAATAGGTAAAGTTGGTACTGGATATGATACAAACGCTGTATTCTATTGCCTAGGTGGCAGTACCGGTTTGGATGCAAACGGAACAATTTCTACCTCAGGTTCGATTACGGTGGATTCAAATGGTTCTTCTTACAGTGCTGCTCCTCAGGCAATAGTATCGGGTGGTGGATGGCGTCTATCTGATGGTGCAACCCGAGATAATGAGGTACTTGGAGCTACGACTGGTATTATTCTCCAAAGAAACTCTGCATCTGGGGTTAAAGCTTACATTGAAAGCTTGAATCCATTCGAGTAGAATTCATTCTACTGATCCTTTTTTTTTCAAAAGCCCCCCATAGTTTGCTTTGTGCTAACTAAGTTGTAGTTTTATTTGTGATTTTTATTATTGCCAGTCAAAAATTTCGTAGCTTTCAGATCTATATAAGATTTTAATCTTTAACAGATTGATCTGAACTTCACTTTAAAATTCCGATCGGTTTATAATTAGTTTATCGCAATTGGATCGACACTTAAAACTTTGATCATTTACTAAAATCGCGGACATAAACTGGCTATTTTAGTTGAATCTATCGTAATTATTTATTGCACTTATTCAATTCTACGCCAAGCGTTTTCACTGAATTTAAATAATATGACTCCGTTACCTTCAGATTGGTAGGAAAGGTAGACCCAAGTTTTAGTATTACTGTCATACATGTACGGAAAGGTAGTTTTTTCTATCCAGTACCAACCATCCAACCGACTCATCCATACCCAGTAAGATGACAATCCAATTTCGTGGGCATACACCCATCCCAACCTGTTATGGAATGCCCATTTCTCCGGGTGCTTATTCCAATAAACCCCAAACCACGAGCTTTCATTCCAACCACTAGAGTTGGACAAAGAGTCTGAGAATAATAGTTTTTCCTCGAAGTAGGCAGTAGCCGTTGAGTCGTGATCAACTAAGATTTCAGTTCTCGCTGATTTTTTATCAAATATGTTATTACCCTCCCAGTGCGAAAACGCATAATTTGTTTTTGGCAGCGCTTCGATAACGACCCATCCTGTACCATAAACTCCGGACCCGCTAGTCTTTCCCTGGGTTTCATTATTGGTTTTAATCTGTAAAGAATGAAGTCCCGGATCATATTCTGGATCATTTCCTATGTATGTTAAATCAGGTTCGAAAATTGCAGCCACAGATAGGTCTTGATCTAAATTTATTTTTGTTTGAGCAGAAATTCTATCATTTATTTGATTACCTTCCCATCGTAGGAATTTGTACCCTGGATTTGGTTTTGCGTGAAGGAGATGATTTGAATTGTAAGCGAATTCTCCACCACCAATAATCCACCCCCCGGCAGCAGGGGTGGATTCAATAGTTAGTTTAACTTTTACCAACGGGTAATAATTTGCAGTTATGTATAAATCTGACTTTATCACGAAATTAAGATTTGGTTCACTTGGGTCATCAATATTGGTACCAGTTGTAGTCCAATTAAGAAATTTATAATCTAGGTGGTCATAAGCGGAAAATGAAAGGGTTTGCCCGTGAGGAAGAAGATCAATGTGCGAAGAAGAAGATCCTTCACCGTGCCATTTAATAAGTCCTTTTCCATCCGGTTGTGATAATACTTGTAAAGAGTATGATTTTTTCTTGAATACGGCTACAAGTGAGAAGTCATACTCTGAATCAAATGTTATTTCAGATGATGTCGAGAGGGGCTGTCGAATTGAATTTTCCCATCTCAAGAATTCATAGCCTTCCTTGGTGTAAATTTTGAAAGTAGGTTCATACCCTACAGCAAATGATGTCCCTCCTATAATGGAACCCCCTGTTTCCGTTTTCAATTCCTTTTCACCTAAATAATCGAATGTAAGGATGGATTTTTCAACCTTTACATATTTCTGCTGATTACTCGTTGGCTCAAAAATAGCCGCTAATAAAATATTTTTGTCTAATTGGACAGATGTTGATTCCGCGTATTTATCAGTAACGCCTTCACCATTCCAATGAGAAAATACATATCCTAATTTTGGTTTTGCTAGTATTGGAATTAATCCCTTTGCGTAAATATTTTTCCCAATAGGGTTAGTGTTTCCATGATTCTTATTGGAAGGGGTAACCTCAAGTACAAATTCAGTATCATTATTTCCATCTGTTGAAGGGGGCTCACTTGTACGATCAAAAACTGCACGGATAGTCGTATTTTTATCAAAATCAATTGTCGTATCAGAGGAGAGCGTGTCGCTTATTCCTGGTCCCTCCCACTTCTTGAAGGAATATCCAGGGTTGGATGTCGCGAAAATGTAATGCTTACCAGATTGACTCTTGGCTCCGTTACCAACAACTATGCCTGCTCCTGCAGGAATCACATCTATAGAGAGTGAGGGAGAAAGAGGAGGCGAGAAATTTGCGGTAAGAAAAGTATTTTCTTTAATTTTAAATGAAATTTCATTTGCATTCATTTCAGGGTCAGCACTAGTGAACAACTCCCAACTCTGAAACAGATTATTCTCTAAAGGCTCAGCTTTCAACTGTACAAGATAGTCATGAGGAAGGGTATAGCTTAGGTCATCCAAAGAAATAAGGTCTTCCCAATACAATGTGCCTAAGTATTGTGGGCTAACCATTATATCTAGACGATAAGATTTTTCTTTGAACTTTGCATATAGCGTACTGTTCTTTGTGAAGATTAATTCAGACTTTGGTTGGTTTGATAATGCATTTCCTAAACCATCAAACCACCCTATGAATTCAAACCCTTCATTTGGAATTGCTACATAAGTTTCCTTCTCATTGCTTTGAACGATGCTTGCACCAGAAAAAACACCGCCCGTCATGCTCGCATTCCCTTCCCCTTTGTAGTTTAGAGTCTCTGCAACTACTTCGATGGATAGCGGTTCGGTTGCAATTTCAGCAATTATTTGATTAGATTCTGAGATGGTAATTTTAGTCGAGGACTTACTTGTCTCTAAGACATTTCCTTCCCATCTCTTGAATTTATAACCCGATAATGGAAAAGCTTCGACCTCTACGACTGTACCGAAGGGAAATGCTAGTAAATTATTTGTTGTCGTGAAGGAGGCGGTATTTTTTGGTTCAGAAGAAATACTGAGTGGATAAAGTTTAGCAGTGAAGAACGCTTTAATGTTTGTTGCTTCATGGACCGATAGCCTAGTTGATGGTGCATTAGGGTTTTCGATGTGAAGACTCCCTTCCCATCGGACGAAATCGAAATGTTCATTGGCAGTGGCAATCAAAGAAACCTTCTCATTATGATTGAAAGTATCAGATATTGACTCCACTGAACCCCCAGAACTTGCGGTGACATTTATACTGTATTCTTTAGGTTTGAAAGAAGCTTTTAATTTAAGGTCAGTTGTAAATGTTGGTGTGATGCTTGATTCACTAGGAAAAGCAATTACATCATCTATAGGTAGGTCTACAATATCGATAACACCTCCATGTGACTGAGCGTTTGAAGAATGATAATATAATCGATCTGGACTACTAGTTGATACGGTAAATTGTAATATTCCCTGTTCCACTCTTGAATTTGTTATGCCAGACAAATATTCATGCGAGAAGGGAGTCTGCTCAAATAGCCTTTCTGAAATGTAAAACTTCTCATTGCTATCGAGGTTGACATCGAATTGATAAGTGAATCCTCTGACCAATGAAATCCGGAGACCTTCAAGTCCATCAATGAATAATGATTTTGCCTGAGGGTTAATAGTAGATACACCTACGGTAATTTCATATTCGTTATCTTTTTCTAAATTCCACTTATCAAATTCATAATGCACATTTGGAATAGCTGTAATATTTAATTTTTCTGTGTGGAAATATTTTGAATCGTGAGATGAAACAGATCCTCGGGTTTGATCGTATACTACCTTAAATTTGTGAGTTAACCTTTGGAGATGTGCCGTCAAGTTTGAGTTGGCTATTGGGTCCGTTGAGATGTTAGGAGATCTCCAGTTTGGACTTAAATTAGCGGAAGGAGTAATAGTCCACCCTTTGAAAAAATATCCGGTTTGGGAAATTACGGAGACATTCCTATCAATTTTATCCGTATCAATATTCCATACCCTTTGGTTTGGATCATCGAAAATAATACCTCCACTTGAGGGGGATGAGATTATTTTTACATCTACTTCATCAGGTGGGATTGCATAAAACTCTGCATTTAATACCAAGTCAGTTGTCGAGGAGAGCGTAAGGGGGTTGTCAGTACTGGTTAAAAGGGTTCCTTGATCATCACTCCAAGACCATTTGAGTAAATCATGACCGCGGGGGCTGCTATTACTGGGGGCTCCGCCGATTGCAGCAAGGGCAAAAGGTTCACGAGGATCTTTTGCACCTGCTCCGCTAACATGACCTGTTCCTGATACATTAACAGTAATGTTAATAGGGATAATTGAAAAAACTGGAGTGAGGGTTATGTTCGAATCTGGAATCTTTACATAAGTTTTGGCATTTAAATTGGAGTCAATATACTCAATGTCACCTATCCATTTTTCAAAGACAAATCCATCTTTGGGAACTGCTATTATTTCAACACTGTCAGCGAATTCATAAAAGCCGGCACCGCTACTTTCTCCATCAGTAGTTTGCGTTAATCCTAAGTTGTAGGATTTCTTTTTAAAAATGGACTCGATGGAAGTATCTGAAGTAATCAATATTGAAACATCGGGATTTTTAATTGAATCTTCTTCAGTTCCAAACCACCGATCAAAACTCCAACCGATATTTGGTTGAGCAGAAAGGGTGACTTCCGACCCACTTTCCACATCCATTTCAAAATTATTCTGACCATTAACGGTACCACCCTCGGAAGCTTGTAGACTCAATACAAAACTTGGTCGTTTAAAGACTGCTTCGAATGTCATCGATGGCGGGGCTTCTGTTAAATTAACTAACACTTTGGGAGATGAGACCGATGATAGATAGACTAGATAACTTTCATTCCCGTCCCAATGAGAGAATTCCCATCCGGGTGAATGAGTTGCCGAAAGTTCTGGTTGATTTTCAATCGAATATTGCCCTCCTCCTGAAGCGGTTCCTCCATTACCGCTAGAAACAGAAATAAAGTATTCCTCAGGAGTGAAGTGAGCATGCAATGAAACATTGCTTGTCAGTGAGATTTGATTGCTTGGTTGCTGATTTCCTTGAACCAGAGATTCGATGGAAATTTGATTTCCATTCCAAGATACGAATTTGTAACCTGGATGAGGCAACGCTGTAATTGTGTATGTTCCAAAATGATTCCATGGTCCATTAGGAGTATCCAAAATCACATTTCCTCCAGTACCTTCAGTAATATTTATATCATAAAATTTCCTAGTGAAGTTTGCGAGAATACTATGATCCCCAGTGGTAAGACTCATATTTACATCCGTAGAACTTACATACGGGTCTACCACAATTCCAGCGGGGTCATGCCACTTGGTGAATTCGTAACCAGTTAAAGGGGTCGCATTGATCGCCACAATCTCGTGAATTCCGTAATTTGAGGTTGCTGGAGATACACTCTCTCCTCCTGCCCCAAGTAAGATTTCTAATTTATGTTTAGTCTCTGTGAAGTGAGCGAAGAGAAGAGCGTCATCAGATAAATTGACTTTGGTACTTGCCGACATGTTGGAGTCAAGCATGTAGAGTGCATTGTTTGTACTAGACCAATGGGAGAAGGTATAACCAAGATTAGGCTGAGCGAAAATATCATAGATGGTCCCATTTCTATAGGGCCCTGATTGAATGATTTGAACTGTACCAAAACTAGCATTCTCCGATAAAGCAGTAAAAACCTGCTGTTTGGGCATAAAGACCGCTTTTATTTGCTGGTCCTGTGATATTTGAATCGAAGTGGTCGCGGTCAGGTTATTATCAATACCAAAACCTTCCCAGTAGGAAAATTCGAATCCAAGCGAAGGAGTTGCAGTTATATTGACTTGCTCTCCAAATGAATACTCTCCGGAACCAATAAGGTTACCAACACCCGAAGACACAATTTTTAGCTCATATAATTTTGGCTGAAATACGGCTGTTACATTTCTATCCTCAGTCATAAATACCACTGTGGATGGGAAAAGCGGATCACTCACTCCATCTCCTATCCATCCCACGAATTCCATATGGGGATCAGGGGTTGCGATTAATTCAACAGAGGACTCGTCAGGATAACTTGCGTTAACATCATTGACTGTGCCACCCGCGTTGTGAGAAATGATAAGATTATACAGATCAGGTACGAAATCAATCAGTTCTGTAGTTTGAAAAGTCGGAGCATTGTATTTAAGAGTTTTACCATATTTCCATTTTGAGTTGGGGGGTGGGATTCCATTTGAAATTTTAAAATAATAGTTAACCGGTATTCCTGAGGAAAAGGATGGCCAAAGCCAATCTGTGCCGGTAACCGCATTATACTTTGTGGATGCAGAAAGTTCTGCACTATCATAAAATTTGATGCAAAGCGGAGTCCCGGGTGCAGGAAGGGAACTCGAGATAGCATGAGGAGAGGTGAGTTGGAAAAACGCAGGTTCAAAGGGAAAGATATTCACGATATCACTTCCTTCGGTAAATGTGGATGTAAAGGAAAACATTCCATCATTGAATCCGTACCCTGTACTGGAGTCTCCAATGCGGGTGCCTTCCGTAAGGGGGACCCAGTCTCCATTGAAATGGTTTGATGGAGAATCAGAAGTTGCTTGGTTGTAATATCCAAGAGTTACGAGATAACCGTCCCCATTTCGAGCAACTCCCGAGCTTAATGGATTGTTATTCGAGTCAAAAAGAATGTTTGGGTTGTTATTAGTCGTCTGCGTAGAGCAATGGATTACAATTTGCCGAACTGCAGCGTTTGCATTGAATGCTATTATTCCCAGTTGAAAACCAATGATTCCGAGGATGAAGTGGATGATTTTCGATGAACAGAATTTTGTTCTGTCAAAGGGTATCAAAGCAAGTTGCAAAAATTTGAGCACAAAGGAAAGGGTTGAGCGGACTAATTGTCCCCGCTCGTCGTGATTCGCACCGGGCTTTAACTCTTTTGGGCAGATAACATTAGATTACTTCAATATCTTAGTGATTAGCAAGAAATAATAGAATTTTTTTAAGCCAATTAGGATCATTTTTTACTAAGCTTTAAGCCCGCAATCAAATTGATTATAAGTTGACTAAGTTTGAATTTTAGCTGACATTTAAGAATTACCATGATTTCGAGGAATATTTTCATTTTAGCTTTTGTTTTTTCGTTACATTTAGAAGCAGCTAATTTCGAAGTTCATTGGGGAACCTATGCTGGAGATGATTCTCCTTTGTTTGATGACTTAGGGGATAGCCCTTGGTCCAACAATCCAAGCCCTATTCAAACTCTCAAAGACTTCGCGGGCAGTGCATTGGTTAACACTACTGGAGGTCCCGATAGTTCTTGGAGTAAAGGTGACCTTATCGAACTTGGTTTCTTTGCTGATCTAGGTGATGATAATGCATTGGGTGGATCTGGTTCTGGTGCAGATACTGCATCAACTACATTATTCAGCGGTTCGTGGGTTCCAATTACTTCCCAAACTTACATCGGGCAAGATTGGGGAGATGGATCTCCCGCTTACGAAACTGTTGCGGCGGGTCAAGTAGCATTCCAAACACAGTTTGTTAATGATGGGAGTTGGAATGCAAATGCTGTGTCAAACCAAGCGGCTGAATCAGCTTATCAAATTCAGACAGGTGACGATACCCCTGCCAATTTAACGACTGCTCTTGCTTTACTTTCTTCATCAAGCACTCCGCTTGGTATGAGGTTTTATGATTCAACCTCGCAAACTGAGGCTGTAACCAGTTACAATACAGTAATGAACTCTAACTGGACATGGCCAAGTGGAGGAAGTACCACGCAAATGTATCTGCATACAGATACTGCTAACAGTGATAATCTTGATCCAAATCTTCGCTTCGAATTTGATAATACTAATTATGGTACAAATAACGGTGCAACAAGTCTTTATGCAAAGAAAACCACAAGCGATACCGCTGTTAGTAGCACGGCAATCCCAGGCACCGCGACTGATCCCACTTCAGACGATTTTGTTACAACTTTAACCTATTTATCAAGCACTTATCTTAACTCTAATAATCTCGACTTGAGTGATTCCGGAGGGAAGGGAAGTATGGTAGTTAGTGGACTCACCGGTACCAGTGCATCTAATTACATTGATGGTGGTTCAGGTACAACTGAGGAGCATCAACTCACTATTCACGCTGCTGCATCAAGTAGTTCTTTTACATATGCAGGCGGTATACATGCAGCAAGTGGTTCGGGTAGTAGTACTGACTTATCTCTGATGAAAACTGGATCTGGTACGCAAACTCTTACTGGTAATGTAAATCTTGCTGATGCCGCATCAGACGGAGCATCTTCTGGATTCATCAATGTAGACGAGGGGACACTTTCCTTGACGCCAGCGAGCGGTAAATCGCAAAAAGCAGAATATTTGGTCGGCGAAAGTGGAACCACTCTCAAACTCGATAGTTCTGGATTAGGTGCGACTGGGAAAATTGTTGAACTTGGATTTGCTAACACTACCCCAGCAAAGACATTCGGTGGGGGAATAAATTTAGCAGGAAATAATAGCGGAGTTACCATTGACGTGGGAGGTGGCACTAATTTTGACGCACATCAAATTATAACCGGAGCAATTACAGAAGATGCGAGTGCAAATTTTATTTTACGAAAAACAGGAAGCGGAAAGCTGACCTTAAATGGGGCTTCATCATCTGATTTTGCGGGTGGTATTATCATCGCAGATGGTGGGGGTACCAAAGATGGCGGTATTTTAGTTGCTGGTGATAATAGTGCTCTTGGTACAGGAACAACAACCATAGAGCATGGAAAACTCTCTATTGGTGCTGGAAAAACAGTTACTAATGTAATTCGTGGTGAGCAGTCATCTAACAATACTGATAAAAAGAGCGTTATTGGAGGTGGGATCATCGGTGCGGCTGGAATCATTGACAATGGATCAGGGACGCAGATTGACATAGGGTCAGGAACGGGGCAGATTGATGTCTTGAGTCCCGGTATTGCACTCGCATCATCGATGAGTAACGGTACTTCAGATTATCAGGTAGTTGCTGGAAATCACAATAATGCCGGGGCGGATAATTTGAATTTGAGTATTGGTACAATCCAAATCGACAAGATTGGTCTGAAAAATGGTGGGGTTTTCGATTGGGAAATTAGAGATTTTGCTGGAGATAACGGTGATGGTGCAGATTGGGATGTTCTGAAGTTTGATACTCTTGATTTTAGTGAATCCGATTCTTTTGATATTAATATCTACAGTCTTGCGGCGAATGGCAGTGCTGGTGGGGTGAGCGGGGATTATGGTCTAGGCACCACAAAAACTGGTGCATCTGGCTTTAAGTTTATGCAACATACTGGAACTGGTGCAGGGTGGAATGCTGCCCCAGGTTCATCGAGGGAAGTTAGTGGATTTAATATAAACAGCGACAACTGGGCAGCAGTAAATAATTTTTATTATGGAGATTGGAGTGTCTACTATAATACTTCGGATAAGAGTTTCTACCTACAGTACTCTGCAGTTCCTGAGCCTTCCACTTATTTTATGGTTACCGGTTTGCTCTTACTTCCTGGATGTAATTTTATTCGCAGGTTCCGTAAAAGAAACTTGGAAATGACTGAAGGTAAGGACTTTAAAGACTGTTAAGTTTCTTCAAGCTTAATCAAATCTTCCAAACTAGAGAAATGATTAAGCAAGTGGGTAGGTTTTTCAAGGTCTCCGATAATTTGTTCAAAGGTTTCTTTTTTCTCTTGTTGTAGTTCTCTGACTCGTTCCTCAATTGTTCCTTGTGCAATAAATCTATAGATGAATATTGGTTTGGATCGTCCAATTCGGTGGGCACGATCAATCGCTTGTTCTTCTATTGCTGGATTCCACCAAGGATCCATTAAGAAAACATAATCAGCTGCAGTTAGGGTGACTCCCAGTCCGGCAGCCTTCAACGATGCCAACATGACCGCAGGTTTCTCAGTTTCCTGAAATGTTTTCACCGGTTTAGTTCTATCTCTGGTTGCTCCTGTGAGCTTGTGTATCTCTATATCGGGAACTTCCGTTTTTATAGATTTTTCGAGGATCGATAAAAAAGATGTGAATTGACTGAAGACGATAGCTTTGGAACCATTCTTTGACAGGTCACTAAGCTTTTGAATTAGCAAAGTCCCTTTCGCCCCATTTTCTATAATTTCTTTATGATTGGGTAAAAGTCGTAAGTCACAACATGTTTGTCTAAGCCGGGTGAGCAAAGAAAACACATGAGTCGGTGAATTCCTGACCGCTTCATTCAGGTTTCCTCCATGGTCTAAGATTCCCTGCTCAACAAGTATTTTGTATGTTTTTTTCTGCTCTTGATTAAGAATACATGGTACCTCTGCCTCAATTTTGGGAGGAAGTTCTTTCGCAACATCCTGTTTCATTCTACGAATTATAAAAGGAGAAATTTGTCGCCTGATTAAACCAAATGTCTTCTGAGAATCTTTTTGTAATTCATCCTCCAATTCTTTTTTACTCCCGAGCAGACCCGGCATCAGGAACCTGAATATAGTCCATAAATCTATAGCTGAGTTTTCGATCGGAGTACCTGAAAGAGCTAACCTGAATTTTGCATTAATTGCGAGACAGGCTTGGGTTACTTTGGCCTGTGGATTTTTTATCATTTGTGCTTCATCAAGGATAGCGTAACGAAAATTATTTTTTTCAAGCAGTGATCTGTGTCTGCGAATCTGGGTGTAACTTGCTATCCATAGACAAGCCTTTGTACCCTTGGTAAAATTATTACCCTGTTTCAAAACTTCAATCGAAATTTCAGGGAAATGAGTGGCCACTTCTTGGATCCAAACGGGAACGACTGAAGCAGGGCAAACCACTAAATCAGGCAGGGCTAACTTTTTTGAAGATCTAAGTAAAGCCAAGGATTGTACCGTTTTGCCCAAGCCCATTTCGTCTGCAAGTAAACCATGGCACCCTAGATCGTTTAGCCATTTGAGTCTGGATACACCTTCTTTTTGATACGAACGTAAAAAAGAGATCTTATTCTTAAATTTTGTATGCCTTACGCCACGAATAGACGATTCCCACTTGGCCAACTCTCCATCTGGTCGTGTCTTTAAATATTTACGGGCAAAAAGAGAAAAAAGCATATATCTCGGCCAGTTTTCCTGGTAGTTTCCTCCTTTATTTTTCTTCCACCATTCAAAGTCCTCAACTTGTTCTCTATTGAGCCTGATCAACCCATGTCCTTGAAAGAACATTGTACCTTTTCCAAGTTTACTCATCTTCCAAGTAAGCTTAGAGTTCAACTTTCGATTTCCTAACTGAAAGTTATCTTGGAGCTGCATTGAACTCTTATCTTTACTCTGAGCTTCTATTTCCCAACGAACTTCATTATTTCCCTTTTTTATCAGAGATGCATCACCGATATATTTTACTTTAAAGCCTTGTTCCCATTCGCGTAGTCTTAAAGTGGCAAATTCACCCACCTGTTCCCAATTATTCAAGAAAAATAGGCCCCTCCCTTTATCGAATATAAAACCGGCTTCCACCGATTCTCTCGCAAATTGAATTAATTTAGAACCGTCAGCAATGAACTTCCCTGTATTTGCTCCAGACCCGTAAGCTGGAATACAATTTCCGTTTTTTCCTCTCCATTTAGGATAAGCAACTAAACCTCGTTTCCCTGAAATTGAGAGTTCAATTTGTAAGGTATGAGTTTCTTGGTTTTTAGGGTGATTTAAAGATTTAGCCTCGTCCTTTAAATGATTAGTTTCTCCTTGTATTTTGTTTTCAACATTGATTTCCGGATGACTGTTAATCATTGGATCCTCCTCATGAATTTCAGCTATCAGTTCTTCAAGTTCGTACAGACCAGCTACGGCAATTGCCTTTCCTAAATCTTCATCATCAAGGGAAGTTCTGAATGTGAGTTTTTTTCCTTTCCATTCCATGACGGAGTAGGATTCCTCCCGGTTGATCTTGCGAATGAGGATGATTTGTTCTGGGCTAATATCCAATCCACTGATTCTACCTTCTCGATAAAAACTTCTCCCCGCGAGAAGAGATTTTTTGCAGAATTGATTTTCCCAATCGTAAACAGATAACTTCCAGAACCATGATTCAACGGAATCCTGAGTAAAGGAGCGGGATGGTCCGCTTGAAATCATTCTTTTAAAAATTTATTCACTTCTTACTAGGCTAACTTGCTTGATTTTATGTCTGCAAGTCCAAAGGGGTATTACTTTTTAGAAGTTATACACAAATATTAAGTAATTCAGGAATCTCGTAGTACCCAATTGTAAAGAGTTTTATATTTTTCTGCGGCAACATCCCATGAAGAGGGAACATTCATCGCTCGTTTTTGCATATTTAAATAGAAACTTTCATCGTCCCAGTCTCTAATAGCTAGCTTGATAGAATCCAAGAGGAGTTTGGGCTCTGCACTTTTAAAAAGATAACCAGTCGATTTCGATTTTTCGTCTGTCCTTGCTATAATCGTGTCGGATAATCCTCCGGTATTCCTTGCAACAGGTATAGATCCATATCTCATCGCATACTGTTGGGCTAGACCGCATGGTTCAAACCTACTAGGCATGAGAAAAAAATCAGTACCCGCAAAAATTCTTCTTGCGAGCGCATCATCAAAACCAATTCTTAGCCCAATTCGCTCAGGGAATGAATCCGCAAGCTTGGAGAACTCTTTTTCCAAGACTTTATCTCCGCTACCTAGTATAATGAATGAACCTCTGCCTTCAGCCAGCATATCAGGCAAAATAGAAAGGAGGAGATCCAACCCTTTTTGATGATGAAGCCTGGAAACCACCCCTATAAGTGGTTCCTTGATATTGGCTAATTTAAACTCTTTAATTAAATCTTCCTTGCATAATTGTTTGCCAGGTAAAGGTTTATGGGGGCCGAAATTACTTGGGATCAATTGATCATTTATTGGATTCCATGATTCTTGATCGATACCATTCAGAATGCCCAAAAGATCGGCTCCCCTAAATTTTAAGCTTTCCTCAAGATTTTGTCCGTGAGCTTTGGTCCTTATTTCTTGAGCGTAGGTAGGGCTAACTGTTGAAATTTTATCTGCATGCTGGATTCCACCTTTTAATAGGTTGAGAGTCCCATGATGCTCAAAGCCATCGATACCCCAATAGGTATTTGGAAGTCTTGATTTATGAAATTCACTTTGATTGAAGACTCCCTGATGCTCCAAATTATGGATTGTAAGAACAGATCCCTGTACTTTAGGTGACTTCTTTTTTGCTTGTTTTGCGTTTAGATACGCAGATGTAGCCGCAGCCATCCAATCGTGAGCATGAAGGATATCTGGCTTCCACCTGGTGATTTTTTCAATTTGAGTTGCTGCATGGGAGAGAACAAATGAACGAAGGCAATTATCTGAATAATCACCCTTTTCATCTGCGTAGATACCTGTTCTGCCAAACAGCTTTTCATTAATTAGAAAATATACAGATACAGGTGAGTGTTTTTGATCTAGAACTCCTACCTGAGACTTAATTTTGGTATTTCCATATCTAAAAACTATATCTCCATCCAGCGTTTTGTATGGGAAAGTTTTGCAGCATCCATGTAAAGGGCATAAGATTTTAGTCTCAACTCCTACTTGATTTAATGCAATGGGTAGACTGCCCACTACCTCTCCCAACCCTCCTGTCCGAGCGAACGGGCTTACCTCTGGACTTACAAAAAGAACTTTCATTTAAAAAGCTGAAATTGGCACATTCATGGCTGTTTTGATGTCATAAAGTATGAAATTAGCAATCATTATGAAGTCTTGAATCGTGCCTTGCATCGGAATTAAAGATAAAATATTTTAAAGATAGATTACATTATAAACATATACGATTTTCATTCCCAAAGCATTTTAAACTTATATCTTTAAAGTTAGGATAATTACCCATTTTATACACAGTTGTGATTGAGCAAAAACTTGAATTTGAATCGGAGCGTTACTTTCACAAGTTATACGGAGAGAAACCGGAGCACCTTAAGTTGATTGAGAATGCTTTTGGCATAAGTTTGGTAGCTCGGTCGAATATCCTACTGATGAGTGGAGATCAGCATGATGTAGATCTTTGTTCTGAGCTTTTTAAGCTTCTGGAGCTCGGTAGAGAGCAGGGAATGATTACCAAAAAATCGGACTTCCTTAGATTTTTGGATAAAGTTTCTCGCGGGAAAGGGAGAGAATTGCACAAATTACTCGAAGATCCTTTGGTTTTAAACATCCGAAAGAAATCAGTAGTTCCTCGGAACTTAGGGCAGCGACGCTTTTTAGATCTCATTCTGAACAACGACTTAGTTTTTGGGATCGGACCGGCAGGTACAGGGAAAACATTCTTAGCGATGATTGCTGCGATTCACTCTTTACTTGAAGGAAAAATTCAACGGATTGTACTTGCCCGCCCTGCAGTGGAGGCTGGAGAAGCACTGGGTTTCTTGCCAGGTGATTTAGAAGAAAAATTGTTACCTTATTTGCGTCCTTTATATGATGCAATGGATGAAGTGCTAGGTCCTGTTGAAGCTAGGAAACTCATCGAGACTGGTGTCGTTGAGATAGCACCACTTGCTTACATGCGGGGTCGAACACTTGGGAAATGTTTTGCCTTACTTGATGAGGCCCAAAATACCACACGCTCTCAAATGATGATGTTTCTTACCCGTCTGGGGGAGGGTAGTAAAATGGTGGTTACCGGAGATCTTACCCAAATTGATCTTCCTCCGCGTGAAGAGTCGGGACTGGTTGAAGCCCGCCGTTTATTGAAAAAAGTTCCAGGATTACATTTTCATGAATTTGACCATGAGGATGTTGTCCGTCATCCATTGGTAAGTGCTATTATTGCTGCCTATCAACCTCCTCGCAGTAACGGTTAATTTTTTTATCTGATCTAGAATATGGCTAAAGATGATAAAAAAGGCTTAAAGCGAAAGTCAAATCGTGAGCGAGCCAAGCGTAGAAAAGAACTTGCAAAGGAAGAGAAGCAGGAAGAATTTTCTACCAACGGAGATTCTGTTTGGTTGAGATGGGGAAAACAATTTCTTCTAACGGGTTTTTTTGCAGCTGTTCTAATCTTTATTTGTTTTGTAGGTCAAGATCCACCAAGCTTACGAACGCTTGGTGAAGTGGCTCCAGAGAATGTCTTTGCTGACAGGGATTTCAAATACTTGAGTGAACTTCGCAGGGCGGAAGCCGAGGAATGGATTAGGAGTAGCACGCCTCGTGAGTTTGCTCAAAACTTTGCAGGTGAAGAAGCCTACTCCCAGGCACTGATCAGGCTAGAGGATGGAATGCTGGCAATAGAAAGTCTTCCGGAAGAAGCTCATAAACAAGCTTCCCTCAGTCTGATTAATGAGCTTGAATCGAATTTTAAATTATCTTTATCAGCCGAAGAACTTGTTTGGCTTAGAAAGTGGAGGAATTTTCCTGAAGGGAAAGACCTCTTTACATTTATAAAACTTAGATTGAGGCTTTTACATTTAAGGGGTGTTGTAAAATATCCCTCAACCGATCAAAAATTTATTTCAGAAGGAAATGCAAGTCGAGAAATTGAAACTTCCATGCTAGATTTTACCTCTGGACTGGTAATTCTATCTCCGCTTGAAGATGGCTTACGTTTCACAATTGATCCGGATGAAATTTCAACAATTTATCCATCGTTATCCATCTCCTTAAAGCAAATTAAGGCACATCTAGAAGAAGGAGGGCCTTTTCCTGAGGGTGGTCTAAATCTTAATGATATTATTGAAAGTGCGGATGTGAATGCTTCCTTTGACGCACAGAAATTGCGAAACGATATTACTTCTACATTTTCTGGATTTGCCCGGAAGGGTCTATTTTTACGAACGATTGATCGAGAAGCCACCACTGCAGCACAGGATCGGGCAATCGCGCAAATGGAGCAACCTTTTGTTAGTGTAGAGGAAGGTGACTTGATTCTTAAAATGGGATCTAAAGTTAATGAGCTAGATCTCGAAAAATATACCAAATATTTAAACCTGACAGTTAAAGACAGGAACCTTTTACCCAAGCGGATCTTTATCACTATTGGAACTTTCTTGTTCTCTGTTCTGTATATCTCTCTTATCATGCCTAGTTTTTGGCAAGATATGGCTCGTTCAGGAATCGTTTCGGTTGCGATTCTCGCAAATTTAGGTCTTTCCCGTTTTATTTTAGAGCTTGGAGGAACAGACCTTTTTGGAGAAAATGCACTTTTAGTAGGGTTACTTCCAAACCTGCTTCCTGTCGCTTTTGCATCGATGATTGTAATGACTACAGTTGGCCCTCGCATGGCTACATTGACTGCCTTAATGACAAGTATTTTTCATGCAACTATGCAAAATGCAGGAATCGATGTATTTGCAACTGGTTTCAGTTCGGCACTGATCGGTGCTTTCTTTTGCCGCGAAGTTCGGTTGCGCGGAAGTGCCCTTAAAGCAGGAGCAATGGCAGGATTAACTGCCGCAGTAATGGCTGTGGGACTGAGTTTAGCTTCGGGTAGTGGGGCCTTAGCCTCGCTAAACCATGCTGGAGTATGTTTATTTGTAGGAGTCTTTACTGGAGCACTAGTCTTAGGAGCCATGCCTCTAATAGAGAATACTTTTAAGGTTGCAACCGATGCCACTCTATTTGAGCTGACAGATTTTAATCACCCTTTGCTTCGCCGAATGCAAATAGAAGCACCAGGCACATACCATCATAGCCTGATGGTTGCCAATCTTTCGGAAAATGCGGCTTTGGTAGTGGGTGCTAATCCTATCTTGTGCAGAGCGGCTTCCTTATTTCATGATATTGGCAAGATGTCTCAGCCTCAGTATTTTACGGAGAACCAAGGAGAGTTCGATAATCCGCATGACCGAAAGAACCCGGCGATGAGTGCTTTAATCATCAAGAGTCATGTAAAAGAAGGTATCGATATGGCTCGTGAAAACAGGCTTCCTAAAATCTTACGAGATGTTATTCGTCAGCATCACGGTACGACTCTAGTTAAATATTTTTATCATCAGGCTCAGGAAAAAATGAAACAGGAGACTCTTTCTCTACAAGATGTTGAGAGTGAAAAACCAGATGAGTCCACTTATCGCTATGATGGTCCAAGGCCCAGATTCAAAGAGAGTGCAATTATATTTTTTGCTGATTCAGTAGAGGCAGCAGCTCGAAGTCTGCCTAAGGTTACTCAACATAGTGTAGAAGAATTGCTTGAAAGTATTTTCAATGACCGTCTTGAGGATGGGCAACTTGATGAATGTCCACTAACCCTGCAGGAAGTTGCCAAGATAAAACGAAGCTTTGTGAAGACTACTCTGAATATGTTACATACTCGAATCGAGTATCCATCTGAAGATAAGTCTAGTGGGAACGGAAAGGGCACTCATACTCCTTTCAATGAATCTTAAAGCAAATCCACCCTCCCTTGAGATATCGTTTGCGATCTCAAACTTGCACCCAAGACTAAAATTCAGTGAAGAAACTGTTGCACGATTTTTTGAATCAATTTTCCCGCTTTATCCCAATGGACCTAAGGGAGATTTATCACTGGTTTTTATGGAGCGTGATGTGCATAACAAATTACACGGTGAATTTCTTAATGATTACCGTCCGACGGATGTAATCACTTTTCCACCTGACTCTGAAGAGGGAATGGCTGGAGAGATTTGTGTTTCAGTAGATCAAGCAATGGAAGAATCGATAAGCCGACAGATTTCTTTCGTCAGGGAATTGAGCCTGTATTTGGTTCATGGATGGCTTCATCTTGTTGGTTTTGATGATATTGAGAAAGTGGAGCGTCAACAAATGAGGATTGAGGAGGAACGCAGCCTGACACATGTCGGAAATTTAGACCTCTGGCCTGATTTTGTGCTCGCTCCTAATCCAAGCTAAGGATACCCCAATTCATAATGACCACCAAGAATGTTAAAAGTAACACACTTGCGAAAAGATTTCGTAACGCCTTTCTGACCGGTCTACTGATCTTTTTACCTTTAGGTACGACCATTTTTGTCCTCGATTTCCTGCTCGATATGTTCAAGGGACCAGTTACGCGATTGGCGAATGAGCTTGGATTATCAACGGAGCAATTCTTTTTTGGACTGGAAACATTGTTAGCGGTGGTAGGTTTGCTCTCTGGAATACTGGCTCTTACAATCCTCGGATTTTTATCAAATTATGTTCTTGGGAAGTTTTTTATATCTTCAACGGAAAAAGTATTAGATAAAGTTCCTTTCCTAAGCACTGTTTATCGTTCGGTAAAACAGATAGTGGAGACTTTTGGTAAAGATAATCGAGCCGTTTTCCGAGAAGTAGTTCTGGTGGAATACCCGAGAAAAGAGTGTTGGGTTCTAGGCTTTGTTACAGCCGACGGCACCAGGGAAACTGAGTCTGTAGTTAATCGTAAACTGATTAATGTATTTGTACCTACCACCCCAAACCCCACGAGTGGTTTTCTTCTGCTTGTGCCTGTTGAGGATGTCCTACCTATAGATGTTTCAGTTGGAGATGGTATGAAGATGCTCATCTCAGGAGGTGCAGTTACTCCACCCAAGAAAAAGGGGAAGGGTAGAGGGCGAGGGCGTCGTAAACCTAGAAGTGCAGAAAAAAAATCTGAAGTAGTTTCAAAGGAATCTACAGGTCGGCCCCGCCGAAGGAGCCCTCGCAAGCCCAAGGCAGAAGAAACCTAGAATATGTCTGACCCCGAGCTCGAAATCCGGGGCATTCTCCTTAATCAGGAGGATACGGGTGAAAATTTTTCCCGACTTATTGTTTTTACATCACATGGACTTCGCCGTTGTTTACTCCGAAAAGTTCGAAAACTATCCTCCGTTTCCCCTCCTGATCTTTTTGATGAGGTGGAAATAACTCTACAAATACCAAGGAATCAAGGACTCCCATTTATTAAGGAACATCAGGTTCTGGAAAAAAGAATGTCTTTAGCGTTTGACCGATCTCGATTCGAGTCTGCCTGTTTTTTAGCCCGCTTTTATATTGATAATGGTGAGCACCTTCTCGATAGCTCAGGTTTTTACCGAATCTTACAAAATGCCCTGGATGCACTTGTCGATGAAGGATTTCCTCCCACAGTTTTAGTCAAATCCCTTTTTCTTTTTGCAAGGGAGGAAGGCTTGCCGGTCAAGGAATCATGGCTTTCAGGCTTACCGGTTGAGTCCGCTCGGCAAGCAATTTATGTTTTGAATCAACCAGTAAAAGAATCAGGTAACCTCAATAAATATGTGCCACAACTTTTTGAATCGCTTTGTCAATGGTTACGCTCTGACACTGAACTTCGCTGTTAATTCCGTTTTTTCCTCGACGAATCTCTCAAACAGAATCAAAACTAAAGGGTGTTATATTGTTAAAAAATGGGGATTTTTAAAAAAGAATGGCAACTGAAGACTTCAGGGAAAGGAACTTATGAAATATCCGGGCCCGTAGCAGATGGTCTTACCGAGTCGGGGTTGGTAGATGGACTTGTAAGTGTGTTTGTCCGCCATACTAGTTGTAGTCTTGTACTTATGGAAAATGCCGATCCGACTGCACGTACTGATCTTGAGGGTTTTATGGACGATCTTGTGCCGGATGATAATCCTAACTTCATTCATACTTTCGAAGGACCTGATGATATGCCATCTCATATCAAAATGGCCCTGACTCGAAGCAGTGAAAATATTCCATTTAGCCAAGGCCGTCTACAACTCGGTACTTGGCAGGGCCTTTTCTTATGGGAGCATCGCGTGGCCGCCCATATTCGGAAGTTAACTTTTTCCTACATTGGTCAATGAATAAATTAATCCCTAAACTAATCTTTCTTATTTGTCTCTTGGTCTATTCATGTAGTCCGACTGGTGATGTTATTGAAGAAAAAGATCACCCGGCCTTTGAGCGGGGGAAGTCCCTTTTAAAAGTTGGAAAAAATCAGGAAGCCCTTGATGAATTTCTAGCGGTTACGCGCCGCCTCACTGAATGCCCTCAGTCACACCTTGAGTGCGGTCGACTCTTACTTTCACTAGATTCCCGCAAAGATCCAGTCGCTTCGATCTATCACTTTCGTCGCTACCTCCTTTTGGAGCCCGATTCTCGCGAGTCATCAAAGGTAGAACAATTGATTGTAACTGCAGAGAGAGAAATCCTTCGCAAGTTACCCGGTGAACCTTATGGAGATTACCTTGATTCCCTAAAGTTGAAAGATGAAAATGAATTACTTAAAAGAGAAGTTGCCGACCTACGAGCTCGCTTGGGTATACCTATTTCCC
>JAOFOL010000014.1 GCA_028042835.1 Opitutales bacterium | reverse complement strand
TCATACTGTAGCTCATCTATATGAGAACCAGCAAGTTGGCACACTTTTGGGTGACTTTAATGCTTCCGACGCTAATGAACATGAGATCACTTATCATTTTGTCGATGGCGACAATAACAATTCACTCTTTACTCTTGATACCAACGGAACCCTCAAAGTCGCCACCACTTTTGATTACGAAAGCAATGCCTCGACTTACACCATCACTGTGCAGGCAAAGGATGAACTAAACGCTACCACTGAAGGTAATTTCACGGTGACCTTGCTTGATGTGTACGAAGACTCCGATGGGGATGGTTTTCGTGATTCTTTGGAAACATCAACAGGTAGTGATTTGAATGATCCGAATTCCACGCCTCTTCAACAAGGCCTAGTCGCTTGGTATCCATTTGACGGCAATGCTTCGGACATGTCCGGAAATGGCAACCATGGAACAGTTAATGGAGCCACATTGGGAACAGACCAACATAGACACCCGAGTAAAGCGTATGAATTTGATGGGGTCGATGATTTCATTGATATCGGTAACCTTGGAGACTTCGCATCTAAAGTAGGAAACTCAACTATTTCATTCTGGATAAAAACGACAGACTTAAGCACGAGCTGGAAAAGCGTTCTGGGAATTATAGACGATACAAGCGGCAGTGATCCTGTATTTAAAATAGAGTTGAATCGGAATATGAATGATTCGACAGCACCAGGTCATACGCTTTTCTATATAAGAGATGATGTAGGCAAATTTTATGGGACATTTTCAAATTATAATCTTTATGATGATAATTGGGTACACCTTACATGGGTTATTTCAAACATCACTAACCAGTCGAGCCTACTTTACATTGATGGTACGAAAACTTCATGGACTGGAACTGTGAATGGTAGTTCATCAAACAACCCAAGTGCATTTCCTCAAAATTGGAGCCAAGACTTTCATCTCGGTGCGAGTAATAACCGTGGAAGTACTGAGGCTTATGCAAATATAAATTTGGATGACATCCGCATTTACGAGCGTCCTTTGTCGGCCGCTGAAGTTTTGGCTCTTTATAATCTGGAAAAGCCAAAGATTCCATTAACCGATTCAAATTTTCAGACTGCAGTTAATTTATGGTTCTCGGACGAAGCTAATGCCACCGCCACTTACGGGCACATCAGTGACTGGAATGTTTCAGCTGTGACGAATATGATGAATGCATTTCTGGCCCGTACATCTCTCAATGAAAATATTGGCAGTTGGGATACCTCGTCGGTCACTTCTATGAAGGCGATGTTCAAAAATGCCTCCTCCTTCAACCAACCCATTGGAGATTGGAATGTTTCTTCCGTGACTAACATGGAAAGCATGTTCAAGGGTGCCCAATCTTTTGATCAACCCATCGGTTTATGGGATGTGGCACAGGTTATTACCCTCCGGGAAATTTTTCATGGAGCCTCGACTTTTAATCAACCAATTGGGGACTGGAATGTAAGCAGGGTGAATTCTTTGATGTCCACATTCAATGGGGCTTCTTCCTTTAATCAGGATATTAGCAATTGGAATATTTCTCCCAACAATATGGCGGGCACTTTTAAAAATGCCTCCTCCTTTAACCAGCCCCTCGGGAATTGGGATGTTTCAAATGTTACAAATTTTAATGAACTTTTTCATGGGGCCAGTGCTTTTAATCAACCTTTGGATGACTGGAATCTCACCTCAGGGAGAAATATGCAATCCACCTTCAAAAATGCCTCGGCTTTCAATCAATCCATTGGCAACTGGGAAGTTTCCTCCGTTACTAACTTTAAGAATATGTTTAACGAAGCCACTTCCTTTAATCAGGATATCAGTGACTGGAATGTTTCGGCGGGAAGTGATTTTTCAAATGCCTTTTTTGCTAGCAACGCCCTTTCCAACGAGAACAAGGCAGTGATCCACTACGCATTTAAGAGTAACCCGAACTGGACGACTGATTGGTCAAACTTTGTCGGAAGCATCCCGCTTAACGATTCCAATTTTCAAACGGCAGTAAACCTGTGGTTCTCGGACGAGGCCAATGCGACCGCCACTTACGGGCACATCAGCGACTGGAATGTTTCTGCGGTGACTAACATGTACAATGCCTTTAAGGACAAATCATCTTTTAACGAAAATATTGGCGAGTGGGATGTGTCATCGGTAACGACTTTGATTGGCATGTTTAATGGAGCCACTTCCTTTAACCAACCAATCGGAGACTGGAATGTCTCTGGTGCTACCAATATCGCCGCTATGTTCAGTGGTGCAACCAGCTTTAACCAGCCAATTGGCAACTGGGATGTCTCTTCGGTGATGAATATGAAGCAGATGTTTTTCTATGCCACTTTCTTCAATCAGCCGATTGGATCGTGGGATGTTTCAAACGTATCAAATATGGTAGGCATGTTTCAAAGCACCCACGGTCTGTCGGATTCAAATAAGGCGGCGATACATTATGCGTTTAAGAGTAACCCAAATTGGACAACCGATTGGTCGAACTATGTCGGGAGTACCCCGCTTAACGATTCCAATTTTCAGACAGCTGTGAACCTATGGTTCTCGGACGAGGCCAATGCCACCGCCACCTATGGCCACATCAGCGACTGGAATGTTTCCGCGGTGAAAAATATGTGTAATGCCTTTAAGAACAAATCAACTTTTAACGAAAATATCGGCGAGTGGGATGTGTCATCAGTAACGGATATGCGTGATATGTTCCGAAATGCTACTGCCTTTAATCAAACCATCGGCAATTGGGATGTGTCATCAGTCACTAGCATGCGACAAATGTTCCGTGATGCCACTGCTTTCAATCAAGCCATTGGTAATTGGGATGTGTCATCGGTGACGGATTTGCGTGATATGTTTAACGGTGCCACTTTGTTCAACCAACCAATAGGCAACTGGGAAGTTCCCTCCGTTACTAACTTTAAGAATATGTTTAGCGAAGCCACTTCCTTTAATCAGGATATCAGTGACTGGAATGTTTCGGCGGGAAGCGATTTTTCAAATGCCTTTTTTGCTAGCAACACCCTTTCCAACGAGAATAAGGCGGCGATCCACTACGCGTTTAAGAGTAACCCAAATTGGACAAGCGATTGGTCGAGCTATGTCGGGAGTACCCCGCTTAACGATTCCAATTTTCAGACGGCTGTGGATCTGTGGTTTTCCAACGAAGCCAATGCCACCGCCACCTACGGCCATATCAGCGACTGGAATACATCGGCTGTTACGAATATGTCCCAAGCTTTCAGAGACCGGACCAATTTTAATGAGGACATCGGTGGTTGGGATGTGAGCAATGTTACCAACATGAATCATATGTTCAGAAGTGCTACGCATTTTAATCAGGATATTGGCGACTGGGACACATCAAATGTTACGCATACTGAATTTATGTTCATGGGTGCATCTGCATTCAACCAGCCCATCGGAGAATGGGATGTTTCTTCAGTTGCCAGTATGAAATTGATGTTTCGAGAAGCGAGGGCATTTGACCAGGATATCGGTGACTGGGCCACCTCCAATGTGGTCAATATGAATACCATGTTTTGGGCTGCCCACTCTTTCAATCAGCCGATTGGATCGTGGGATGTGTCATCGGTAACAGATTTGCATAATATGTTTCAGGGTGCCAGTTCCTTATCAGATGCGAACAGAGCGGCGATCCACTACGCATTTAAGAGTAACCCAAATTGGACGACCGATTGGTCGAGCTATGTCGGGAATACCCCGCTGAACGACTCCAATTTTCAAACGGCGATAAACCTATGGTTCTCGGACGAGGCCAATGCCACCGCCACTTACGGTCACATTAGTGACTGGAATACCTCGGCGGTGACGAATATGGCTCATGCCTTCGAAGATCGTACAGCATTCAATGCGAATATTAATGCATGGGATGTAAGCAAGGTGACAACGATGTATAGGATGTTTCGAAAAGCATCTTCCTTTAATCAACCTTTAAATGATTGGAATACTTCTTCAGTTTCGAATATGGCACATATGTTTTATAGTGCTAATATTTTTAATCAATCCATTGGGGATTGGAATACTACAGCCGTAACCAACATGGGCCAAATGTTTAGAGAAGCACGAGCTTTTAATCAGGATATCAGTGACTGGGATACCTCTAATGTTACGAATATGGGATTCATGTTTCATTTTGCCTGGCAATTCAATCAGCCCATAGGGGATTGGGATACTAAAGCTGTAACCACCATGGATGCTATGTTTAGAGAAGCACGAGCCTTCAATCAGAATATTAGTGATTGGAACACTTCTTCAGTTACTGGAATGGGCGGAATGTTTTATAGGGCCCATGAATTCAATCAGAACATCAGTGGATGGGATGTTTCCTCAGCAATAAAGATGAGTGAAATGTTCTTACAAGCCTATGCTCTCGCTAGTGCCAACAAAGGCCTTATCCATGAATCCTTCTCGTCCAACTCGAACTGGTCATACGATTGGAGAGATTATGTGTTGATAGATGATTCCAATTTCCACAGTGCGGTAGATTTATGGTTTGATAATCAGGCGGAAGCCAACGCAACTTACGGGCACATCAGCGACTGGAATACCTCGGCGGTGACTGATATGTCTGAAGCGTTCAAGGGGAGAACTGAGTTTAATGAGGACATTAGTAACTGGGATGTGAGCAATGTTACGAACATGAAGATGATGTTTCATGGAGCATCCGCTTTTAACCAACCAATAGGCGACTGGGATGTTTCTACGGTAACAAGCATGGGACGGATGTTTGAAAGTGCTGAGGCGTTTAATCAGAATATCAGCAATTGGAACACATCATGTGCCATTAATATGGTGGACATGTTTAACGGTGCTGCAAATTTCAATCAGAACATTGGTGGTTGGGATGTGAGTGATGTTGTTAACATGAATCATATGTTTACCCGGGCAACTTCATTCAATCAATCCTTGGATGACTGGAATATATCCTCCGCAAAATACCTATTTGCAATGTTTAATCACGCAAATGCTTTGTCTGAAACGCATAAGGGCACCATTCATGAATCATTCTCGTCTAACCCGAACTGGTCATACGACTGGCATCCCTTCGTGTTGATAGATGATTCCAATTTTCACCGTGCGGTAGATTTATGGTTTGATAATCAGGCGGAAGCCAACGCAACCTACGGGCATATCAGCGACTGGAATGTTTCCGCGGTGACGGATATGTCCGAGGCGTTCAAGTGGAGGACTGAATTTAATGAGGACATTAGTCGTTGGGATGTTAGCAATGTCACCAGTATATTTGGAATGTTTTGGTTTGCTTCTTCTTTCAACCAACCGATCGGAATCTGGGATACAGGTAAGGTGGTAAATATGGCCAAAATGTTTACGGCAGCCCATTCTTTCAATCAACCCATTGGGAATTGGGATGTTTCTTCAGTTGAAAAACTCTTCCAAATCTTCAATGGGGCAAAGGTATTTAACCAAAGTATTCAGGACTGGAATATTTCAATGGTAGGAAGTTTTTATGGAATATTTGCCGGAGCCCATGCATTCAATCAGCCAATAGGAAATTGGGAGATTAGTTCTGTAACGACTCTGAATCGTGCCTTCCATGGTGCTCACAGTTTCAATCAGGATTTAAGTAGTTGGGATACTTCTCATGTCAGGGATATGAACCGAACATTTAAGGGGGCAGAGGCTTTCGACCAGGATATCAGCTACTGGAATGTTTCGTCTGTGTCTGATTTTGAAGATGTATTTCTGAGTACGGATTCCCTGTCGGACTCCAACAAAGTGCAGATCCACGAAGCGTTTTCGTCCAACCCGAACTGGCCTTATGACTGGTCGGAATTTGTAGCAGATACCAATCAATCAGACCCACCCACGGATCATAATCAGACGCAACCAACTTCTCCGGATAACAACCAGACCAAAACGCAACCACCCGCTCAGGATAATAACCAGACTGTACCATCGCCGGGTGATCAAAATGCAACCCAACCACCAGTGGTGGATGGAAATCAAACGCAAATCCCGCCCGAAACGGACTCCAATCAAACGATAATCGACCCACCAAAACCCGAGCTGATCATCCTCGCGCCGATGGTTGCAACTTATGGACACCAGCGGGATAAAAATGGCACCATCACCTTGCATGGAAAAATCACGAGCGATGGGAACGGTACGATTGAGCAGACCGGGTTTTATATCCGCACATCGATGGATGGAAATGATACCGTTCTTCTTACTGAAAATCTTTCAAAGGATGATTCTTTTTCGATTACCGTCTCATCGAAAGATTCATTTTACTTCCAGGCATTTGCTCGGAATGAGAAGGGAGAAAATCGAGGAACATGGAAAAGGGTAGGGGCGACTATGCAGAGTTATCCAATCGATGAAGTGGTGGAAACGGGAGATGGATGGTCAACTTCGAAGTGGTTTGGAGACTTCCGGTATTTTGAAAATGGATGGGCTTACCATTATGGACTGGGTTGGGTATATCTGAGTGCGGATGGAGAAGACGGAATCTGGCTGTGGCGAAAAGAACATGGCTGGCTCTGGAGTAACCAAGCAACCTGGCCATTTCTGTGGAACCATGCCAGTGGTGACTGGATCTACCTGCTCATTCGTGAAGAACAGAACCTGGTCTTTTTTGATTATTCCACGGGTCAGTACCGTCGCTAAAAAAAAGCCCCCGCTGATTGAAATCAACGAGGGCTTGTTGTGAGTAATAGTTACTAAATTCTTTTTTCAGGATTCCTTACACGCGGTACCACTTTTTGCGGCGTTTGCGATCGGTGAGCTTGTTGGCCTCATCGTCTCCCACAAAAACTTCCTTCTTCGGATCCCAGGTAAGTTCGCGGCGAAGTTCGTATCCGATATTGCAAAGCTGGCAGAGCGTGGCTGTCCGGTGACCGGCCTCGGCATGTGCCAGTGGCAATTCACCATTGTGGATGCAGTCGAGCCAGTCATCGTGATGATTCTTTGGCTGACGCAGGCTGACAGTTGCCTTGTAGTCCTTGATTAAATTTTCGGGGTCCGATTTCCAGGGTCCTCGGTCCACCCAGATGGTTCCTTCCGTACCATAAAAGATCGTGCCTCCGCGCCAGTCCGGTGTGTTTCCATGATGTACTTCAACTCCATTGGCATAAATCATTTTCAGGTCGCGCTCGCCTTCCTTGGGAGGAATCACTTTGACGGGGCCGGTGTTGTCGGCATCCATGGCCCATTGTCCGATATCGAAGTGATGGGCACCCATGTCGGCAAGGCCTCCGTTACAGTATTCACGGTAGCGGCGCCAGGCAGGGAAATGGTTATGTACATCATCGGGGCAGAGAATCTTATTAAACCCACGCATAGGTGCCGGTCCGAGCCAGGCATCCCAGTCGATTCCTTCAGGAGTTGGTTCCGTTGGCAGATCGCAGGGCTTGGGGGGACCACCCACGCAGACGCGAATCTTTTTGAGTTCCCCAATCGCTCCGCTCCGTACCATTTCTACGGTGCGGCGGAATTTACCTCCGTATTCTGAACGTTGCTGGCTACCGGTCTGAAAGACGATTCCGTTTTCCTTGACCGCATCGGCCATGGCCCGGCCTTCCTTGATGGTTAGGGAGATTGGTTTTTCACAGTAAACATGTTTTTTGGCACGGGCTGCCCGGATGGTGGCTTCGCCATGCCAATGGTCGGGGGTGGCAATGAGGACGGCATCGAGAGATTTATCCTCGAGGAGTTCCAGATAATCATTGGTGATCTTTAGACCCTTCCAATTATCACCCGGTGTACTCTTGGAATAATGTTTTTCGATTAATTCTTTGGTATGCTGGGTGCGCACATCCGCAATCTCCGCAAACCCGGTAATTTGGACTCGTGGATTACGGATTAATTTATGGGCATGGGTTCGGCCCATTTTTCCGGGTCCAATAATCGCAAGATTGATTCGACTGTTGGGCGAGGAATCACCCTTGGCCGCCCAGATATAGGAGGGGAGAATGAAAGGAGCGGAGGCAAGCGATGCCTGTTTGAGGAAGGAACGTCTAGTAGTCATATCGATGGGCTGTAAGGATTATGATGAATATTGATTAGCAAAAAATGCCATGTAAAAACCTTCGTCAGAATTTGAAAGAATAATCGAAAGGTCAACAGGAAGATAGTCCATGAATGAAATTTTAAATTTCGGAACCTTTTGCTCTGGGAAGAAGACTCTTCCCGCTAAGCCTAGAGATCTTCGGGTGTTAGCTGCTCAGCATCCTTCCAGAGATGCTCCAGTGCGTAGTTGTCCCGTTGCTCTTTGGAAAAGAGATGAACCACGAAGTCGATGGCGTCGAGAATCAGCCAACCGCCCGGGTGGAAGCGGTCCTTGGATAAGGTTTCGATCTTGTTTTCCTTTAAAATGGTTTCAACATTATCACGAAGAGCTTTCAGGTGTGGGTTCGATGTACCTGTTGCGATAATAAAGCAATCGGTTAATGAGGATTTATCTCCGAAGTAAAGAAGCTTTAGGTCTTCCGCTTTTTTTTCGAGCAAGGCTTCACATGCAATGTGAAGGTTTTTACGCAGCTCAGATTTTGTTTCAGGCAGCTCAGTTTTCATAAGTTTAGGTAATCGAGAAGATTGTGGGCTTTCAGGTATGTAAAGACAGGTTGGGGCAGCAGATGAGAAACATCGAGACCTTGTTGGAGGCGTTCCCTGATTTCAGATGATGAATGTGGAAAGAATGGATTTTTTAAATTTTGAATCCTCGATGTAGGATGTTGATTTTGAGAGTTGTCGACAGGTGACCCATTTCTTTGAAAAATAATCATCGGGAATTCTTCGAGTATTTCCTGATGAAATTTCCACTGTTTAAACTTTGAAAATTGATCGTCTCCAAGCATGAGATAAACTTCGTATTGAGGAAACTCGGCTTGAACGAAGTTAAGCGTCTCATAGGTGTAACATGTCTTTTCCTGGAGCAATTCATGATCGTAGGAAATGAGTTGCTTATGATATTTTGTAATTTCTTTAACCATTGCAAGCCGATCGGCTGAGCAGAAAAGTGGTTTTTCACTTCGTAATGGAGCAAAAAATGCAGGGCAGATAAGAACTTGTTGAAATGAGAATTTTTCGATGGTTGCGAGGGCAACTTCCAGGTGCCCTTTATGAATTGGATCAAAACTACCACCAAAGAAACCGAGTTTGGGTGCTGAGTTTTCAAATTGGGGATGCATGGGTTAATCACAAAGAGCGACCTTCAGATTTATCGAAGAGTGTAAACATGCGTCCTTTTCGAAAATAGGTTACTTGACCAGAGCTGGAGACTACCAAAGCAAGTGATTCTGTCGCTTGGGTGATAGCTGCGGCTGCAGCATGCCTAGTACCCATTCCTCCGGGTAAATCGATTTCATCGACTTTGGCTTGGATTAAGCATCCAGCTGATTCGACCACTCCATTCCCTTGGACAATGAAAGCACCGTCGATGAGAGCCAATTCCTTAATGGTTTCATCCATGAAGGGATTGAGGATACTACGGTCTTCCTCGGCATAGCCATGAAAGGGATTGAGGATAAGTTGCTTAGATCTTTTGATGACTTCGGCATGATCTCCTAAAATAAACATGGCTCCGATGGATTTACCTTCGCGACCAGCGGTAGCGAGATCTGTGGCAATAGCGGTTAATCTTTCAAGTGCTTCTGCAGCAACATCGGTGGGGAGCATTTCATCTCCCTGGCCAATTACAGACTCAAATTCTTCATCCACATCCACGACCAAAACTGTATCTAGTTGACCACTGTCAGGGATACCTCCAATGCAACAGACCCGGTCCTGAAATCCAAAAATCTCTCTGGTTAAACCGAGAAGAATTGCCGCCCGTAACTGGGAAAGCCGGGATCGGGAAAGAGCCCGGACGGCAAGAGTGGCATCTGCCCTGTGGTGAGTTTTATCTTCATCGGAGACTCCCTCACCGGCGAGGACGACTTTAAAGCCAGGGAAAGTCATCCGCGGGGCAAGAGTTGGGGGGAAGACATCGGTAAAGACAAGAATTGTTGAGCATTCCGCAGCTTTGGCTATTTTTGCGGCTTCATCGGTGAGAAGTTTATTAAATTTCGTACGTCTACGGGCTGGCCGGTCGTCGGTTTCAGCAAAGGCCTTTCGAACTGCACTTTTAAATTCATTTTTATCCCTAGCCATCCACAGCTGATCCATGACTGAACTGTCCTGAAAAGAGCGGGCAAGAGCGGCGAGAAAAGAGAGGTAGTTTTTTGCTTTTTCGTTAGCAAGCAGGAGGAAGACAAAGCGTATATCTTCATAACTGTCTCTACCTTCAAAAGTTAAACCTGCAGGACACCTTCCTACGGCGAGGGCGTAGGGTCTCTTAATGGATACCCGAGCATGAGGTAAGGCAACACCTTCCCCGATGTAACTGGTGAGCGACTTTTCGCGAACCACTAATTCGTTGAGAACTTTTTTTCGACTGTTGGGAGTGGCAAGTTGGCTACCAAAGGTGTCCAATAATTCCGAATAAGCGGATCGTAAATCCCGCGAAGAAAGATCGATGATTCTAGTGTTAGAGATGTAACGATCTATCCTCATTTAAAATTAGAGGTAATCATGCGGAAGCTGAATGCTTCCAATGATATGAATGGAAATGAATTATTTTTCCCACTTAAGGGCACCACTTTTAAGTTCGTAAATTAGACCGACAACAAGGATGAAGGTAAAAAACATCATGGGTCCTAAAATGGGGATTCCAGCTGCAACTAAATCTCTGTGGGTGAGAACCCAAGGAATTAGGAAAACTACATCGATATCAAATATGATGAAAAGCATGGCTGTAATGTAGAATTTCACTGAGTATCGTGTTTCACCACCAACTTCAGAAGCAATCCCGCACTCATAAGGTGAATCCTTTATTTTACTGTGCCGTGCCTTTTGACCAAACAGATGGCTGGCGACCAATATTCCAACCCCCATACCCACTGCAAGAAGGATTTGTATTAAAACTGGTAAATAGTCAGGTAAATTCACTTACTCTTTTCTTAACTTTTCACTACTTTGAGGCAAGATCAAACCTTAGTAAAATAGCTATTTCTAGTTGATTGATTGATCATTCATTTGTTAAATGTATCTAGAACCCGTCAAAAATAAAATGAATAATTCTTCTAATCAATCTATCGAAAAATCCTTACTTACTAAAAAACGGGGTTTCACACTTGTAGAAATCTTAATTGTATTGGCCTTGATTGGTATTGTGGCGGGTCTTGCGATGTCCAATCTGGGAGAAATATTTGGGGGAGGGAAAATCAAAGCAGCTCAAACCTGGGTTAACAGTACTGGAGAGGCATATGTTACCAGTTATTTTGCACTTGTCGGGGAGTATCCCAAGAGTCTCAATGATCTTAAATCCCCTCCTAATGGAGTGCCTCCTTTCGTCAAAAGGACTTCCGACCTTAATGATCCATGGGGGAAGCCATATGTTTACCAATATCCTGGGACCCGTAACGCGGGTAGTTTTGATATTTCAACCACCGCTCCCGATGGGAAAGTGATTGGGAATTGGGACTCAGGAAGTTGATTTGATTCCTTTTAAACGCGACCGTTCCTTACGAGCGTTCAGCTTAATAGAGGTACTTCTCGTACTGGGCTTAATTGGCGTGCTTATGGGGGTGGTCGCTGGTAATGCGAGTGCTTTTATAAGTGGTTCCAATTATGAGCCACCAGATCGCGTTCTTAAAAGAGCTGCTTTAGATGCGGTTTATTTTTCAAGCGAAAGAAAAAGAAAAAGTTATTTAAGCTATGTAGAAGACCAGGTAATGTTTGCGGTAACTGATTCATCGGGGGCAATACTTGCTGAGCACAAGGTGTATTCAAAAGTAGACGAGGATTTATTTGAAGATGAAGAGCTTATTCCGGAGGTGTTTTTTTCCGCGGTTGGTCCTGAGGCAGGGGAAGCAGGTGGCTCGACAAATTTCACCGAAGAACAATTAGCCCTGGAGCGAGTGGCCTTTCATGCAGGTTGCAGCCAGCCATTTGAGGTAAAAATTATTTTTCGTGGAGAGAGTAGTACCATCAAGTTTGACCCATTTTCAGGCTATGTGTTGGCGGACCCAGAATGAAGAGTAAGGCATCTACACATGGGTTTATGTTGATTGAGGTATTGATTGCTTTGGCCATTTTTGGATTGTCTGCGGTCTACTTAGTGGATGGAGCATTCATCGCTTCGCGTACCATTCGAATTATGAAGGACACGAGAGAGTTGGAGCAGGATCTTTTATGGGCACGGAGCGAAATTTTTCGAGAAACTGACTACGAGAAAATGGAAGAGGGTGGTGATTTACCTACCATAAGTATGGGAGAGATCCGTTGGGAAACGGAAATTGAAATGACGGATGTCATAGATCTTTTTAAAGTTCGGTTACTTTTAGAGTATGACGGAAATGATGAACTTGGGGTAGAGCCTGGAGAAAGAACTTACAAGATGTTGATGTTTCGTCCGAAATGGGGCAGTCATGGAGATTTTTCTTCCGACCGCAATCGATTGCTTCAGGATAAAACCGATAAGATCCGCGAAATTCAGGATGAAAGGAATCGGGATTGAGTCCTAAAAGAAAAATGGGGTTTTCCTTGATTGAAGTGCTTCTTGCACTCTCAATTGGTGGACTTGTGCTTATTGCAGCTACCGCTCTGCTCGTAACTATTTCCCAAGCTTGGGCAAACCGGCCCGCTACCCGTGATGCTTTTGACGCCCATGTAAATGGCGTTTCGCATTTTCTTACTGCAGTTTTGGAAGAGGCCAGTATCTCCAGTTTTGCTTTACCCAAAGATAAGAGAGTTGATCTCCAATACCCTGTTGGCTTTTCAGATTCAGATGACCCCTTGATTCATTTCTATCTTAGGGAGGCTCCTCCCTTATTTTTCAGTCCTTATGGATCGGCTACTCGAGTTCATGCTTACTTATACCCTGATGAGCAGGAGGGGTTAAGTATTTTGTGGTTTTCGGAACTTCAGGAACTTGAAAAAAATGACGATGGAAGAATGGAACCTGAAGATGAAGATGAATTGTCCAAAACCTTGGTCAGTCCATTTTGTAAGGAAATCTTCTACTGCTATTACGGGGATGAGGATGCAGACCCCGATGATATTAAGGAGTGGGAAATTACTAAAGAACTCGAAGAAAGCGAAAAAGGAGATGACTACAGAATTCCTGCGTTTGTAAAACTGGTATTCCGTTGGGATGATGAGAATCTTGAGCGCACGGTTTCATTGGCTATCGAAAATCTTGCCCCAACTGGGATTGAGGAGGAACCCAAGTGAATAAGGTTAGCCCGCGTAAAAGAGGATCTATTTTGGTCTTTGTATTGGCACTGATCGTTCTTTTATCGGTCTTGTCTCTTCGTTTGATGAAAGAGACTGCCCAGGAATTACGACATGTGAGTCAATTTCATAAAAGAGATGATCTGAGAACTTATGCTTACTCTGCGTTGGATTTAACAGTCGGGGTGCTGAATGAATTTCGAATGATACTGGGGAAACTTGATGACCGCGGCTTAGGCTGGGGCGACCCTTTGGAGTACGCAGGTATAAGTCCAAGTGATATTGCTGCTACAGGAGAAGAGGAAAGTTTGAATTCTCCTATTACTTGGTCAGTGAGGTTGCTTGATGAGTCAGGCAAAATCCCTTTCCATGAAATTAAAGAGAAGGATTTAGTCAGTTTGTTCGCTTTCATGAAAGCGGGTGGAGATTCCATCGTAAATGATGATGATGGAGAGCCATTAGTAGATGCTTTGGCAGATTGGCAGGATAAAGACGATGAAGAGCGAGATGAGGGAGCCGAGGATGATTATTATGAAGATTTGGATCCTCCTTATTGGACTCCAGGCAGAAAACTGGAGAATTTTGATGAATTTCGTATGATCAAGGGCTTTGCTTACGATCCTGACGATTCTGAGAATTCAGGTATTTTTTTTGATGAAATTGGGAACGAGACAGGAGATTTAGTTAATTTTAAAGATTCGTTTTCTTTTTTCAATGAAGGTGGATTTAATCCGGATGGTGCCTCCGTCTTTCTTTTGAAATTTCTTGCTGGTGATGATGAGGGTGCATTTGAAGATTTGAATGAATCGAGGAATTCTAGTTCCCAAAGTGATAAGAAAAGGTATTACGATATGATAGGGGAATTGGCCAATAAGAGGGGGTTGAAAATCGATCGAAGTGCGAAAGTCTTTCGTTTGGAAATTAATGTAAACCGTGGGAAATCAAATTTTCAATTACATGCGATTTTATTGAATGAAATGAGCTCGGGAAATCGAAAACCAATAAGACCCAAAACTGGCCAGAAAAATTTACAAAAGCCAAGGAGTGCCCGAAATCAAAAAATCCAATATCCATTCCGAATTCTAGCCTTGCGAGAAAATGAAAATTTAATCGACTGATTAGCTGAATCGAAGTACTTTAAAATGTTGATTGTGACTAGAATTGTAAAAAATTTGGTGCAGTTTATGATTTTACCATCTGATGCCTGATAACGAAAATAATGATCTTGCCGTTCCTATGGCTGAACTCAGTGAGTTTACACTGAGGATTCCGGGGGAGTACTTTTTTTGCGAGACCATTAATTTGCCCTCAAGTTTAGGGTCCATCGATGAGGATAATCCAGATGGGGCTTTACCTTTGTTTATTCAGGAGATTCTTGGAGATGCAGGCTTTTCTCCATATCCTGAAGAGCAGCTCGCATGGGGATACTTTGGGGGAGAAGAAGATGGGAAGGTTGTGGTATTTGCCTGTCCTCTTGTAAAACTCCGCCAACTGGGATGGCAAAATATGGAAGTTTTTCGAAGAGTATTTCCTTCGTTTGTTTCTCTTTTCGGTAAAAAATTCTCAGAACCAACAATTTTATTTCTGAAAGAAGGTGAGACACTAAGCGTAGGGGCATACGGTGTAGAATCGCCGGTTCCAGACCAAGTTTTTTCTATGCCGCTAGATCCAGAAGAGTCTGAATCACTAGAAATAGCCAGGGGTAAGTTATTGTCGCTGGTGAATGTAGAAAGCCATGAAATTGTCCCTGATATTCTTGTAGCTGGGGAGATTGAACGCCTGAAGGATGGTTTTTTCCTTTTTGAGCATGAATGGATGGAGGGGAAAAACCCCAGTCTCGAAATTGATCAATCAGTAAAAATATCGAGTGATCAATTATGGACGGTTGATCTTCGTGCAAATGATTTCAAAAAAAGTGAGATTAAAAGAAGAAGACAGGGGCGAAAACGTTGGAAAGCAACCTTGGTTTGGTCTTTAAGTATGGCAGCAATCCTGGTTGTAGTCCTGGGAATTAAGATCTTGGGGGTGAAGCTTGAGGACAAGCAAAACTTGGCGGGAGAAATGGCAATGGAAGTTCCCTTAGTGATCGATTCACAAAAGCTCTTGGAGAAACTTCGTCAGAATAAACTGGGTGGAATCGACCCTTTCGGTGCGATTGGACGTTTATATGCTCATTTGGGTGGACCGCCAGGCGATCTGAATGTGTGGTTTACCTTTGCACATTTTAAAAGTCGTAATGAAATCGAATTGGAGGGAGAGGGTAAAAATGTTGAGTCTATAAACACTTTCTTGGCAAATCTTGAGAAAAATAAAGTCGCGAGCTTACAGCTTGGTCGCGGAGGAAAAGAACGTCGGGAAATCAAAAGCCAAACAGGTAAAACGACTTTCGAATTTGATATTGAGCTTAAAGAGCAAAAAGTTACAGGAGGAGGTCAAGAAAGTTCTGGTAATTGAGGATGAAGATTTTTGAGAAAATGTTTTTCCGGTTAAATAGCAGAGAGCAAACGCTCCTTGTTATTTCTTTATGGGTAGTATTCAGTTTATCATTAATTAAATTATTTCAGGTTGGAATGATTTTATGGCAGGATTGGAATGTAGCTGCTGAAGAAATTAAAGGACATGAAATGGTTATTGGATTAAAACCCGCCATTGATGCAGCATTAGAAAAACAAAAGGTTGAGCAGCAGAACAAAAGCTACGACAAAAACCAACTCAGTAACTTGGCATCTCGGTTAGCGGATCAGGTTTTCCCTCAAAGAGACTACAGTGAACTCCGTACGGATGAACGAGAAAGATACAAGCAACACCGAGTAAGGATTACTTTTAAAAGAGCAAGCTATGAAGATGTAAACGAGTACGCCGCTCTAATTCGTCAGGAAAGTCCCTATATGTTTCTCAGTGAGGTGAAAATTGAACCTAATTATCCTCCTAAGTCTCGACCTTATGATCCAACAACTTTTGATGCGGTATTTGAAGTAAGTTCCGTGGAATTTAATAAACAATGAAAATTAAAATAATTTTATTCTTAAGTGCTTTTACAAGTGTAAATATACTTATTCTTGGACAAGTGCCTGCAGATCAAGTTCCTCCCACTGTAGATACTGCTCCGATTGTTGCTCCAAGTTCTCTTGGAGTTGATCAGGATACAATGTCGATGGATGACTCACTTCTTTTGCCAGGAAGTTTCTTATCAGATCCAGAGGAACTTGCACTAATTGAAGGGCTCGACGAACCGATGGAGCGACTTAGGCTTAGGGATCAAGATACAAATATGATTTTGGATATGTTACAGTTGATAACAGGTCGTTATATTTTACGTCCACAGAACCTTCCCGCCGTAAAAATTACCTTCGATAGCATGGCAGTTCTTTCGAAGAGAGAAACCTTGAGTGCCCTTGATAGTTTACTTGCGATGAATGGAATCGGAATCACAAAAATTGATGATAAGTTTTACAAAGCTGTTCCGGCTACAAATATGAATGTACATGTACCTATTTGGATCGAAGGGCAGGCTTCTTCTCTTAAACCGAGTCAAAGAATTTACTTTAAGATATTTCATTTAAAATACGCTCCTGCTATCGAGGTTCGTGAGCAACTTAATGCTTTTTCGACTCCTAATGTTGGAAGCCTTCTGGTATTCGAAAAAGCGAATAGTATTTTAGTAACAGATTCTCTTTTAAATCTTCAAAGAATGGAAAGGATTTTGCTCAGCTTGGATCGTCCGATCAATAAAGAGGACCTTGGGACTGAATTTATTGTTTGGGAAACCAAAAATGCAGGGGCCCGAGAATTAGAGAATAAGCTTAAATCAATGATTGAAGGAAGTTTGAAATCCTTTCTAGGAGGAACAACTCAGATCGATTCCGATGAAAGGACGGGCAAACTTTTTATCGTGACCCGAAAGGAAAATCGAGAAACCATTGAGTTTATTTTAGAAACATTTGATGCACCCGTTAAAATGAAAACCACCAGTAAACTTTTTAAATTACAGCATGCGGAATCAAAAGATATTCAATCTATTTTGGATGAAGTTATTAAGAATCAGCAAAGAATTAAGCAACAGGTTCAAGGTAGAAAAACAACCCCGAGACCATCTTCCACCTCCAATAACACTCCCAAAACAACTACCAACCCTGCCTCGAATTCTTCCAATAATGAAAGTGGAACGGATGGTTCCCATGAATTTAGTGATTTTATAACAATTTCCTCGGATGAAAGAAGTAATGCAATTCTTGTTTATGGAACTAAGTCAGATATCGATGAAATCGGTAGTATGATTGAGTCTTTAGATCAACCTCTGCCTCTCGCTCGAATTGATACTATTTTTGTCATGGTTGATTTAACAGAACAAAATCAACGAGGAATTGACGCTCTTTTCAGCGGACTTGAGTGGTCGAAATTCGCCAGGGGACCTAGAAGTGATAATTTATTCGGTGAACCCACAACGCAAACAACCAATGTTACGGGTACTGATGCAAATGGGCAACCTACCGGGGATACTCAAAGTATTCAAAGTGCGGTAAAGAATAATACACTGCAGGGAGTTTTAGGAGTCCCATTGCTTAATACTTCAGTTCCTTTTCAATTGAATGATTGGGAATTGACCGGTATCAGGTGGGATCAACTTTTTGCACTTTCATCCGAAAGAAATGATGTACGCATTTTCTCTACACCATCTTTGATGGTTTCACACAATGCACCAGAGGTACATATTAAGATTGAGGATGAAAGAAATATTATCGTTCCGACCTACTATGGAAACATGAACTCTTCGGAAGGTTCAAATACTGGGCAACGCGATCAGATTACAGCAAGAACTGAATTGCAAATCAAGAAACCTAAGATTGGTCTGCCTTTGATAGATGAAAACGGGACAGTTACATCTCGGGGTTCTATATTTATGGAAGTTGAAGTAAAGGCGGAGAAGTTTGACGAGACTAAAAGCAATACTTTTCAGGATCAATCCTTGCCGGCAAAGAAAATTCGGGAAGCAAAATCTTTCATCACTATTAAAGATGGAGAGATCATTGTCTTGGGCGGACTGCAGGAGGTCCAGGTGGATTCGACTGAATCAAAATATAATTTGTTAAGTGATATTCCTTATTTTGGAAAGAAGTTTTTCCGCCCAAAAACAGTTAAGTATACTCCTACTGAACTAATGATATTTTTACGCCCCACAATTATGAAACCAGGCTTTGATGATTCCGAAATTAATACAAAAATTATAGATGATCGTATTGATTCAAGTTACGCACCCAAGTTTAGTTCTCCGTCTGGCAGGATTCTAGGAATGCCAGATCTAGACGGTAAGAATAAAGGAGAGTCTTCTCTTCAGGACTTACCGTCCAATCGTCCAGATTTCTAATGGGAGGAAAAATAATCAAATTTGAAAAGACATATTTAATCTTCGGATTACTATTTTTTGGCACCTACACATTTTCTCAAAATCCGTTCCTGAGACCTGGTTCCCAGAAGCCCAAACCTGTCGTCGTTCAGAGACCTGCACCTCCGCCTCCACCGCCGAAACCCCAAAATACAAGCATCGAATTACGAGGATTTTTCAAATTCAAGGGAGAATGGTATTTCTCTTTGTTTGATAAATCTAAGAATAGAGGAGTATGGTTGCAACAAGGGGAATCGTTTGACGATGGTAAGGTGGAAATCCAAAGTTTTAACCCAGAGACCGAAGTTCTGTTAATGAAGGGAGGAATTACGCTTAGCTTAAAAAAGTCTGACGGAAAAGTGCTTTCTGTGCCAAGTGCGATGCCTGTAAAAAAAGCCCAACCAAACAAGAAACCTGTCAGTTCGGGGATTAATTCACCGAGAAGGATTGTTACTTCTGGGGGGCGAACTATCACCATTCCGCCAAGAAACCCGCTGCCTACCCCTAAAAATAGGTAGTATGTGCAATTATGACAACTCGAGTAACCCTCTTTAATACAGGTCATTTGTAGATGAGTATGTTTAATAAAAAAGCTAATCAGAAGGTTGAGCCCCCAAAGGCGAAATCCAAGACAAAGCTATTTAACGAGTTGTTACAGTCTCGTTCGCAGAAAAAAAAAGTATTCGAAAAAAGAAATGAGGCTAACAAATCTGGTTCTAAATTATTTCAAAATTTATTAAAAACTCGCTTCATTGCAAAATTTGCTCATCCAAATTTTCGAAGCTTATCTGAAAAAAAAGAGGCTTCCGCGAAATCGCAATCAATGAATGAAAACCAAGAGTCAGGAAATACGGAGCAAGTCCAAGATGAAGAGACCGATGAGGTTAATATTATTTCCGCAAGTCAAGTTGCGAAGGAACCGAAAGAACCTACTGTTAAATCAAAGGATGAGCAGAATAAGGGATTGGGACTTAAGGTAAGCAACCGCAATAAGCAATCAAACTTAGATATGGAAGATATTTCAGAGGAATCCCATCAAGATAATTCCCCAGGTAATCCCCTTGAAGACTTGGTGGAAAATAAAGACCCAATTGGCTATGATACGGATGATGAACCTGTTGGGGATACAGATACCTTGAGGGAAGAAAAGCAACACTCTGCTGCAAATGATATTCAGGAAAAATCTGAACAAGTGGAAGGTTCTGAGTTGCTGAGTGGGGATGCTGACTCGCGATTTGATTGGTGGCCCGATTTGTCTGATTTAGATCGTTTAAATATTCAGAATGCTCCGCTTGAAGAAAGGGCAAGACTTCTTTCAGCTAAAGTATCCATGAGTATTGAGCATACAATGCAATCGATATCAGACCGGAAGAAATATCCTTTGCTTGATGATTTTACCTTGCCTGAAAACCCTACTCGAAATTTTCCTCTCAGGCTTATACACGCATTTAGCAGTTTGCCTATTCAGCCAGATCAATCGCCGGTTCATGAGGATAAAATAAAGGTTCTGTGTGTCGATGATGATGAGTCCATTTTGCGTGGTTATCAATTAAATCTCAGGAAAGACTTTGATATACATTTGGCAAAGAGTGGAGAAAGTGGAATTGAAATATTCAAAAAAGTAGGTGGCTTCTCTGTAGTTCTTTCAGATATGAGAATGCCGGGCATGAACGGGTCGAAAATGCTTGCTGAAATAAATAAAATTGATCCGAATATTGTGAGTGTTCTGATCACTGGGCACTCCGATTTTGAGGTTGCCAAGGATGCAGTCAATTCAGGTAAAGTTTTTAAAATTTTAACGAAGCCTTGTTCTGCCGATGAAATTATTAAAACTTTAAAAAAGTGTAGTCTTATTCATCAAAAGAATATTGAAAAAAATATAAGTGTGGGAGTAGATGATGGTAAGATTCACCTACTTACTGTCTGGCCACCAACTGACCGCATGAGTCGCTGGGTTTTTGCGGTATCGGGACGAAAGCCGATATGGTATCTTGGGTTGCCTGAGAAAGTAACGAGTGCTATCACGGAAAATTTTGGAATTGGCTCGGACAGTTTAGATGAAACTGATTTGGAATCTGAAAATGAAGATGAGACTCAGGATGATCTTGAGGATCAAAATGCTGCTATAATTCGTTTCGTAAATGAAGTGGTGCAGAAAGCTATTGTAGATCGAGCAACTGATATCCATTTCGAACCTCATAAAGATACTCTACAAATCCGTTATAGAATTGATGGCCAACTGGTTCCTGTCCGTGTGCCAGATAATTTAAGAAGTTTCCAAGATGCGATTATTTCAAGGATTAAGATCATGGCAGGGATTAACATTTCTGAAAAGAGAAGGCCTCAAGGGGGTCGGATTACTTTTTCCTATGGTCAAAGTGATTTAGATATTCGGGTATCTACTCTTCCCACACTTTATGGAGAAAGTATCAGTTTGCGGCTTCTTAATGAGAAATCTCAACCACTGTCCATGCCTGAACTCGGTTTACTTTCCAAGGATGAGAAAAATATCGTTTCCGTTTTGGATAAACCACATGGGATTGTCTTAGTTACTGGGCCTACTGGGTCAGGTAAATCTACCTCGCTTACTGCATTCATTCGTAAGATTCACAAGCCTGAGAGAAGAATAATGACCGTTGAGGATCCAGTTGAGTATGAGGTAGCTGGAATTAATCAAACTCAAGTGAATTCAGAAATCGGTTTTAATTTTGCGAGTGCACTGAGAGAGATTCTTCGACAAGACCCGGATGTTATCATGGTAGGGGAAATTCGAGATCGTGAAACGGCTGATATTGCAATTCGGGCATCTCTTACGGGTCACTTGGTTCTTAGTACCTTACATACCAACGATGCTCCCGGAGCGATTACCCGATTGATTGATATGGAAATCGAGCCTTTTTTGATCGCGTCATCAGTGGAAATGGTAATTGCGCAAAGATTGGTGCGCCGATTGTGCCAGGAATGCTGCGTTCCTACTAAAATGAGTGAAAAGGATCTATTAGCTTCGCTGTCTTTACTGGAGATCGATTCTTCGGAGAAAATTCACTTTGACAATGTTCGAGATGCTCAGGGTTGCCCAAAGTGTCAAAACTTAGGATACCGTGGGCGGGTTGGTATTTTCGAACTTATGCGAATGAGTGATGAAATTCATAGTCTAGTTATAAAAAGTGCCTCTGCTCCAGATATTCGTGAAATTGCGTTGGGTGAAGGCATGAGCACATTACAGGGGAGTGGTTGGCAGCAAATAAAGCGTGGATTGACTACTATCGATGAGGTTATTCGATATGCAGATGGTTCCGTCGATGAAGTCGAATGACCTATAATTAATTAAGTTATAAATCTTTTCAGTTCATGCGTGAGTTCAAATATGTGGCAATCACACAACGAGGGAAATCCTCTTCTGGTGTTATATCTGCCAAAAATACCAAGGAAGCAAAAGAGAAATTAGTCAAAGATGGACTTCGTCCGTTAAAAATTTCCAGTGCTGGAAAACATAAAAAGTCTTCGAGTAAGTCTGCTTCAAATGATTCAAGTGGAGAAAAACAAAAAAGTGTTTCGATTGCTAAAGGTAGTCAAAAAGGCGAGAGGCTTGGTCTTGAATTTCTCAAACGCTTACATGAGCTTCATGGAAGTGGTATGCCGATTGCCGAGTCTGTAAAGTTGTTAAATCTCCGTTTATCTGACCCATATCAAAAAGAAATTGCCGCAAGTTTATGGAAAGAACTGGCAGAGGGAAGGACACTTTCCAGGGCAATGCGTTTACTTCCTCAATATTTTTCTGAATCCTCAACTTTTGTTGTCGAAGCGGGAGAGGCTACCGGTAATTTAGCACCAATTCTTGCAAAAATCATTCTACATTTAGAAGAAAAAAGGGATATCCGCTCAAAAGTTTTAAGCAGTATGACATACCCTATTTTTGTTGGGGTAGTTGCGTTTGGAGTGGTTCTCTTTTTCCTATTTTTCTTACTTCCTCAAATTCAGGAAATGCTTGATTCTTTAGGAGGTGAACTAAATATGATGGCTAAGATTCTGATTAATGGTTCGAACCTAGTCCTAACTATAGGCCCTTTTGTTGTGGTGGCTATGCTTGTTGGAGGTGGAGCTCTATATCGTTGGAGTAAAACTGAAAAAGGTGGCGTTGTCTTTGACCAAAACTTGCTCAGAGTTCCTTTGTTTGGGGAGATTATTTATCTTTCGGAGTTATTTCAACTTAGCAGTCTTCTCGCTACTTTGATATGGAGCGGTATTGGTTTAACTGAAAATTTACGCCTGTGTGAAAAAACAATCCGTAATCGATTTTTGAGAAATCAATTCAGATCGGCCCGTGCTCTTGTCAATGAAGGTAGGTCACTCCCTGATTCTCTCAGGAAATTTAGATTTATGCCTCTTATGCAGCTTGATGTGATTGAAGTCGGAGAGAAAACAGGTAATCTTGGAAATAGTATGGAGGACACAAGTCGTTCTTTTAAAGATCAACTCACGAAAAAAATTAAGACCATGACAACTCTAGTCTCTGGAGCAGCTTTAGGTTTTGCATTTTCACTGGTAGCTTTAGTTGCGATTTCTATTGTCACTAGTATTTTTCAAGTTAGTAAAAGTATTAGTTATTAAATGTTAATGAAAAATGTTTACCTTATATTTTTTATCCTATCTAATGCTTGCTTCCTTACTTGTAGCTGCTCCGATAGCAGTCATGTAGAAAATGCATCTGATTTAGCACCCACTTCTGAGGGTGATGTTCTAAATAGAGAAGCTCAACGCGGAAAGCAGACTTTATCTGATGGTTCTATTTTTACCGGAGAAATGCTTGGCGGGAATCCCCATGGTTACGGGAAGCAAGAATTTGAAAGTGGAGATACATACGAAGGCCAATTCAAAAAGGGAATGGCTCATGGTCATGGAACTTACAGGTATAAAGATGATCAGGTTTTGGATCGTTTTCTTGGTATGTGGGCAAGCGGTAAGTGGGATGGATATGGCACTCTTGTTTTAAATGACGGATCCAGAGTGACCGGGCAATGGGAGAAAAATCGATTAGAGTATGGAGACTATGAAGGAAGTGACGGTACGATCCGCTCTGGAAAGTGGAGAGGGAATTGGGAATTTTTAGAAGAAGGTTTCTTTTTGGATTCTTTTGGTTCTGAATTTAATGGATTATTTAACGACGACGGGAGCTACAAAAAAGGTTTTATTAAAAACCCTAACGGAGATTCGTTTGCCGGAGAGTTCTTTGCAAATGCTTACCATGGTAGAGGTATACTTGAAAAGGCGGATGGCAGTCTTTATGTGGGCGGTTTTGAAGACAATACTTTTTCAGGTACGGGAATGCTCCTCATGGGCGACGGTTCGATATATATGGGGGAATTTTTAGAGGATTTACCGAACGGGTATGGAATGGAAGAACAAGTAAATGGAGTGCGTTACTTTGGCTTATGGGAAAATGGCTTTAAGCAAGGGATGGGAACTGTTGACTTTGGGAATGGGGCAAGTTTTGTTGGTGAATTTAAAGAAGGGTTGGCATTTGAAGGTAAGTATGATTGGGGGGATGGTCGGGTCACAGACTCCTATCAGGACGAATTCGGAAACTGGCTAGATCGTTAAGAATTCAAATGATTTTGTTGCCAATTTTGAAGGTTGCCAAGAATTGCTGTTTTACCATGATTGTGTATTTACATGACAAATGAATCCACCATTCGCCTTAAGTTCTGGGGAACGAGAGGAAGTATACCTTGCCCCGGTCCAGAAACCGTACGCTATGGTGGTAACACAACTTGTTTTGAAGTCACCTGTGGTCATAGAAGAATTATTATAGATGCTGGCACAGGCGTTAGACTTCTAGGTAAAAAGATAATGATTGAGGAAGGAAACCTCCTTAATGCTGATCTCTTTTTTACTCACACTCACATGGACCATATTCAGGGGCTTCCTTTCTTTGCTCCTCTTTACAACCCAGAAAGTGATGTCCGCCTACATGCGGGTCATCTAGGGGGACAAAAATATGATTTGTTAGGAATAATCGGTACAATGTTAATGAAGGATCCCGTTTTTCCTGTACCGAGTGCTTTAATTGAAAAGGCTTGTTCTTTTAATGACTATCCTTGTGGCAAGGTTTTTGACTTAGGAGACGGGATAATTATTAGAACAGGAAAGTTAAATCATCCCAACGGAGCTTGTGGTTATCGGATCGAGTATGGAGGGAAAGTCCTTTCTATTTGTACGGATACTGAGCACTATGAGGGAAAACTTGATGAAAATATTTTGGCCCTAGCAGATCAGGCAGATGCGATGATCTACGACTCTGCTTACACAGAGGATGAATATCAAAAGTTTAAAGGGTGGGGTCACTCAACCTGGCAGGAAGCCCTCAAAATTGCGGATGCTGCAAATGTAAAAAATACATTTCTTTTTCACCACGACCCTTCTCATAATGATGAGAAAATGGATGAGATTGCCAAAGAGGCTGCCGCAGTAAATTCTAGTGCCAGGCCAGCAGTTGAGGGAGAAGAGGTAGTACTTTAGTTTTAATTAGCTTTATTGACCTGAAAACCCGGGTCTTGTAGCATTAAAGTCATAAATCTGGGGATTATCTGGGATGACATCTACCACAGACCCGGTTCCTTTTTGGCTCACAACAATATTTTTAGGGGTTTGATGTAATAGAATGTTACCTTGGCCAAATATTCTTGAATCTAAAAATTCAATTGGATTAATTTCAATATTAGAGTTTCCACGATGGACTATTTTAGCCCTGTCCACTGGAAGTTCTTGCGCGTAAATAAGCCCGTCTCCAATAACAATAAGTTCCAGACTGCTAACTTCTTTACTTTTTAAAACTATGGGACCAGATCCATCTTGGCGGATGAAGAGGGTGTCAATTGCGGAATCGTCTAAATGAACACGCCCAGTACCATTTGCGAAAATAGAAAGTCTGCGAGAATGTAAATCAGACAAAGTGACATTACTTCTTTCGCTTACCCTAATTTCTTCGAGTTTTTCTGCATTAATTAGAATTTCTACTGGAAAAGTTCTTTCCGCACTTAATTTCAAAAAAGGCAGTCGGCGGGTAAGGTCGAATGTATTATTGGCATCTACGAATAAAGTTCGGTCTCTTACAACGAGTGAAATATTATCCATTATCGAAGAATCTGCATAAATAGTTGCCTGTTCATTCCGGTCTCCTGGTTGAATAAAGACATCCACTGCACCACTGACATCTATTTTATTAAAATAAAAAAGTAATTGTTTTTTCTTAGTTAAATCTCCTTGTAATTGGAGAAGCCCAAAAATGGGAAAGAAAACTTGTAACCAAAAATTACTTTTTAGAATTAAATTTCCTCCGTTTACCATATTTACCTTTCTTGTATCCACCTACTGAAGTTCCTTGTAATTTTTTCTCTCCACCTTCACCTCGCAGAAAAGCAATCTGATCGCGTAATAGAGCTGCTTTTTCAAATTCCAATTTTCGTACGGCTTCAATCATTTCTTTTTCAAGCTCTTTTGCCAATTTCTTGGCGTCTTTCGAAGACACATCTTCAGCAACGGCCAAGTCGCTCTGGTCGTCATCTTTTTTGACTCGTAGGCTTTCCTGAACAGGTCTAACCACACTTTTCGGAGTAATACCATGTTCTAGGTTGTAGGCCATTTGTTTCTCTCTTCGATACTTACAGGTATCCCAGGCTTTAGTTAGTGACTTGGTCATAACATCGGCGTAGAAGATTACCCGACCTTTTTCATGCCTTGCCGCTCGACCCGCAGTTTGAGTGAGGCTGGTCTCACTACGCAGGAAACCCTCTTTGTCTGCATCAAGGATAATTACAAGTGCTACTTCAGGTAAATCAAGTCCTTCTCTAAGAAGATTTACTCCCACTAAAACATCGAAACCGCCAGCCCTAAGGTTTCTTAAAATTTCGACCCGTTCTATTGCATCAATATCTGAGTGTAAGTACTCAACTCGAACATCATGATCCCTAAGGAAATCAGTAAGATCCTCTGACATTCTTTTGGTTAACGTGGTAACGAGCACACGGAAACCCTCGGCTACTGTTTTTTTAATTTCGCTAATAGAGTCTTCCACTTGGCCTTTGATTGGGCGCCTTTCCATCTCTGGGTCAAGAAGACCTGTGGGTCGAATAAGTTGCTCTACAACAAGGTCTGACTGTTGGATTTCAAAGGGGGCGGGGGTTGCTGAAACATATACCGTTTGCTTGGAAGCCTCTTCGAACTCATCGGGCTTGAGGGGACGGTTATCTAATGCGGATGGCAAGCGGAACCCAAAATCAACCAATTTTTTTTTGCGTGCATAATCCCCGTTATACATGCCGCCAACTTGTGGAATAGTCACATGACTTTCATCTACAAATAATAGAAAATCATCGGGGAAAAAATCAATTAAGCACCAGGGGCGTTGCCCTGGTTTTCTTCTTGAAAGGTGCCGCGAATAATTTTCTATCCCATTACAAAAGCCAATTTCTCTGAGCATTTCCAAATCATACTCTGTGCGCATTCTGATTCTTTGTGCTTCTAGCAAAAGTGCCTCTTTTTCAAACCATTGAACTCTTTCCTCGAGTTCATTTTCAATGGCTTTACACGCTCCTGAAAGTTTGTCTTTGGTTGTGACATATTGATTAGCTGGGTAAATGCGGTAATTTTCAAAGGTTTGTAATGTTTCTCCTGAGATGGGATCAATCTCACGAATTGCCTCTACTTCGTCTCCCCAAAATTCAATACGAATGGGGCTTTTTGCGTAGGCTGGAAAGATATCTACAATATCGCCCCGTACTCTGAACTTACCGGCTTTTAGCTCCACATCATTACGATTATATAAACTGTCAATGAGGCTTTCTAGTAGGGTATCTCTTTCTAACTCTTGACCCACTTTGATCTCAATAGAGAGTGCCTTGAAGTCATCTGGAGAACCCAATCCGTAAATGCAGGATACACTCGCAATAACGATAACATCATTTCGGCTAATTAATGAGCCAGTAGCCGCGAGTCTTAAGCGTTCTATTTCTTCATTTATTGAAGAATCTTTCTCAATAAATGTATCCGTTGATGGAACATAAGCTTCTGGTTGGTAATAGTCATAATAACTTACAAAGTATTCAACAGCATTTTCTGGAAAAAAAGTTTTGAATTCAGAGTATAACTGAGCAGCCAGAGTTTTGTTATGGGAGATAATCAGAGCTGGTCGTTGAAGGTCTTGGATAATATTGGCCATGGTAAAAGTTTTACCTGAGCCTGTTACTCCTAATAATGTTTGTTTCTGATTACCATCGCGCAGTGAATCCACTAATGCCTTGATCGCTTTGGGTTGATCGCCTTGCGGTTGGTAGTCAGATTTAAGGTTAAAATCCACAGGTTAAGAAGATTTATTTTTACTCACTTGATACTGTAGGTTTGTAATAGCCGGTTTCACCCTCAGATTTTCCAATAATTACGGCCGCACAACTGTCCCCAAACACATTTATTGCTGTTCTTGTCATGTCTAAAATTCTATCTACCACATAGACAATACCAACCCCTGTAGCTATACTTTCTGGAGGGAAACCAACTGCTTGTAGAATAACGATGATAGCTACCAAGCTTGCGGAAGGTATGCCTGCCACACCAATGGATGTGAGTAAAGCCATTACTACGACTGTAAACTGAGTGATGAAACCCATTTCTACACCGAATAACTGAGCTAAAAAAACTACGACTACACATTCAAAAAGTGCGGTGCCATCCATATTAATTGTGGCACCTAATGGTAGCGTGAAGCTCGTTATTTTAGGAGAAACCCCCGCACGCTTTTGGATACAGTCCATCGTCAATGGGAGCGTTGCCGAGGAAGATGCAGTGGAGAATGCGGTTAAGAGGGCAGGGGACATGGCATGATAATGCTGTCGGAAATTTATTTTACCCAAAAGCCAAAGGAGGAGTGGTAAAATAATTAATGCATGTATCCCTAAGCCTAACAAAACAGTAAGCGCAAAACTCCCCATTACACTAAATGTCTCCAATCCAACTTGCATCAAGGTTGGTGTCACGAGCCCAAAGACTCCGAACGGAGCAAAGGAGATAATTAATTTGGTAATGGAAAGAATAACTGCATTTAAACTTTCCCAAAACGCAGTCTGCGTATCCCTTGCCTTGGGGTTTAAGCGTGAGATAAAAAAACCGAACAAAAGGCCAAAGAAAATAAGGCCAAGTAATTGTCCTTCGGCAGCAGCCTTGAATAAATTTGATGGTATCATGCGGTGAAATATTTCAAGTAATCCTTGAATCCCCTGATCCGCATGTTCCAATGCTCCCTCAATCTTGTGAGATTGACTATCAGTCGAGCTGCTTATCATTTTTTCCCTTATTTCATCATCAACGATCCCAGGATTAATCAAATTAACACAAAGCAGTCCCGTGCAAACTGCAAGGAAACCGGTGAGAGTATAAAATCCAATGGTTTTAAGTCCCAGTCGACCAAAGCCTGACTCTCCTCCGATCTTGGCTACACCGCAAATAATTGAAGTCAGCACCAATGGAATGACCACCATCTTGAGTCCGTTAATAAAAAGGGTGCCGATAAATTGGCAGGTTTCTTTTAATCCAGTAAACCAGGTAGGGGGAGGAGATTGATTATCGATGCTCAGGTTTGACCAAAGTCCAATAATAAACGAGAGCATTAATGATATTAAAATTTTCCAGTGTAGTTTCATTCTTTAGCACTCTTGATTAGATCTTCCAAAATGGAAAGATCGATTTCGTCTAACCTGTCTACTACTATTTTTGCCCCTTTTTCCAGTAGTCTCGATTTGGTATTGGTCGTCGAAATTCCGACAGGATTCATTCGGGCTCTTATTGCAGCCTCAATTCCATGGGTACTATCTTCAAAAACAATGCAGTTTTCGGGATAACATCCAATCGTTTTCGCGGCTTTAAGAAAAACTTCCGGGTGTGGCTTTCCTTTTGATACATCCTCCGAGTAAATTGCCCCTGTGAAAAATTCATCCAATTGATTTTGTTTAATCGCAAGGGCTACATTTTTCTTTTCTGTTGAAGTTCCTATTGCGGTAGGAACTTTATTTTTTTTTAGAAGATCAAGAATTTCTTTTGTCCCGGGAACCATTTTGATCATTTGTTGGTTAGCAAGTTCCCTGTAAATTTCTTCTTTACGGATTCCCCATTTGATAATTTCGTCAGAATTATCACTCCATTTTAGTATATTACCGATAATAGTCTCGTTTCTCTTGCCAAAACCATTTTTGAAATGATTGATCGGTAAAACATGATTTATTTCGTCGGCTAGAACCTGCCAACTTTCTTCGTGTAGGTTTGCAGAATTGATTACTACCCCATCCCAATCAAAAATCACTCCTAATTGCGGCATGGTGTGAATAGGGTAATGAACAGAACGAGTTTAAGGTTGTTTCTTGCCTGGGATTAGATTCTTAAAGCGTTTTAAAAATCCTTTTCTTTCCGATGAATTGACCTCTTTACTTTCATCTTCATCTAGGCTAATCGTTTCATTCGCTTCTAGAATAGTACTTTGATTCAAATCAATTGGAACGATCTCCTCGATGAGTAGCCTTTCAATAGTAGAAGATGTCGAATTAAAGTCCGATTCTACTTGGGAACTTTTGTAGTCGTATGGTAAATCAGTACTGTTACTATCATACGATGAATTATTGTCCTGGAAATTTTCTAGAAAAATAGGAGTTGCAGAATTTGGTGTTTGAGAAATTTCATCTGTGCTATTCTGATCAAGAAAAATATCTGGAGTTGCCCGTTCAGCAAGAATCTCATTAAGCAAATCTCGTGTTTTTGTAACTTCAGAATGGTCAAACCCAAGTAGTTTTTCTTGTTTTGCTAAAACATCTCCAAGTACTTCCATTGATTCCTCTTTTCTATCTTCTAAATAATGGAGCCTTCCAATCCTGTATCTGGTCTGCAGGGTCATGGGATCCAACTCTCCCATAATTCTTAATTCAATAATCAAAGTTTCGTTACTTAATTGAAACGCATCAATATGTTTACCAGCATCCATGTATAGATCCGCCAATTCATTCATTGACCTGAGTGTTTCTGGATGTTCAAGACCATTTTTTCTTTTGAGTCTAGTGTATACAGAGTATTGAACTTCTTCTGCTTCGATCGGAAGTTTTTGAAGTCTTAGAATCCTGGCAATTGCTTTGAGCGTGGAGATGGTCTCAGGGTGCATTTCACCGAGCATCCTTTCTTTGGAATCAAGGATTTGTTCATAGAGATCTAACGCCCTTGGGAGTTCTTTTCTTGATACAACAATTTCTGCAAGGGCATCCATCGCCCCAAGCGTATCCGGATGAGTCTGACCCAGGGCTTCTACTAAACTTGCTACCAAATTCATCGAGAGTGTTTCGGCTTCGTCAAGTTTCCCTCCCAGTCTAAGTGCTTCAACTAAAACTTGGCCTCTTATTAAACTAACTGAATTTTTTTCTCCCAGGCTAAGTCGTGATCTTTCAAAAACATTTCTGCTCATGCTCTCAGCTTGTGCAATTTTATCACGTGCTAAAAATATTTTAGCTAGTTCATTCATGCATTTGAGCATGCGGGGATCTTCAGTACTTCTATTTTGGTCCCTGATCTGAGTTAATGCAGAAACACATAGATCTTCAGCTTTTTCTACTTTTCCAATGCGCCTATAAACGGTGGATAAATCTATTTTTGCGTCAATTACTTCGTCATGGCTATCTCCCAGTTCACTTGTTTTACGTTCGAGGAGAACTGCGAGCATCGGTTCTGCCTGCAAGTAGTTTCCTAGCGCTTCATGCACAAGGGCCAGCTCAGTAAGAGCTTCGAGTTTCACGTTTGATTCGCCCTCGAACAATTCAAGGGCCCGTTCAAGTTGATCCTGAGATTGATCATAGGCTCGTATGGAACGGTATGTTTTACCGAGGTAAGTTCTCATATTTGCTTCCATCTGAGGTTCAGATGAAAGTTCATTGGCACGCTTTACTCCCTGGTCCAGCATCGTTTTGAGCAACTCCGTATCCATACCCGATGTATTTTGGGGATCCAGAGAGAAGAACAAACTTTGTACAAATTGGGTTATGATTTGAGTTTTCGCTAATTCATCAAAGGCTGCTTGCCTTTCTTTTACCGCCAACTTTTGGGCGTCGCTAGCTTTTTGTTGTTGAAAGAAAGCATAGGTGGCAAGGCCGATTCCAGAAAAAGCTAAAGTGATGGAGATAGCAGTTATAAGAGCAAGCTTTCGTTGCCTCGCAATCATATCCCTTTGTTTGATCTCATCGAGTCCCAAACCAAGCATACCAGCTACTATTTTAAGCAAGGCATCTTTTTCTCCGTCTTTAGCCTCTCTAAGGTCTGCTGCACCTGGTTCATCTATCTCGTCTAGTAAGTTGCCTTCTCCATCCACTTTCCTTCTTACAGCAAGCGGTAGGCATTCCTGACCCTTTGAATGCGTAATATCATGGGCCATTGGTTCACCCTCGAGAATTAAGCACAAAATTCGATCCCCTTTTCCCATCTGCTTAAATAAGCGGATTTCTTCATTAACCCATCTTGATTTCACTGCATTTGGTGAACATAATACAATCAAATGAGAGGAGTCAGCTAATGCCTGTTCGATGACAGAACCAAGTTGTGCTGAACCTGCCAGTTCGTCTCTGTCTCTAAATATGGGATATAGACGGGATGGAATCGTGCCAAATTTTGTCTTTTTACCAATTAAGTTTTTGGGTATAGGAAACCTTTCAAGCTTGTTCCTTAACCATTGAGCACGAGCTTCGTCTTCATGGGCATAGGTAATAAACGCCCTGTACTTGAAAGATTTATCCATTTAAAGACATCATGTTTAAATCCAAAACATTACACAGGCAAGGCACATACCAAGAAATGGCATAAATATGTGAATTAACAGTAAACTCATTGGTGAGTTTACTAAGTTTTGGGAACTAATTTAAATAATGTAGGGAATTATTTTTCGAAAATGGAACAAGCTCTATCCCAATCCACTAGATTCCAAAATCCGCCAATATAATCTGGTCTGCGATTTTGATAGTTCAAGTAATAAGCATGCTCCCAAACATCCAAGCCAATCAAAGGCACACCATTTTCTTCAACGATGCCTTCCATTAAAGGAGAGTCCTGATTCGGGGTAGAAGTAACTTTAACTGTATCGCCCTGCTTGATTAACCATGCCCATCCAGATCCAAAACGCGTAAGCGCAGATTTTGTAAATTCGTCTTTGAAAGAATCAAAAGAACCAAAAGCAGATGTTATTGCATCATTGAGCGACCCTGTTGGTAAGCCACCTCCAGATGGTGATAAAACTTCCCAAAAGAAACTATGATTCGAATGCCCGCCAGCGTTATTACGGACAGCATTTCTGATGCTATCTGGAACTTGTGATAAATCTGAAATTAATTCATCAACTGATTTTTCGGACAAATCTGAATTCCCATCGAGAGCAGCATTTAGATTGTTAATGTAGGTTTGATGGTGTTTGCCATGATGAATTTCCATGGTGCGTGCATCAATATGAGGTTCTAATGAATCTACAGAATAAGGTAAGTTTGGAAGCTGGTGTGTCATAGTAAGATAAATTTCGTTAACTATCTATACAATCTACTGCAAGCCAAAGGTCAAGCACGCTAGATGAATGAGAATATTTAAGTGCGTTTTTATTTTTGTTTGATCCTTCGTAATTGGAAAAAAGTCTGCATCATTTGCAAGCACTCTTTTTCCATGACTCCAATATTCACAATAGGCTTGTGGTTTGATTGAGGTAATTCATGTAGAGATATGGCTCCTCCCAATCCGCCCATCTTAGGATCTTTGTAAGCATAATAAACCTCTTTAAGCCTTCCAACAACCGCAGCCCCAGCACACATGGGGCATGGTTCCTTCGTTACATACATTTTGCACTCGTTCATTCTCCAATCTCCGATTTTTTGAGTGGCCATTGTGATTGCAAGCATTTCCGCATGAGCAGTCGGGTCATTACACTTTCTGGTTTGGTTATAAGCAGAAGCAATCACTTCGCCTTGTTTATCTACTATAACTGCACCGATTGGTACCTCATCTTGTTCCCATGCAGAAATTGATTCGTTGTAAGCTAACTGCATGTAAAAATTGTCATCTTTTTCCAATTGAGAAGGGAAGAGTCTGGGGAAGGGACATTCGATGTATTTCTTCATATATTAGAGTTTTTTAAGACGAGGCTTTTCGAAGGAGATTCTTGACTTGATGGTACAACATGGTGTGATGGAGGTTTAAAATTTATGGCAGAAGAAGATATCGTAGAAGTAGAAGGTAAAATAACAGCAGTACTACCAAGTACAATGTTTCGAGCCGAGCTAGAAAATGGACATAAAGTCCTTGCCCATATTTCGGGCAAGTTGCGTAAGCATTTTATCAAAATCACGGTAGGTGATATTGTGAAGATGGAAATGAGCACTCAAGATTTAGAGAAAGCGAGGATCGTTTACCGCTTGAAAAATGCAGAGGTAAACCGAAATGCGCCTATCCGCAGCTTTGGACCAAGAGGTAAAAGAAGGTAAATTATCATGAATATTATTGAATCAATAGGAAAAACTCCCTTAGTGGAACTTCAGAAAGTTACGCATGGAATAAATGCTAAGATCTTTCTGAAATCCGAGTTTTTTAATCCCTTAGCCAGTGTTAAAGACAGAATCGGGGCGGCAATGATTGAAGCTGCAGAGAAAGACGGTACTCTTCATTCAGATAGCGTTGTTATCGAACCGACTTCAGGAAATACTGGTATTGCATTAGCTTTTGTCTGTGCTGCCAAAGGTTATAAGTGTATTTTGACAATGCCCGAGACCATGTCCAAAGAAAGACGATTACTCTTGAGGCTCCTTGGGGCAGAGATTGTTCTCACTCCGGGGCCTAAAGGCATGGGGGGAGCTATATCCAAAGCCTCCCAGTTAATGGAGAAATACGGCGTAAATGCTTACATGCCGCAGCAATTCAATAATCCAGCCAACCCTGAGATCCACCGCAAAACTACAGCGGAGGAAATTTGGTCAGGCATGGATGGGCAGGTGGATTGTCTGGTATCAGGCGTCGGGACAGGAGGGACTATTACAGGAGTCTCAGAAATTATTAAGCAAAGAAACCCTGATATGCAGTCAATCGCAGTTGAGCCTGCGGAGAGTCCGGTTATTTCTCAAACCCTCAACGGGGAAGAAGTCAAACCAGCTCCACATAAGATTCAAGGAATCGGTGCTGGATTTGTTCCCAAAAATTTAAATCTAGATATCGTGGATGATGTTGAGCTTGTAACCAGCGAAGAGGCGTTTGATATGGCACGGAAATTAAGCATAGAGGAAGGTATTCTAGGTGGAATTTCAACAGGTGCTACTGTCCAAGCAGCTTTAAGGGTCGCGAGTAAACCTGAGATGGCAGGTAAACGAATTGTTGTAATCGGAGCGAGTTGTGGAGAGCGTTATCTGTCCACACCACTTGCCGCCAAGGCTGCCGCTGAAGTTATGGACGCAGTTGCGGTTGAAGATTAGTTTGCAGGATTAAGTTTATCTCTCAATTAACCTGAGAGGATTAGCGATATGAGACTTTTGGTTCGCAGGGTTGAAGATGCAAAAGTTGAGGTTAATGAATTAATAGTTGGACAGATTGGTGCCGGTTTAGCCGTTTATGTTGGAATCGAGATGAACGATTGCCAAAATGACATTGAATGGAGTGTTAAAAAGATACTTGGTTTACGGGTTTTTGATGATTCTGACGGAAAGATGAATTTACCAATTACTTCTCAAATGGGACTACTTATTGTGAGCCAATTTACACTTTGGGGTAATTTAAAAAAGGGGTATCGTCCTTCTTTTAACCGGGCCGCCCCTCCTGAATTTGCTGAATCTTTTTATGGTTCATTCCTGAGTTCACTTCGAAATTCCTTTCCCGGTGACTTACAGTCAGGAAAGTTTGGTGCTCAAATGAGAATTGAATTACATGAGGATGGTCCTGTAACCATTTGGCTTGATTCGAAAGATAAAAACTATTGATTTTGTTAAAGAAGGTTATGTTGGTATCGATTTTGGTTTTCAAATAAGTAATCTGGTGCTTAATTAGTAGAATGCCCGTTAAATCTTACCCATGGTTCTTTCTTGTTCTCATAGGACTTTTCGGTGTGGGCTGTCGAAGTACAGTAGAAAGTGATTATCCTATTATTTATAACGCGTGGAACGCTAGGTATCAGTATAACCCAACCACTCGAGAAATGCTTCCGGTTGTGGACGAACAGTCCATTGGGCGTGCTTGGTCAAGAGATGAGTTTGGAAGGTTGAATTCAATGTACTTTTTTTCAGGTGTAAATGGGAGAGATGAGGATTTATTGCACACTCATAAAGTCAAACTCGATAAGAAGCGTAACAGGCAGTGGGAAGTGGAACGAGAATCCAGAATATCACAGGTCAGGGAATTAATTGCAGTTAGAGAATCGAACCAATCAAATGAAATTGACCCCAGTGCAATAGTCGTTGAAGAGGCTGCCGAGGATGAATTCGATGTATTCACTCCTGTTTCCAATATTGACTCGACGATCCCGGAAATGGATCCAGGACCATCCATGGAGGTTCCTTCAGATGATGGTGTGCCAGAGTTGTCTCCTTTTGCTCCACTTCCAGAATTACCCTGATGCTTAAATTAATTACCAACGGATTGGCAATATGCTTTTCTTTAGCAAGCATTTGGTACATGTACACGCTTCTGTCTACAATCGAACAGGAGAGAGTTTTAATTGATACAATCGTAGCCGAAGAAAAAGATTTAAGTAATCAAAAAGTAGCTCTTAATAAAGAGCACGCTGTTAGATACAGTAGGGAAAGAGTTAAAAATCAAAAATTGGATGATGAGAAATTCGAAGCTAAATTAGAGGAGTCCACTCAGCAAAAAGCAAGGGATCAGTCGGTCTCATTAATCTCGGATCTAGAAACTTCCGTTGCAGAAAGTCAAAAAGCCATTGAAGAAATAAAACTTAATTCATTAACAAAGCAAAAAGAGTTCGATGACTTAGAAACATCGCATATACAAAATAAAGAAGCCTTACCTGCGTTGGCCGCCCGAAAAAATGATGTAATCAATAATACTGAGAATCTTCGCATAGAAATATCTAGTATTAAGAAAACTCTACAACACTATGATTCTGTAACATCAATCCTAAAGGAACACTTTAACCAAACTACAAGTTCACTTTTTGCGGACAAGTCTTCTCGGAACTGGCTAGAACAAGGTGAATTTATTACGATCTCATATATGGAAATCGATTTGACTAGCGGATTGATTGGATTACCCGTTGGGCAGGAGGATGGAATTATGAAAGATAAAATTTTCGCAATCCGAAGTAAGGGAGATGAAATATGTAAGATTAAGATTATGCAAGCCGAGCTCAAGCAATCAGTCGGGTCCATTGTTCCTTTGATCGGAAAACCTGCTAAACTTTTAACAATCAGCGAATTTGACCTCTATCATCTTTAGAATATTAGCTTGGGGGGGTATTGCTTCTGCAGGGGTTATGTTTTTTTTGAACCAAGAAAAATTTGTATCCTTTGACGCAAAAATCAAGAAGGCGGAAAGTTCGAGGGATGAAGCATCTTTGGCTCTCGAAATCGACAAAAATAAATCTTCTGATTTGATTAATGGTTTATTTAGGGAACGAGGGAAGAGGAGATTGGAGATTGAAGATGCACTCTCCAACGCTGAAAAATTAAAAGAAGAGGCTGAGCTTATTTTGTTTAAAGAAAAAGACCTAAATGAACGAAACAAAAAGTTTTTAAATGAGTTATCCAAGGTTAGGAAAGAGCTTAAAGAGCAGGAGGCAAAAACTGAGGAAAAGAAATCTCAGGGTGAGCCAATTCGAGCTCAAACAGAACAACTCAAGGAGGAATTAAGCCTTCTCGAATCTGAAAATCAAAAAGAACAAGCGATTAGGGATAACCTCGGTGCAGAATTGTCGGGTCTGAGGACTAGAAGAGAGGTGGCAAGAAGGACTTTTGAAGAAGAAAAGGGCAGGTTACTGAATGAAATAGAAAGACCCCCGTATCATTACTTTGGTGATGAGGTTGAGATTAATGTACTTAGCGTTTCACCTTCTGGTGCCGGGGTGTTTATCAATGACGGTTATAAAACCGGTTTCAGAGACGATTTTAAGTATCTAGCTTATGAACAGAATGCACCCGATAGTTTTTTTTATTTAAAAGCCAAATTGGTCCAAAAAGGACTCACTTTTTTGGAGTTTACAGGTGATTTTCGTAAAGATGCTTTGGAACTGATTCGAGACGACCAAAAACTTTTCTTGATTCGCACGGGTGATTCCAATACTACAATATATTAACTTCTAATTTTTACCCCCATACCCATTATTCTCCGCAAATGAGTGACTCTCCAGATGAGCCTTCAGACGATGAATTATCCGAGTTGATCGACGACGAGGACAATTCGGCTGATTCTGTATCAGATGAATTGGAAGGTATGGTTGAAGCTGGTATACCTCCTGAAGTGGATGGTGAAAGCGAAATTGATGCGAGTGAAGAAAAGTTTTCTTTAGATGATTTTGATTCTGCAGATGTTGTTGAAAATCCAATTGAGGAGCAGATTGCACCTGCAGCTAAAGCGGTTGCAGAAGATGTCACTGAGGAAGGTGATGCAGAGGAAGTTCCAGATCCTGAGGATGAAGAGGTAGAAGAAGACAGTGTCGAGGAAGCATCCGAGACAAACGGAACTGGCGGAGTCTCTGAATTTAGAAAAACCTTATCAAATCTCTCACGACAACTGGAAATCGACCGATTAGCCTTCTTGCATCAGGCGATGAAAGATCGAGGAGAAAAAGTACCAAGCCTTTCACAAATAGCTGCTGATATTCAGGGGACAAAACCTTTGGCACCTCGTGGGGACTCGGACCAATACGGAGGTCGTGCAACTGCTCGACTCGAGGGCTGGGTGTCCGGACTATCTTTTGGTGCTAAAAGGCGGGCTAAAAAGTTCTCCAAGTAAAAGTTTTTTGTAATTTATAGAGGGCAATTATTATGGATTGTTCTTTTGTAATTCCTGCTTACAACGAAGAACTTTTCATCTCCAAGACCATCAATGCCTTAGAATTTGCTATTAAGGAGTCTCAATCGTTCAAAAAATGGGAAATCATTGTAGTTGATAATTGTTCAATTGATCGGACAGCTCAAATAGCAAAGGAGTTAAATGCTATTGTAGTACACGAACCTTTTCGGCAAATCGCGCGTGCTCGAAATACAGGAGCTGCTAAAGCAAAGGGAAAAGTCCTTATTTTTTTAGATGCAGATACGATTGTTGAGCCAAATATACTTACCGATGTCTGTTCTGCTCTATCAACCGCTCAAGTATATGGCGGAGGTTCAATTATCAAATTTGATGACCATCAAAATAAATATTTTCTTGGAATTTTAATCCCTTTTTTCTGGAATTGGGTATCCCAGACATTCAAATTGGCAGCGGGAAGCTTTATTTTCTGTACAAAACAAGATTTTAATTTGGCGGGAGGATTTCCGGAGTCGGTATACGCTGGCGAAGAAATAGGCTTTATTCTGAAACTTAAGAAAGTGTACCGAAAATCAAAAAAGAGTTTTATCATACTTTCAAAGCACCCCGTGGTTACATCTTCCAGAAAACTTTCCTGGCATAGCAGTTGGCAAATTACATTACATATGCTTTTGGTTCTTTTTTTTCCGTTATCCGTTCGCTTTCGGACACTTTGTGGTTTTTGGTATAAAAGACCGTAGGTTCTTTAATGTTTAGTCCATCGGGTAGATCAAACCCCATTCTTTTCTTATTTGATCAAGCTGTGTCATTATTTCCCTACTTTCACATAAAGGCATAATTGGGCTTTCTTTTGTTCCTTCCAGTAACAAGTTGCTAAAAGACTCAGCTTCATAATTGAACCCATTCCCTTTAAAAGGCATCTCAATGATCTCTTCATTGTCACCATTGGTTTCCGTAAAAGTCATTTTTTGAGGTTTCCAACACTGTTTGTGAATACGGACATTTCCTAAGGTCCCCGAAATGAAGGCCTCTTGTCGTGTTTCACATTCGATGGAAGAAAGTAACATGGCTAACCCACCACAAGGATATTTAAATATCCAGGAAGATTGTTCGTCCACACCTGTTTCTCCTATGTTGGCTAAAGTTTGTACACTTGATGGCATACCAAAGATCATGGAAGCGAGAGAGATAGGGTAGATACCAAGATCAAGGAGTGAACCTCCGGCAAGTTCAAGATTCAACAACCTACCTTTAGGATTCCGCTCTTTTGGCAAAAATCCAAAATCTGCATGTAATACCCTGATTTTTCCGAGTTTTCCATTTTTTATCCATTCTCTTAACTTACACATTAAAGGAGGAAAGCGGGACCACATACCTTCCATCAAAAGAACATTGTTTTCTTTGGATACAGAAATCATTGCATCGACTTCCTTAGTATTTACTGCAAAAGGTTTCTCACAGAGGACTGCTTTTCCATTTCTCATGCATAGAATCGAATTTTCTGCATGTGAAGAATGAGGGGTGGCGATATAGACTGCATCCACTACATCAGATTGGGCAAGATCCTTGTATGATGCAAAAGCGTGCTTAATCTCCCATTCCTGAGCAAAAGCATTTGCAGTTTTCAAGTTTCTCGAGGCAATGGCATAGAGCTTACCGTTTGAAGTATATTTGATGCCCTCAGCAAATGCTCTTGCAATCCTACCGGTACCGATAATTCCCCATCTTATAATTTGAGCTTTCATCTTTGGTGGGTGCGGTCTTTAAATTGAAATTTATATATATTCTTCATGAGTTGACGGAGAAGAAGTTTTGAGTGATTATGAACCTAGATCATGCGAGCAATCTTAATAAATAGTAAATATTTATGTTTTCTGATAACTGTTTCAGTTAGTGCATTTATTTCTAGTTGTGATGTCAATCCGCTAAGCATCGACCCAGAAGTTATAAGTAATGAATTAAATGAAACTTCGCCCATTATCTCTGAAGTTTCTGAAAATATAATATCTCCTGCTTTAGCATCTAAGGATTTCGAGGGATTTATTTTGGAACAAATCAAATTACTTGAGAATCAAATATCGGCAGAACTCAAAAAAATTGATCCTGCTAATGGCGATCAAATCCAGCAAATCGTGCAAAAAGAGTTGGTTACTTTTCTAAAAGGAAAACAGGATTTAAAATACCAGTTTCTCTGCGATGAAAATGAAAGGTGGATTTATCGTTGTAACCGTATCACTGGTGAAATCGAATGTTTTAGTATGTCTTCCAATAAGTTGCGCTTGCTTTCCAGTACGCGATAATTTGTATTTTAGAAATGAAATTGAAATCTCGATGCCCAATGCTTTTTCGAATTCTTTGTTTTTCTTTTTTTGTCATTCATTTTCAGTCCTGTTCAAAAACTGATTACCGTAAGGATGTGAGCGTAGAGCAACGGTTAATTATTAATCCTCCATCCATGGTCGAAAAACTTTGGTTAGCAAGGCATCATTACGACGAGGATAGAAGATTGATTATTCCCAAGGTTGGAGGTTCCCGTTGGGGTGCTGTGCAGGAGTATACCGCTGAAGGGGATTTAGTTTATCGTGATTGGTGGGTTCGTAACCTTAAAGTAGAAGATTTAGAAGCTTCTCCATCTTTAGATATTGAAGTGGTTACAGAAGAGGACAGCACCGCTCGTCCTCCTGTTTTCGGCATTTCAGGAATTGACTTAAATGACCCTGAGGATTTGCCCCCCGAAGGGGAAACCACTGATCCAAGCGATGGGGTGGAAACTTTTCCTGCCAACCCTGTTGTTGGTGCTGATCCGTTTGCTCCAGTACCTTCTGAAACTGATGATGCAAGCACAATGCCTTCTGAAGTCGACCCTTTTGCTCCTTTGCCCGCTGCTACAGATACTTCACCTGAGGCAGCACCTGACCCCTTTGGAGCATTACCGAATCCTTTTTGATAGTTTAGTATTTTTTTACGCTAGAATCCTTCGCAAATAAGGGTGGTGGTTCGTAGTCGTCATCATCATTATTTACTAAAACATTTTGATTCTTTATTTCACTTGAAGGTAAGTCCGGTTTAGATGAAATTTTTGGTTTACTGGTAGGTTTGTATTCAGGTTTAACCTGTGGGACTGTTAATTCGAAGTTTATAGAATCTGCTTTCTTTTTATCCTGAACAGATCGTAACCAAACCCGACTGACTGAAATTTCATCATTATCATTAACTAATTTTCTCACTTCTCGAAGTGAGATTTGTGCGTAGCAACCCGCACCCTTCGTTTTACCACTACCAAGTTTTCTTGGTTTACCGTCTTTATTTAAAGTAACAGCCATTTTTCACTATTCAAAGATTTATCCGTTAACGATCAACAAATTATTTTTAAATTATTAGCCAAAGGTTTTCGTCTTTTTAATAACTTAACAAAATTTTAAGTAAGAATATTTCTTAAAATTGTAATTTAAGTAAGAAAAAATTAGCGAATATCGGATTAGCGGGCGGAAAATTGATCTTCAAGGGGATTATCAGTGATAATTCTCTCAAAAGTCTTAGGTTGATTAATCACTAAATTTTCAAGAATTTTGAATACCCAAGTTGTTTTTTCAGATTTCCCGATAGCTTCAGCGACTTGATTTGCTGAATATTTAGCACTGGGATTTGACTTTAAATGTTCAACGATGTCTTTTCGTACATCGAGGATTGCAGATGCCGCCTTTTTGCCAGCTTCGACTCCAGGTTGATGATATGCATTGATTCCCACCATGGATGCATATAATCCAACTGCCCTTTCAAACAAAGCAATCAAGCCACCCACCGCGTTCGGTGTTACTTCGAGTATGGTTAAGGTAATCGATTTTCGTTCCTTTTCATAAAGAGCATCCCGGGTACCAAGAAAAAATCCATGTAGATAATCCCCTGAATCCATGCCATCTTCATCCACCGCGATCGATTCACCCTCACGGTGTTTGAGTACTTCGATAAAGGTGGCAAAGAAATTAGGTACTCCTTCGCGTAACTGTTGAACATAGGCATGCTGGTCGGTTGAACCTTTATTTCCATAAACAGAAATTCCCTGATGGACAATGTTCCCTGACAAATCTTTTTCTTTCCCTAAGGACTCCATAATTAATTGCTGGAGATACTTTGCAAATAATTCGAGGCGGTCTTTGTAAGGAAGGATTACCATATCCTTTGAACCCCGAGCATCGGTGAGGTAGTGCCACGACAAAGCGAGCATTGCTGCTGGATTTTTCATGAAGTTTGAATTGCGGGTGAGGTCATCCATTTGCCTGGCCCCGTCTAGAAGTTGGTCTATATTGATTCCTTGAAGTGCGGCTGGCAAGAGCCCAACAACTGCGGTTTCACTGGTTCGACCACCCACCCAATCCCACATCGGAAGAAAGTCGAGCCATCCTTTTTCCTGGGAGTATTGATGCAATTTACTTCCATCTCCAGTTATAGCGATCGCATGTTTTGCAAAATCTAGACCTTTCTGAGTAAATGCATTTTCCGCTTCCAGCATACCGTTACGGGTCTCGGGCGTACCCCCGGATTTTGAAATGACCAAGGCAAGAGTGCTGGAGAGAGAATCTCCAATTTCTGAAAGAGTATGATCGATCCCATCAGGATCGGTATTATCGAAGAAATGTACTTTTAGTTTATCCGACTTTGGGCACCCCAATGCTTTGCCTACAAATTGAGGACCTAAAGCTGAACCCCCGATGCCAATGACTAGCAAGTCTGTAAACGGACCTTGGGGACACTTTAAAGATCCTGAGTGAACTGCACTCGTAACTTCTTTTACCTTTTGCAAAGTCTCCCGTATCGATTCAGTCAGTTTGTTATCAGGAGCGAGATCAGGGTTGCGTAGCCAATAGTGCCCAACCATACGGTTCTCATCCGGATTGGCAATGGCACCACTTTCGAGTTCGCTCATCGATTGTAGTGCAGTTGATATAGACTCAGACATTGAGGACAGATAGTCTTCTGTAAAATCAACAAAGGAAAAATCGGCCCAGAACTTAGCGTCTGGATGAGAAAGATAAAGTTCTGATTTCATAATTATTTTAGTCTCCGTCAGTAATCGCACCCAGAGATGCGGAGCTTACGAGCTTGGCATATTTGGATAGGACTCCGCGTTTTTCTTTTGGTTCAGGTTGTTTCCAAGAAGATTTTCTTCTTTCAATTTCTTCCGCGGATAAATCGAGATTTAACTGATTGTTTTCAGCATCGATGGTAATAGGGTCACCATTTTCGATCACACCAATTAATCCTCCCACAGCTGCCTCTGGGGTGACGTGTCCGACGACAAATCCGTGACTGCCTCCCGAAAAACGTCCATCAGTAATGAGAGCGACCTCTTTACCCAGTCCTTTTCCCATAATTGCGCTCGTTGGAGAGAGCATTTCACGCATGCCGGGTCCACCTACCGGTCCCTCGTTGCGAATAACAATTATGTGACCAGCTTCCACTTCGCCGTCTAAAATTCCCCGAAGAGATGCTTCTTCAGATTCATAAACGATAGCTTTACCAGAAAATTTTAAGCCTTCCTTGCCGGTAATTTTGGCTACAGCACCATCGGCTGCCAGGTTCCCATAAAGTATCCGAAGATGACTGTCAGGCTTGATTGGGTCATGAAATGGGCGAACGAGATCCTGACCCTTAGGGTAGGGGGCATAGGGTTCGGCATCAGACACATTTTCAGCAATCGTTTTACCTGTCACAGTCATGCACTCGCCATGCAACAGACCCTCTTCAAGCAGAGTTCTGAGAAGAGGTCGTAATCCACCTACTCGAACAAAATGGGACATGTTGTACTTTCCACTTGGTTTGAGATCGCAAAGTACAGGTACACGTTTACCAATTTCAGTGAAATCGTCGAGGGAAAGTTTCACATCTGCTGCATGTGCCATCGCTAAGAGGTGAAGGACGGCGTTGGTCGATCCACCAAGAGTGATCACCACAGTGATTGCGTTTTCAAATGCTTTTCGGGACATGATATCGCGTGGCTTGATATCTTTTTGGATTAAATTGACCACTGCCGCGCCTGCCTCTTTTGCATCGATTTTCTTCTCATCTGAAACGGCAAGCTGGGCGGAACTATCAGGTAGACTCATGCCCAAAGCTTCAATTGCGGAAGACATGGTATTGGCAGTATACATACCACCGCAGGATCCGGGGCCAGGGATCGCTTTTTTTTCAATACTTGTTAGCTCTTCTTCATCGATCTGCCCGGATGCATGTGCACCCACGGCTTCAAATACCGAAACGATATCGAGATTTTTTTCCTTATGGATACCGGGCAGAATGGTACCTCCATAGACAAAAATTCCCGGACGGTTCATACGGGCAAGGGCCATAACACAGGCAGGCATATTTTTATCACACCCACCAATCGCAACCAGTCCGTCCATACCTTCAGCACCAACCACAGTTTCAATAGAATCAGCAATTACTTCTCTGGATACTAGAGAGTAGCGCATACCTGGTGTTCCCATGCTTATTCCATCCGATACAGTGATGGTTCCAAAAGGGACGGCCTTACCACCTGCTCCGTCTACGCCCTCCACGGATGCCTTACCCAGCTCATCTAAATGAGAGTTGCACGGGGTGACCATACTCCACGCGGAGCATACCGCTACCTGTGGTTTATCAAAGTCTTCGTCGTCGAACCCTACAGCTCGAAGCATGGAACGATTGGGAGCACGGTCTTTTCCGTCGACCACAATAGATGAAAAGTTTCGGTTACAGCTACTCATGTTAAATTTGAATTAGGATTGAAGCGACGCACTTTATCGGGTTGTATAGGAGTATGCGAACACAAATCACCCCTGTTCATTTGTAAAATTTTTTTATTTTGGAAAAACCTGAATTAGAGTCCCTTCGTAACGAGATAGACAACATCGATGAGCAAGTGGTTAGCTTGCTTAACAAACGTGTTCGGGCTGCTGCCGAGATTGGTAAGATCAAAGACGAAATGGGAGTCGACCCTTATGATCCATCCCGAGAGGAACAAGTATTTGAAAAAATTGAGGGGCTTAATGAAGGCTCCGTACCCAATGATTCCCTCCGTGCCATCTATCGGGAAGTGATCTCTTCATCTATTGCTTTAGAGAAGGATTTGACCATTGGCTATCTCGGACCGGAAGCCACTTTTACCCATCAGGCGGCCATGCTTAATTTTGGATCCGCACTTAGTTATCGCTCCTTGCCCGATATTCCCGATGTTTTTCAGGCTGTCGAAAAAGGTGAGTGCGACTACGGGGTCGTACCCATTGAAAATTCCACGGAAGGAGCAGTCAATCGCTCCCTTGATCTATTGGTCGATACCGAACTCACGATCATTGCTCAGGTCTATTTAAAGATCGAACATTGTCTATTTAGTCCCAGTTCGCTCGATAAAATTGTGGAAGTCCGTTCGAAGGACCAGGCACTCGCCCAGTGTGGGGAATGGCTACGGCGTAACCTGCCCAATGCCCGTCTGGTACCCGTGACAAGCACAGCGGAAGCGGTCCGCGAATCGGCCGAAGGGGAGGGCATTGCCGCGATTGCCGGTAAACTTGCCGGTGAAGCCCACGGCGTACCTATGCTCGATAGTGGTATTCAGGATCGAAAAGATAATGTCACCCGCTTCCTGGTGGTCAGTCGCAACCCGTCCGGCAAGAGGGATGGAGTATCCTATCGTACCAGTCTTGTTCTTTCCCTGCCCGATCAGGTGGGGGCGTTGCAGTCCTCCCTTAATCCATTTTCCTCACGCGGGATCAATCTTTGCAAGATCGAGTCACGTCCGAGTAAGCGGAAAACCTGGGATTATTTCTTCTTTGTCGATTTTCTTGGACATGCAGAGGACGATGATATCCGCGAAGCACTAAATGAAGTTTCGGACGCTTGTCCGTATCATCGGATTTTGGGAAGCTATCCCGAAACCCAGCCTTAAAAGATTTCAATTATTCAGTTTCGGTAAACGTCTTTTCAATGGGCAACTTTGACTATGAAGATGATCAGTTCATGATCGATGATTTCATAAAGTACTCTGTAATTACCAACCCGAATACGGAACTTTTCCTGTCCTGATAATTTTTGACTGCCAACAGGTCGGGGGTTCTGAGCCAGTTTTTCAATCGCTTGGATTATTCGGATGCTGTCCGTATGGGTAAGCTTTTCAATTTCTTGGGCCGCGGACTTTTTGATCCGCAACCTACAGCTTCCCATTCTTTTTCAGTTGTTGAACAAATGATTCAAAATCTACGGATGACTCGTCTGCACGATCAATAAACACCTGCAAGTCTTCAGCATCTTCGATCAGAGATTGCCTGACGGCTTCATTTATAAGGCTGGACATTGGAATTTCGGTATCCGCCGCCTGTCCATACCATCGGATTTTGGGCAGTTATCCCGAGACTCAGCCTTTGGATAAATTTTTTTTTACACCTGAGACCTCTTAATTCTGCCTAACTAGATTCCTAACTTTGATTTCTTAATTATGGAGTAGCAGGTTTGTAGGGGTGATTGGATGGCAGATTGACTAAAAGTCCCCATTTATTTGCAAGGTAACCTTCGATTTGTTGGATCTGTTTATCACTGAGTACAGAATTGTAAATGAGTAGTTCTCCAAGTTTTCCAATCCATTGATTACCCATGTTTGAGCGATCATATCCAAAGGCATCTGATTCTGCATTGGCAGTTGTTTTTACTGAAATAATAGATAGCGAGTTTGGATAGTTTGTGGTGTATCCATCAATTATAGATCCATTCATGCGAATGATACTGTTTCTAACCATACTATTTGTATGTTGTGGACTCCAAAATTTTCCATTATCATGATTGTGAAAATCTGGGTGACTGGTTGTATCCGCTAAAAGATGCCTGTACCCTGAACCATTTGCACTTGCATCTTGTGAAATTACCCAAAAGACGGTTCGAATATCATTAATCATATTAAATGTATGTCTTTGCCCGTTGGCATTGTAATACATTACGGAATGTCCGTTTTGTGCGTTGGTAAGAACATTTGTAGCACCAGTTTTGTTGCCATTATTTTCATTTCCACTCTTATCTAACCACAAAGAGTCAGAAGAACTGAGCTCCGATGCATCTAGCCAAAGTTTAAGTCCTTGAAAGGCCAACGGTTGAAAGTAAAATACTAATATTTCAACTTCGCTGGACTCCACGCTCCCAAAATCATTACCCACCACCACCGAATAATTTCCATCATGGAGCGTGGCATTGGCATCGGTAATATTTAGGGTGGCATTGGTCTCGCCTATTAAATCCAAACCATCCTT
>JAOFOL010000013.1 GCA_028042835.1 Opitutales bacterium | reverse complement strand
GGCAGTTCTTTTATTGCGAAGTACAAGTAAAGCGTTTCGGGCCACACTATCGATGGGCTTGACTCGACCTCCCCGCAAAACTGGAATTCGAGAAAACCCTTCCAGGTCAAATGTGTCAGGTGAAGCCTTTGGTTCACCTTTAACAAAGTCTATAATTGAAGAAGTGGCATAGCGATTGGGTAAAAAAGCAAAGTACTTTTCCAACCGAAAGAAAGTGATAATTACAAAACCTTTCTGATTGATCACGATCAAGTCTTAGGAGTCATCAACAAAAAGATGACAAAAGATGGTAAGTATTTTTCTTATTCTGAACTGGAACCATATCTTGGTAAAAAAGCAAAGTAGATTCCCAACACGATCAATGTCCATAAAAGGATCCTGTTTGTTATCGATTTCTTTCGGTTATCTTGGCTCATGCAGGTTGCGCATTGTTGGAGTTTTTTCGCAAAAAGCGAACTAGATGAAAACTAAATTGCCAAAGCAAACCGATGGAAACTAATATGCATGCAATATATGGTACCAACCAACTAGGATTTCGGATAACCTGAAAAACTGTGTAATCTGCAGCTGCATTCATCTGGTATTGATAGAATGTTTTTCCGGCATGCCTTAAAGGCGTGTTCATGTAAACGAGAGCCTGACGAGTTTGATTCTTCTCCATGTTAAGAACAATATCACTCTCAAAATTGAAGGGAATTTCAGTACCTTGATAAAATTCGTTTTCAACATCTATCAGTTCAATTGAATACGGGAGATATTCGCGTTCACTCCGAAGGGTAACTCCCCATAGTCTGCCATCGTGCCTAATCGGTTGAAATGCAAAGTCGGAAAGTTTAGGGCTTTGCTTCCACCAATGGTTACCCCCTGGATGTGCCAGAGATAACCAAGTTCCAAGGCTTTTCGTTCCATCAAAAATCTCAAAAATTAAGTAGCCAAAATTTAAACCCTCACTGCTAAAATCCTCTTCCTTGTCCCTGATTGTAAGGTTAGCAGTTTGACCAACTCCACGATTAACCTCTTTCGCTTGCCCTTCGCGATTCGAGCCTTGAGGAGTGACTGTGAAATCGCAATTCACTCCAAACTTTTTGACTTTAATTTTAAAAGGAAGATCGGCCGTTCTTACAGTACCTCCATCTTCTAAAATATCTTGTGGAATGGTGACTACTTTCTGAGTATTGGGAACAGTGACATCGGAAAAGGCAAGTTCTACACCATGGAATCTTTCAATGTAATTGCTAGATTCGCCTTTGTTGATTTGCATACGAGATTCTTCCTGCATTGCTTGGGTAGCAAGCTGGCCAACTAACAGCATGATGATACCCAAATGTATGAGTTGGATGCCCATTTTTTTTCCGGTCCACTGGAAACGAGTAATGTATGCCGCAGTAAGATTTACAATCAGTAACCCACCAAGTAAATACCCACCGGGGACGGGTAGGGGGAAAGCATGTAAAAATTCTCCTCCCCAAAATTGTTCCGGGTAATGCCAAATTCCAAACATAGACTCAAAATACTCAGCGAGTGCACCCCGTATCCCGATTCTTACCTGTTCCAGCGTAGCAACAAAAATAAGAATCATTGAAAGACTGAGTAAAGTAAGAGTCAGTCTAATAGATGCAAAGGGAACCAACCAGGCAAATTTCTTGCGCCTGGAGCCAAGTGAAGATTTTCTCTTTTTTCTAGTATTTATTTCTTTGGACATTTTGAATCAGTGGAAACAGACACTATCTAAGAAAGAGAGGAAATTGGATTTCTCAACTTTTGCGAGAGTTCTATCTCCTGTAATTTTAAAAAACCAAGATCTACCTTCAACCACCAGAATCGCTGCGTATAAAGAATCAGTTGCACCTTCAGCAATGACAAGTTGTGCGTCTTTCTCATCCAGAATGATTGGTGAAATATATTTTTTTAATCCATCTTGTTCAACCGAGTCTATACCGATCTGCCCAAGCCAACGGTTGACATTGGCAAGTATTCCACCCACATCGCCGGGGAAAGATGTAACAGAGAAATCAAGTGTGCTTCCGTTGACATCTGTTACTTCATAGCTAGCAAGCCTAACTGAAGATGCTTCGCTTTTTACCCAATGGGAAGGTATGTCCCAAGTCGGACCCTGATTGTGATGAGCATGATGAGCGGGTGGTGGAGGGGGGAGTGCCGGTGCTTTTGCTCGGATTTCTATCGCACCTGCCCGCAAGGTTGTTGATGCGAGGAAGGACTCAAAGTTTCTAGTTTGAGATTTAATCAAATCATGATCAGCAATAAAAGGGAATAGCCAAGTTTCTCCCTTATCCCTGAACAGAGCTAAAAGAACGGCGCGAGTGGAACCTTCGTGGCTTTTATCGGAGAGCCAAATCCATTCAAACTCCCGCCCTTCAATCAATTTGATTTCACTAATTTCTTTTAGTTCGTCATCACTGATTGTAGATTGTCCCAATTCCATACCGAACATATTGGCAACGTCAGTGCTCGAAACTGATTCACGAAAAGGCATTACCCCAATCCTACCCATAGGCCCTAGTTCAGTTTTTACATGGAAGGATCCTGCCATGGGTCCGGAAAGATCTGGGTTTTCTCCCCATTCATCGGGTAATTCCCAGGTAACCACTGGCCCATCGTACTCACTCGGTATCTCATAAGTTTGAATTTCTTTTTTTTCCCCACAGGAAAAAAGCAGCAAGCAACAACTTACAATTACTGTTTGAAAGAGGATAAATTGTGAGATCTTGAACCCAAGGAACATATACTTCACATTATGCAAAAGATTAAATTCTAGGCAACCCGAAGAGCATTAAATCAAGCATTACATTTGAAGAGGACCACATCCCCATCGTCGAATAAGTATTCCTTACCTTCAAGTCGCCATTTCCCGGTTTCGCGGGCTACTTGCATAGAGCCTGCATTAATCAAGTCCTCATAGGAAACCACTTCAGCTTTAATAAACTTTTTCTCGAAATCTGTATGAATAACACCTGCACATTGCGGTGCAGTCATACCTTTGGTAAAAGTCCAGGCACGAGCTTCTTTTTCACCTGCGGTTAAATAGCTAGCAAGCCCGAGAAGATCATAACTTGCTTTGATGAGAGATGAAACTCCTGAATCTTCAACTCCCATGGCTTCAAGGTACTCTTTTGCTTCGTCGTCGGATAATTCGGATAGCTCTTCCTCCATTTTGGCCGATATGATACAGCAATTAGCATCCTGTTGACTTGACGCCCATTTTTGAAATGCCCCTAGGTGTGTATTTCCTGATGGATCTGAAATTTCTTCTTCTTTAAGATTGCATGCATAGAGCATTGATTTTGCACTGAGAAGGAAAAACGATTTAAGTCTCATTTTTTCATCCTCATCCATTTTCAAAAGGTTAGCCGGATTACCTTCATCTAAGTGCGGGATCAGGCGTTCCAGCAAAGCTACACTTGCTTCGGCATCCTTATCTTTTCCCCGGGCTTTTTTCTGGGTTTTTTGGAGCTGACTTTGTGCAGATTCAACATCCGCAAGGATTAGTTCCGTCATGATAACCTCAGCATCACTGATAGGATCCACACGGCCCATATTATGGATAACATCCTCATCTTCAAAGCACCGCACTACATGAACGATCGCATCCACTTCACGCACATTAGCGAGGAATTTATTACCCAAGCCTTCTCCTTTACTTGCACCGGCTACTAAGCCTGCAATATCTACCATTTCAATTGCAGCAGGAATAATAGTGGTTGTTCCGACCAATGCTGCCAACGGTTTGAGTCGGACATCTGGTACCTGTACGACTCCGACATTAGGGTCGATCGTACAAAATGGGTAGTTAGCTGCCTCCGCCTTGCGTGACTTGGTCAGTGCGTTAAAGAGAGTGCTTTTGCCGACATTGGGCAAACCTACGATTCCAGCTTGGAGCATAATAAATAATAAAAACATATTATCATGTCCAATCTGGATGCCTCGGTCAAGGGCACATGGTCAAAAGTTAGTGCTTTCTCATTGACGCAAAATTTTAGGGTATTAGGTTGTTACATTTATTGTGGCGATAGTAGCTCAGTTGGTTAGAGCACCGGCTTGTGGTGCCGGGGGTCGCCGGTTCGAATCCGGTCTGTCGCCCCACCTTTTTAAAAGCCTCTATTCATGCAGGAGAATATATATTTACAAAGAATTATATTTTCTGCCAAAATTCTAGTTGATATAAGGCTTACATTTCTAGCGACCCATTTCAACCGGACATTTGGTTACTTAATGAAATATAAATAAAATTAGTATAAATACCCTGAAAAACATAATTTTAATGTTTTGTAATGCCACATCCTTACTGGAAATGTAGTACTATTCGAGTTAGCTTAAATTTCCTATATCAATTAATCGAAATTGAAATAACAAGAAAATTAAATTTTCCAGTTGGCATTGAAACTTGCTTGAGGGCTTGACGCGGATTCGATCGCTTGGTTTCATGAGGCTTATGAAATGTCCATTGTTATTTGCCCTCATGGCAATGGTTGTGATTAACGCAATTGCTCAGGAAGAAGATAATGTGCCTTCACGGCCAATTATTCTGGATGAGGTTGAAGCTTCAATTCAGACACGAAAGAGTTTAGTTAGGTATTATCAATGGACTGACTTTAAGTATTCAACCGAAGAGGAAGCAAAATTTTGGAATGATATTCCGGATTGGTCTCGAGTTACCAAGGGTGTACCGGTTGCTAATCGAGCTCCAGTGGTTAAAGAAGAACCGTCAGGTGGTTTCTTCAGTATTTTTAAACGACGCCCGCAGGAGCAAATGCCAGTGCAGGTGCAGACACGCCAGGTAAAAGCTGGAGCCTTTGATATACCTTTGGTTCGTCGTGATCTTAATGGAACTATGCTTTTGGAGGATAATTCGACTGGTTACACTGGCTTTGCCAAGTATAAGTTTTTTGCATTTCGCACTCTTTACGAAGTCAAGAATGGATGGGTAGAGCGTATGAAAACATGGTATCCTGATGGTCAACAAAAAGAGGATTATAATTTTAGAAATGGAAATAAGCATGGCCCTTATCAACATTGGTACGAGAATGGACAGCTTGAAAAATTTGGAAATAATCGAGATGGTGAACCAGACGGTCCATTTTCGATGTGGTACACCAATGGGCAAAAGTGGATTGAACAAACTTACCTAAATGGAAAACGGAATGGATATTCAGTCTTTTATAACCAGGACGGAACAGAACGTAAACGGACTGCTCATGATAAAGGGAAGTTCATTTTACTGGAGAACTGGTCCGGTACCAAGGCAGATGCAGAGGAGGCATTTAAATTGGTGAATAGGGAGGGTATAGACCTGATGTTTCTTCGTTATGGCATTTTTCCCTACTCAGGTGTGAGGACGATTACAAATGAGGATGGCCATATTTCCCTAAAGGTTTCATTTCTATATGGATTGATGCATGGTGACGAAATCTCTTATGATTCAAATGGAGGTATCTTCAAGAAACAGACCTTTTCCTTTGGCAAGGTTGTAGATTAAAATCGACTTTATCTTCAATTTATTTTGAAGAGTTTCCTTCGAGTTTCCTTCGAATAGATTTGCGGATTTTTTCACCGATAAAGTCGAGGATAGTAACTATTACTAAAATACAAATCATAACGAGAGAAAACTTGTTCCAACTGTTTGCAGATTCCGCGTAAAGTTTTAAGTGCAGTCCAATACCTCCAGCACCAACATATCCGATGATACTAGCTGATCGGACATTGTATTCGAGCATCCATAAGCAATGACTCCAGATTATAGGGCGGGCATTGGGCCAAAGTCCGTACTGAAAAGCTTGTAAAGGACTGGCTCCGAGCGACCGGAGGGCTTCTTGTGCATCCGTATTGGCGGCTTCGAATGCTTCACTGAAAAATTTAGCTAGATAGCCGACGCTATAAAAAGTGAGGGCAATGACACCAGCGAGGGGATTGGAACCAACGATAACCACAGCTAGTAGGGCCCATAGTAGGCTGGGAATGGTACGAATAACATTCAGCAACATCCGGGTAGGCCAGAGAAGCCAACGCGGGGAAATGGTACTAGCTGCACAAATGGAAAGTCCGATGGATAAAATAATTGCAAGAAAGGTTGAAACGAGAGCAATTTTAACAGTTTCGAACAAGCCCTCAAGTGTACGATCCAGGATTGACCAGTCGGGAGGGAAGAATTGGGACGCAAAGCGAGATAGATTACCCAAGTAATTAAGGTCTCTACCCGATCCCTCAATCGACGGGAGCGAGCCTAATGCTCCAATAATGAATAGAAGGAAAGTGACTCCAAGTAGATCGAATCGACTGTGCCAAGGCATTTCTTGCTTCATGATTCTATTCCAAGTTTCTGAGTTTCAATTTTCCATCCCTCAGGATTCGTCGAATCAAGCCGGAGTATGGTATCCGCGAATTTTTCCACCTGTTCATCATTGTGAAGGGCACAGACCAAACAGCCTTTTCTTTTAATGATAGTAGACTTCAGATTGCTAAGTACTTGATCCGCCCAAAATGGATCTAGGCTGGATACAGGCTCGTCGGCAAGTAGGACTAAGGGGCGGGTGATAAGGGTACGGCAGGCTGCCACCCTTTGCCGTTCTCCTCTTGATAGAGTCGATGTCCATTGATCTTCCTTTTCGGCTAACCCGAATAGGGAAAGCAATCGAGAGGCTTCTTTGCGTTCGTCTGGAGGAAAGCGCCACAAGGTGGAAATAAAAGAATGCCTGCCGAGACTGCCACCCAGAACATTGGTAAGTGCAGTTGCTCCATCTGCGAGTTGCAGGTCTTGGCAGATCATTGCCAACTTCGTTGGAGAATCCAATTGGTTGTCGATATTTCCAATTTCAGGGGTTATCTCACCGGCCAAGGTTCGAAGAAGGGTGGTTTTTCCTGAACCAGAAGAACCAGTTATAGCCACAAATGAGCCAGGATTAAGAGAGAGATTTAGACCCTTGAGCAGCCAGCGATCTTCTATTTGGAGCCCAAGCCCCTGGGTCGAAAGAAGAGGGGGCTGCATAATGAAAATAGGAGAAGGAAGAACCCGAAGGTTGGGGTTATTGTTTAAGAGTTTTTTGCACGGCAAGCGCTTCTCTGGTAACCCGAAGGTGCTCGTTTTCTTCAACCAAGACGAGTTCGCCATTAAAAATACGGTCGCGAAGTTCTGGGTTTTCCTGATTAATTTCAAGAAATGCCTGCTGTAGAAATTTCTTATCGTTTTCCGAGAGGGTTCCTCTCACGCAAAGGGTATGCGCAGGAACTGGCCCTTGCTCCTGAATGATTTTGAGTTTTGATTTCTGGGCATCGGATAGATATTTGTTATCTCCTTTAAAAACATAGTCACTAACGGCTGCGGCTTCCACTTCTCGGCTAAGCACTTTCTCAACTGCGGAAACATAACCTGTGCCATAGATTGTTTGTGAGAAATAATCGGTCAAAGAGGAATCGGATCCAACTATACCTTTTTGGGAAAGGTCCCAGGTAGGAATAAGAAAACCAGAGGTGCTTGAGCGACTCGCAAAAGCAACTGGTTTGCCTTTAAGTTCTGTGATCGACTCATATGGCTTATCTTTAAGGCTGAGCCAAACGCTGTTGTAGTGAGGCTTTCCGTTTTTGAGATGAACGAGCAGAATAGATGCGGTCTTTTGGTCGAGGTTTCGAGCGGCATCAGTGGAACTTAGGTAACCCAAGTCAAGAGTTCCATTGCGAAAAGATTCAACTACAGTCGCAGAATCCGTTGGAATAATAACTTCAACGGCTCTTTTCAGTTTAGCGGAGAGGAATTTTTCTAAATCGTGCTTTTCCGCCAGCATTTCCTCAGGGTTTTTATTAGCCTTCAGGGCAATGATGAGTTTTTTCAAGCTAAGTTCGCCTGGTTTTGTCTCTTCTGGCATTTGGGGTTCAATTTCTGAACCACAAGCTCCAAGTAAAATAAGGCAAATGCAACAGAATACAGTTTGGATGTTATTTGATAAGAATAGTAGGGTACTTTTCATAAAAGTGGATATGGTTTGTTGAGACTCGGTCTCAATAGTCATAGGAATTTTTCGAATCGGGTCAATGATGGAAACGGGTAGACCGGTTAAAATTTAGTTCTTATCTAAACTTTTAATTATGTCGTACAGGTAAGATAGGGTGAATTCGCTGGGCGTGCCTTGTTTCTGCATCCATGATTGGCAATTTTTCTGCATGGCGTCCCTAAGTTTTGATTCCCTGGCAAGTTTTAAAAGATGAGAATTTGTTTCAGTTGTATTTTGCCCGATAAGAAGAGCTTCGTGAGCCAGTAGTTCGGCGCAAGTCTCCCGAAAGTTTTGATGGTTGGGTCCCATGACTAAGGGTAAGTTTAAGGCCACAGGTTCGATCGGATTTTGTCCTCCATGATGTGGTGGAAGAGATTTTCCCATAAAGGCAAAATCTGCGGACTGAAGAAGGGACATTACTTCTCCAGTGGTATCTGCGAGGTATGCAATGGAGTCATCTTGACTTTTATGGCTAATACTTCTCAGGTGGTGTGGAAGACCGGAAGTTTTCAGTACTCGTTGGATTTCATGTCTTCTTTCCGCATGCCTTGGTATGATTAATAGCTTAATATCTATTTTCTCAAGGCGGAGAGACTGAACCATTTCGATAAGTAATTTTTCTTCTCCGGACCAAGTCGAGACACCTGCAAGTACCAAAGTATTTTCAGAAAAACCAAGTTCTTGGCGCATATCTTTTTTCTTCTCAGGATGAATTAGGGATTTGTCGACTGCATCAATCTTTAGGTTTCCGGAGATTTTGACACGTGAACCAGGGAAATTAAGTTGGAGCCATCTTGAATGCTGTCGTTCAGATGCAGCAATTACAGAAAGGTTATCAGGGAAAATCAGAGAGTGGGCCCAACTTAGTTTGGGAGAGGCAAGTCTTGCAAAGGTACGATCAGATAGCCGGGCGTTTATAATAACCAGAGGGATTCCTCTTTTTTTTGCCTGGTGAAAATGTTCCGGCCATAATTCGCTATCGACCAAGATGGCAAGGTCCGGGTCAATTCTTCGCCATGCTTTCCTCGAGAAGGGGAGCCAGTCAAAGGGGAATGGGCCATGAGCAAGTAGGCGTGGTCCATACTTTGTACTCGCCATCTTGAGTCCGGTACTCGTGGTGCCACTAAGTACGATTTCAATGGAAGGGTCGGAAAGTAATGAGTCGAGAAGTTTTGCTAAAGAGGAAAGTTCTCCCACGCTTACTGCCTGTATCCAAATTCGGGTAATTTCTTTGCTTTTAGCTGGTAGTTTTGGCCAAAGTCCAGCTCGGTAGCCAAATTTTACAGCGTAGCCTCCGCGTCGAATCATCCGATAGGCATAATAGGGGAGGGAAAGAATTGCCAGTAATGGAAGCAGGACCCTGTAAAGAGCAATCATACGGAAGGGGAATAAGTGGGATGCTTTTCCGTTGCCAAATAGGGGATAGATAATAGATAGTTCAAGTTTTCTGACTATGGACAATCCTGACCGAATCGCGAAACTTTTTTCGTCTTGTAAAGAAAATGGCCGTGCCGCTTTTGTAGGGTATGTCTGTGCTTGTGATCCTGATTTTGAGACTTCTCTTGAAGTATGCAGGAACCTTTTGGATAACGGAGTAGACTTGCTGGAATTGGGAGTTCCTTTTTCAGACCCACTTGCGGATGGTTTAACCAATCAATTGGCGGCCCAGCGTGCCCTAGAAGCTGGTTGTACTCAGAATGATGTTTTTCGTCTGGTGGAAGAAATTCGAAAGTTTTCAGATGCACCTATTGTTTTTTACACCTACTATAATTTAGTTTTTTCTCAGGGTGTACGAAGTTATGTAGAGCGGGCCCATAAAGCAGGAGTAGATGGTTTTTTAACTTTGGATCTGCCTCCAGAGGAAGCAGAAGAGTTGGTGTCGGCTTCACAGGATTTGGAGATGAAAAATATATTTATTGTGGCACCGACCACGCCAAAATCAAGAATCCCTGTAATTACTGAATTTGCATCAGGATTTATATATTATGTCTCACGTGAAGGCGTTACGGGAGCAAGAGATGATTTAGCAGGAGATCTAGAAGAACGAGTTGAAACGATTCGTGAACATACTGAATTGCCAGTTGTTGTGGGGTTTGGAATTTCCAATGCCGATCATGTACGTGAGGTGGCGAAGTCTGCAGATGGAGTAGTCGTGGGTAGTGTTCTTGTTAACTGCATATCGAGGAACCTTGGGGACCCGAAGCTGACTGTTTCTGCAATTGGAAATAAAGCTGCGGAATTGGCCGAGGGCTTGGTTGTAAAATAAACCTAGTCGTAACTTTATCATGAGTAATTCTCCTGCAGTTATTCATCTGCTAGCAGGAGTCACGGCTGCAGGTAAGTCCGCTTTTTCGATTGAATTGGCAGAGGAGATGGGAGCAGGTATTTTGTCATGTGATTCAATTGCTGTCTACCAGGGTATGGATATTGGTTCCGCCAAACCCAGTACCGACACAAGGAAGAGAGTCGTGCATTTTGGTATCGATTTAGTGGATGTGAAGACGGTTTTTTCGATCGCAGATTACAAAGAGTACTCAACAAAAATCATTCAGGATATTTCAGCTAAGAAGCCTCGAGTCCTCGTTACCGGCGGTAGTGGTTTTTATTTACAGTCTTTCCTTTCTCCGGTGGTTGATCAAGTCGATGTGACCCCTTTAATTCGCCAAAAAGTTGAGTCTATTTATACAGAAAGACAAATTTCTGGAATTTTGGATGAATTAAAAAAACTCAATCCGGAAGGATTGGGAGAGTTGGATGTTCTTAATCCGAGAAGAGTGATGCGTGGTCTAGAGCGATGTATTGCAAGTGGTAAATCAATTTTAGAATTAAAAAAGGAATTTGAACGATTACCTGTACCTTTTGCTGAGTTTGAAAAGAAAATGATTTGGTTAGACCGGGAAAATACGGACCTTGAAAAAAGGATCTTGGACCGAACTCAAGTAATGTTATCGGATGGGTTGGTTGAGGAAGTTGAGAATTTACTGATGATGGGCATTGAAAGGAATTCTCCAGCATGTAATTCCGTTGGCTACAGAGAGTGCATAGCATTTTTGAAAGGGGAAATGAAAGAAGATGAATTACCAGCTGCGATCAATCATTCAACTCGTAGGTTAGTATCGAAGCAAAGAAAATGGTTCCGCAAACACTTAGGCTTAGATGCTAGAATTGTTCTAAGAGATGGGGGTGAAATGTGTGATCCAAAGAAATGGAATTGGGCAAGGTTCACTTGACCCCGCAGGGAGATTGAATTTAGGATGAACACTCTGAATATGAAACCACTCAAAAGAATTGCAATCGTTTCAAATGCTACCAAGTCAGGAGCATTACAGGTGGGGGAAGATCTCAAAGCAATGGCCGAAAGGATGGAGGTTGAGGCAAATTTATCTACTGCATTTCCTGCACCGACCGGTTTACTGAGTGGTATGGATGCCTGCTTTGTAATCGGGGGGGATGGTACGCTCTTAAATGTAATGGAAGAAGCGGTGGAATATAATGTGCCTGTTGCCGGCATTCGCCATGGGCAATTAGGATTTTTAGCGACTTTATCTCCTGCGGATATGGAAAAGCAAATCCCACCTCTGTTGCGTGGAGAGTATAAAATACGCAGAAGGAGCATGTTATTTATTGAAGATAAAAATGGGAGTTCAAAGACTGCGCTTAATGATCTAGTTGTAAAAAGTGGTTCTAATGGCAGGCTTGCCCGCTTTTCCGTTTCAGTCGGGGATGAACCCGTTGCGGATTATGCTTGTGATGGGATAGTTTTTGCAACGCCGACAGGGTCCACTGCATATAATTTGGCCTCGGGAGGGCCGATTGCTCACCCAGATGCTCAAGTGGTATTAATGACACCTATTTCTGCTCATTCTCTTACAAGCCGTCCAGTCGTTTTTCCTTCCGGGATTTCCCTTCAGGTAAAATGCTTGGATAACCCGGATGCTCCTTTGGTTTCGGCGGATGGACAGACCGCTTTTGAAAACGATCCTTTTTTCCCTCTTGAAGTTTCTGTTTCTTCCTCAACTTTTCCTTTACTTGAAGGCTTGGATCACTCTCATTTTCGTTTGCTTAGGCATAAACTAAAGTGGGGATAGTCCCACTGGTGCGTTGGTAAATTGACATGCTTTCACCAGGTACACGAATCGGGCCTCACCGGGTGGAGTCATGGGTAGGTGAAGGTGCAACTGGTCAAAGTTACAAAGGTGAGAAGACAGAAGGTGACAGGAAAAAAGAGAATTTTTACATCAAACTTTTACCTCGTGAAATTTCGGAAAAGCGTGGATTTGAAGACCTTTTCATTCAGGAGTGTCAGGCTTTAGAACAAGTTGACGGTCCGGGGATATGGCCGTTACAGAAATTTGGGGTTATGAAATGGAAGCACTGGGTCGCCTATGATTGGAACCCTGGTAAGTCTATTCCGGTTGATAGTCCAGATGTTTCAAGTGACTCCACTGACCTACCGGAGGAAGAGTTTCACCTCATTTATTCCCTTGAAGATGACCTTGAATACGACCCACTGTCGTGGACTCAAGATAGTCTGTTAAGTTTGATGATTACACTGCATCGTGCTTTGTATCATGCTCACGGGTTGGGCTTTCTTCACGGGAATCTAAAGCCAAGTAATATTCTGATATTAAGAACGGAAGGTGAAAAGGTTGAATCATGGATAACTGAGTTTGGATTATACAGACTGGTTACTATGACATCTAAAAATAATGAACAGGATGGTACGAAGGATTCTGTGGTAAGTACTTTAGAGGCTCAGGATTCTAAAAACCGAAGTGCAGATTTTCGTCCGACCTTGCAGGCATGGGGAGAAGAAGTGGATGAAAAGTGTGATCTGTATGCCCTTGGCCAGGTGGTTCATGAAATAATAGAGAAAGGAAATGGGCCAAAAGATGTTGAGGAATGGAAAGCATGGGCAGATACCGCTGTTTCAGAGTCACCTTTTGAAAGTGCAGCCCATTCAATGGCAGCCCTTCCGGGGGTGGGCGATATCTCGGAGTACGGTGTTAAGTTGGAGGATGGTTCTGAAATTTCCGATGAAGAGACTGCCAGGATCAGGAAAGAAAGAGAGCAGGAATGGGCATTTGAGGAAAAAACTTCGAATCTTCGCTTTAAGCGTAATATGACGGGTTTGATTGGGGGTTTATTTATTTTGGTTTATGCAATAAAATCTACATACCTTTTCTTTTTGCCTGCTCCTTGGACGGAATATTCGCTTGCAGGATTACTAGACAGTTATCAGTTGGCTGCAGGCTTATGGTCCGGGCAATCTTGGGGAATCCTTCCAAGTGCGTACGATGAAGAAGGAGAGGGCGGGCAGGATGTTGTTGGTGTCTGGGAGAAAGATGATGGCCTTTTTCGCCTGGATTTTCGTAAGTTTAAGATGCCTGAGGAGAAAGGAGACGCCAAAAAGCGTTGGCAATTTATCGGAAAGGGAGCGACTTCAGATGAGGATTATCATATTTGGAGTGATTATTTGTCATATGATCGTTCAAGGGATGCTTTGTTGCTGGTTAAACGAAATGATGGAGAAACCACCTTTAAACCTGGAAAAGAAGAAGGTCGCATTCCCCAACTATATCCTGAAAGCCGTTTTTTTGATAATTCTTCAAAAGTGAAACCTGCAGAACTTGTTTTTGCTCGCAAGGGAGAAGCTGGAATTAGCTGGGAACTTTTTATTGGGCTTGGTTTTTTACTTTCTTATTCAATGTATTTAAGAAATCTTAATAAAGTGATTTTAGATGGTCCTGAGGCGTTTTGATGTTGCTAATGCTCAAATTTAGATTCTACGGATAAAGGAGATGTCTTTTTTAAGAATAATTCTATTTCCAATTATCCTGCTGGCTATCTCATGTGGCAGGCAGGATCCATCGGGGAAATATTCGGGTGAAATTAAGGACTGGGTATATGAAGTGTTCGAGGGATCGGTGATTTCCAATGGAGAAGAAGGGAAAATTCGCCTAATTCTTCGCCAAACACCGGATGGCATGATTGCTTCTATGGACTTTGAACACCCAAAAGTAAAATCAACAAGGAGGGATGGAATGTGGGAGGTTGGAGATGGAGAAAGGAGGATTCGTTTTAAGGATGAACGTGAACCTTCGGAATATTTTCTTATCAAAAAAGGAATGCGCTTTGCATTTCAAACAAAGGAGGGACTGAGTAATGACGATGGTTCACCTGTTTTATTAATGAGAAATGTTGGGCTTTCTCGTAAAGCATCATATCCATTGATTTTGATTTTTAACTCTGATGGTGAAGTTACTGTCTCTGGAGGAGGTGCAGACGCTGAAGTTGCAGGAGAGTGGAAGTGGTCGGGCTCCTCTGTTGTGGTTACTGCAAAGCTGCCAGCTGAACGGAATTCCATGGGAAGAGGGAAGGATTTAGAAACTTATAAATATTTTCTGCAGTGGGATGAGGTGATGGAGAAAGAATTACTGCTTGAGAAAATGGTGGTTATGAGACCTTTTCGTACCCAGGATGGGGCTAAAAGACAGAGTTGGATGAGTTCACTTTCATTTCAGGATAAACCGCGTCTAGTTTCCATCCCATAAATTTAGAAGAATTATGCTATACCCTTCTAAGGTTTGACGTTATTTTTCTTATCTCCATGATGCTCCTTTTATTTAAATCCTAGCTATTTATGATCACTGCCCTGCAGAATTTCATTTCCAAGCAAAGCAAGTTTCTATTTCCGATCCTGCTGCTTGTCATTGTCGTGTCGTTTGTGCTGTACCTTTCTCAAGGTTCTTCGGTGTTTGATCTACTTCCAGATCCGAACCGTGAGACAAAAGAATTGTATGGAGTTGACCTTAATGATCCCGATCGACGTAGACTTGTAACCTTAAGCAATCGGGTTGCTTCTGATTTTGGTGCAATTGTCAGCCCTACGGAAGAAGCTATGGAGAATGCCGATCGGCAGTTTCTTGAAAATTTGCAAAGCCAAATACAAGCAGCTTTTCAGGCAAATCAACAAGATGTGGACCGAAATGCCCTGCAGAGAATGTTTGGATTTATGCAACAATGGCCAAATTTACCAAAATCATTAAAAGTAAAAGAAATTGCTCGTTCAGGTCTCTATGATTTTGAGTTCTCCGAATCTTCCGCTCATTCGAAAATCACTCTCGATGGGCAGGCAGATGCATGGAATTTCTTACCTCTTACAATTAATCATCCTAAAATCAACCTTCGTTTTGATGATTTCCTTAGAAGTCTTGATCCAGGACTGGCTAATGATGAAAATCGCTCTCGAGCTATGCAGTTTGTAGGGCGTCGACATGGCTTTTCGCCGCGCGATGTGGAGACCATTCTTTACTCTCAATTCCGTGCTCTAGAAATTGACCGGACATATAGCATGGGAGGGCTTTCCTTAGAGAAAGAGGCGGTCCTTGATCTACATGGCGAACAATTTGCCTGGGATGCTGAAGTAATATCCTTACAGGTAAACGATCTGGATCTAGCGGATCCTGAAATTGCAAATATCAATTTATCAAAGGAGGCTAAAGTGGGTGCATCCATCAATGTATCTTACGGTAACCGAGTTTCAGTTTTTGAGCTTTCCAGTACCGTGAAAGATAAAAATGGAACTCGAACATTTGTTAAACTTGGCAAATCGATTCAAGATACGATTGCTGCACTAATTACTGCGATTGAAGAGGAAGACTTCGGTATTCTTTTAACGAATAATAAAAATTCTATATCAGTTGTGCCTCAGCGTGAAAAATTACCCTCTGCGAAGCCCGCTTTTTCGAGCGATTCCCAAGGTATCTCTATTACCTTAAGTTTGGAAGATGAACTATTTGCTTACCACTCAGAAAATAAAGAAGAATCAACTTTCGCTGAACCAGCTAGAACTCTTGCGACTGCTTTGACTTTTTCAACTTCTGATTACATGCAAGTCCCTCCTTCACCGGATGAAGCAAGAATGGTTTCCTATTTTGAGAGGAATAAAGATCAATTTATTCCACCATCGCCGATCCTTGATCTTAATCAATCTGGAAAGGATAATAAAGGTGCAGAAGGACCGGTAGGTGAAAAGGATGCAAATTCTTCAAATGATCAATTAGAATTGGATTTGTTATCCGATTTGGAAAAGGACGCGAATCAATCGGACCTTGTTGAAGTAAGTTTTGATCAAGTACGTGATCAAGTCCGGCAAAGAATAATAGAAGGCGACCGAATCGATGCTGAGAGATATGCTGAAACAGCTGCACGAGATGCAGCCCTTGCTTTTCTTGATGATATTAATTCCTTGCAAGATAAGTTGAGGATTAAGTATTCATCATACCAAGACAGGAGGAACTCATCAGAATTAAACGCGTTGATTCTAGCTCACAAATCCAAGCTTCGAACTATAACTTTTGCTGATCGGGATATGCCAGTACAGGGTGCCATTTTGGGATTGGAGGCAAGAGAAAGTGAAACGCGTTCAAATCGACAACCGCTCGAAGAAGTGAAGGCATTAAATGAACGAAATTTCTTCACTCGTTCAGTTAGAAAGTCAAGAGATGGGTATGTTGTTTTTCTTTTTGATAAAACAACCATGTCTGGACCTGGTGAGTATGAGCAGGCAAGCTTTAGGGACCTCTACAACGGATATACTGACAAGTTGCATAGTGAAGATTTTCTCGCTAAAGCGGACGATATTTTTGAAAAATTAAATGACCTTAATTCTTCTTATCAAGGGGAGGGTACACGGCTTACAGTTTCTAGGAAGAGTGCAACTGCTGTACGTGCGGAGTACGATAAAAATAGTGGAAGCTTAAGTAGGGATCTTACCAAACTGCAAAATGAAAGGACTGAGATAAGTAACGCGGAAAGGGAAGATAATGCGACCAGTGCCCAGCTTTCCCGAAAAGAAAAATTAGATCTAGAGATTGAGGCAATGAGAGATAAGCAAGCTCAAGTTAATCGCGAAAGATCTGTTGCTGTGCGTTTAGTAGATGCGTGCTCAAACCTTATGCACAATGGTCCATGGGAAGAACTTGAGCGAACGGAGAACGAAGTTATCTTTGCAAGATTGTTTGGAGTCTATTCAATCCGACCTAAGGTTCAAAGCGATGAACAAGTATCCGGACGTGTTCTTGATTTAGAATTCGCCAGAGCAGAAAAGGCCAGGGGGCAACTTATTCAGGATTTAATTGACTTAGAGTTTAATCGCTAAGCTTTTTTTGTCCAAGCGAGGAAGAACTCTTGATTTCCATCGGTTCCCTTCGGATGTGCTTGTGTTTCTAGGATTAGAATCGAGTCTTGAAAATTTAATTTAGCAAAGTCTTTAATTTCATTGAGTACTCTGTTTCGAATATTCGTATCCCGAATGATTCCTTTTCCCAAATCAGCTTCTTGTCTAGTGCATTCGAATTGTGGCTTAATTAAAGTAACTAATTTTCCCTGAGGTTCTAAAAAAGGCCAGACGGAGGGCAGGACTTTTCTGAGGGAAATAAAAGAGAGGTCCATCACAATAAAAGAAAAAGGGCTTCCTTTTATGTCTGAAGGTTTAATATTCCTGATATTAGTTTTTTCTATATTTTCGACTCTTGGATCCGTTCGTAGGCGATAATGGAGTTGTCCGTGGCCCACATCAATACAGGTCGCGCATTTAGCATCATTTTGGAGAAGGCAATCTGTAAATCCACCTGTGGAAGCTCCTAAGTCTAAAATATGTAAGCCCTTAACTGAAAAGTCTGCATCTTTGAGGAGATTTTCCATTTTTAGTCCACCTCGTCCCACATATTTTAATTTTTGGGCAATATTTAAATCAGCATCTGTTGGGAGTAAGCGACTTGCTTTATCGATGCGCTCGGTACCGACTCTTACTTGTCCTGCCATAATGAGTGCTTTTGCCTGAGTTCTGCTTTCACAAAGGCCCTGTAGTACCAGAAGGTCGTCTGTTCTCACTCGTTTAGGCTTTTTTTTCATCTCTTCGAACTCAAGCTTATGAAGGGTCTGTGGGCAATCCCGCAATTACGCCAAAAAGGGGCAAAGTGGAAAAAAAATAAAAAATACTTGACCATTGTGGGTTAAAATGGGATGAAGTGGGTAGAAATGGTATTAAAGGGATAAATGATTCGAGCGAATGACCACAAGTGGAACAACTTTTTTTGTAGGAGAGTTCACACATGCTCTGGATGCGAAGGGCAGGGTGACGATTCCTTCGAAATGGAGAATTTCCGGAGGGGAGAACACTTATTTGGCGCTACCGAATCCCAGTGGGTACATAACGGTGTATCCGCCGAAGATGATCGAGCGCTTGGAGGAGAAGGTGTCGGAGGCCAATCTAAGCGACACGCAGGCTCAATCGCTCCTTATGGAACTTTTTTCAAAAGCCGATTCTTTTGGATGCGACAAGCAAGGGAGGATCAATCTCAGCGACAAGTTGTTGGCGCATGCGGGGATAAAAGGGAAGGCTGTCTTGGTGGGCAAGTTTTCTTCTTTCGCAATATGGTCGGAGGATCGGCGTAGTAATGAAGGTGGCGAGCCTGATGAAAGGAATATTTTTGATGCGATGAGGGAGTTGGGGCTATGATGTGGTGTAGGGTGGATCGAGTGGTGATTAGGGACGCTGCTCGTCGAAGGGGACTTCGTCCTGACCTCGGAGCCCCCCTCTCTCTCGGATTATACGGCGCGGGTAATTGGTGGAAATTGGGGGAAATTAATGTATTGTGGAGCGGTTGAATTTGTTTGCTCTCCGTCAGCGGTGAGTCACATTCCGGTTTTGTTAGATGAGTGCATGGGCTATTTAGGTCCATGCTCTGGAGGTTCGTTTGCGGACCTGACATTTGGTGGTGGTGGGCATTCTCGTAAAATATTGGAGGCGAGTCCTCTAAGTAGATTGCTATCTATGGATTGCGATCCAGATGCATCGACGAGGGCTTCGGTCTTGCAGGATGCGTATGGTGAAAGATTCCGATTTGTGGATTCAGCATTTCAGACTCTCGATAAATACTCGGGTGCTCAAGAGTTTGATGGGATTTTAATGGATTTAGGGATATCGTCTTTTCAGCTTATGGAGGCAGATAAGGGTTTTTCCTTTCGCTTGGACGCTCCTATAGATATGAGGTTGAATCCTAGGGAGGGGCAAAGTGCGGCTGATTTCCTGGAGACTGCTTCCAGGGAAAGCTTAGTGCGGGCAGTGCGAGAATATGGAGAAGAGAGGCAATGGGCTCGTATAGTAAATGCGATCATTGATGCACGCGGAACAGGGAAGCTTCAAAGGACATTGTCAGCAGCTGATTTAGTTACGGATGCGGTCGGTGGCATGAGGGCGCGTCAAAGGATTCATCCTGCAACGAAAACTTTTCAGGGGATTCGAATAGCAATTAACGGTGAGTTGGAAGCCCTTGCAATGACTTTACCAAAAGCATTTCGTGCATTAAAAGAAGGTGGAGTTTTGGCAGTGATCTCTTTCCATTCGCTGGAGGACAGGATCGTGAAAAGATTTATGAGGAAGATGTCAGGTCGTCCCGAGCATCGAGGGGATCGTAGTTATATTTCCGAAAGAACCGCATATGCTGAGATGGTCCAATCGAAAGCTATTTTTCCGACAAAAGCCGAAGTTGAGTCGAATCCGAAAAGTCGATCTGCCAGATTGAGGGTATTGCGCAAAATCCGACACCCGGAATTTTGAGATGAGTAAGCTAACGATTACAATTCTAGTTTTACTTACAATCTTTGGTGGAGGTAGTGCAATTGGCATAGTTTGGTTGAGGATGGATATATCTGAAGTTGCAATAAGGTGTGGAGTTTTGGAGGACGAGCGGGAAGTCTTATCCCGTGAGGTTCAGGAGTTGCGAGGGCAACGATCCTGGATACTCAGACCTTCCACCCTTGCGTCAATGGTCGAGGGGAGGCTTTCGATGCCATCACCTAATCAGACAATACATGTTTCTAGTGATGATATGATAAGGAAGTTAAGCAAGTATCAAAAAGCTGGTATGGTGGCATCAAGTGGTGGGAATAGGAATAAGCATTCCGGTCGGATAAGATGAGAAGTCTATTCGTATCTAAATTCCGCTACTATATTGTTTTTCTTTCCGTTTGTTTCGCCTTTTGTTCTCTTGGCGGACGTTTAATTTGGTTGCAGGTCATTGAATCTGACAGATTTACAAGTGTAGCAAAAATCGCCCGTAAAAACTTTGTATCAATCAAGGCCAGAAGGGGTGATATTGTTGATTCAAAGGGGAATTTACTTGCGACCACTAGATCTGTTGTCGAAGTAGGATTGGATCCTCATTCTCTAGTTGTAGAAGATCAAGTAAAGTGGAAGACTTTGGCAACTTATTTGGGATTACCTTTGCAGGTAATTGAAAAGGCCGCGGCTAAAAAGACGAGGGGTAATGAAACTGATATACTCGGTGTAAGAGATATCAGATGGGTAAAGCTAAGGGAAGAAGTTGATGAAGGCACATACAGGAAGATTCAGGAACTGAGAATCAAAGGAGTATATGGAAACTTTAAGCATTCAAGGTTGTATCCTAATAGAAATTTAGCTTCCCATGTTTTAGGTTTTGTAAATAAAGAAGATATTGCCGCAATGGGTGTGGAGAGATTTGCGGATTACTATTTAAAAGGTCAGGATGGATGGAGGGAAAGCGAAAAAGATGGTCGAAGGAGAGAGATGCCTCAGCACAGGTCTCTAGAGGTTAGTTCAAATGATGGATTGAATATTGAGTTAAGTTTAGACAGAAGAATACAGGATATCGTCGAAGAAGAACTTCTGTATGTTGTGCAAGAATTCGATCCTTTAAGTGCTAGCATAATTGTCAGTGATCCCAAGTCCGGTTACATTTTAGCATTAGCCAACGCTCCTGATTTTGATCCAAATAAATTTAATACTTCAGATCTAGCGACTCAAAGAAATAGGGCGCTGTCAGATTTATACGAACCTGGCTCAACATTTAAAATCGTAGCGGTGGGCGGTGCTATGAATGAAGGACTGGTTTCAGAAAATAATATTATTGATTGTTCAAAAGCGACAATCCGCCGAGGGAACCGTACTTTAAGACTCCCTAGTGATCATCACCCACTTGGTAAAATTAGTGTTAGTAAGGTAGTTCAGAAATCCAGTAATCGTGGGGCAGCAAGATTGGGCATCTTATTGGGAAGTAGGAGACTGTATGAATATTGTCGTTCATTTGGGTTTGGTCAGAAAACAAACTTTGGTATAGGTGGAGAAAGGCAGGGGACATTGCATCCGCCTGAAAGATGGGATGGATTAACGATAACACGCTTGCCTATTGGCCATGCGGTGAGTGTTACACCAATGCAAGTACACGCTGCAATGTCATGTGTAGCAAACGAAGGGGTGTTAATGAAACCACAATTTATCAGCAGGGTATTCGATAAGAGTGGAAAAACCGTAGTACCCTTTGACCCTAAGCCTGTCCGTAAAGTAATATCTAGTACCGTATCAAGTAAACTTAGTAAAATGCTTGTAAGTGTGGTTTCAAGCGAAGGCACAGCGAGGCGAGCAGCGATAGAAGGTTTTTCAGTTGCAGGTAAGACTGGTACAACCCAAAAACTGATCGATGGGAAATATTCCAATCGGCACCATGTGGCATCATTTGTGGGATATTTTCCTGCTCATGATCCTAAAGTCGTAATAACAGTAGTAGTAGATCAGCCAAAGATGAAAAAAGGACTCCTCGGATATGGTGGAGTTGTGGCAGCTCCTTCTTTTAATCGAGTTGGAAAAGGAATAATAAGTTATTGGGGTCTCAAACCTCAGACAAATGAGGAAGTGGTGGCTTCCAGGTTAAGATTTAAAAACCAAGCATTGTAAAAGTGGAATTATGAATGGCGGAAATAAAATTGAAAATATGGATGATGTTCGATCTAGAATGAAATCATCTAACACATTATATAATCTTCATGAAAATGTCGTGAATTCGCGACATTCAATTACTGATATAATTTCAGATAGTCGAAGAGTTACACCTGGAAGTGCGTTTTTTGCTCTGCCAGGAATTCGCACAGATGGGAATGCACATATTAAGGAAGCTTTAGAACGTGGTGCTAAAACTATAGTTACCGAAGATACGGAGATTGAGCTTCCTTCATCGGTGGAGAAAGTGTGTGTTGAGGACGCAAGGAAGTCCTTGGCTAAGTTTTCCAAGAGATATCATAAATGCCCAGACGAAAATCTTGATTTGATCGGGGTTACTGGTACGAATGGAAAAACAACAGTAACGACTCTTACTCGTCATTTACTTGAGGATGAGGGACGCCCAGTAGGCTTAATTGGTACAGTACGCTATCATTTAGGTGATAGGGAAGTACCTTCATTCAGGACGACTCCAGAATCAACTGATCTGTATTCCCTGTTACGCAGTATGTTAGTCGGAGGATGCTCAGAGGCAGTTATGGAAGTTAGTTCCCATGGTATTCACCAGTCTAGAGTAGCGGGTCTCAATTTGGGGGTTTGCGTTTTTCTTAACCTGACTAGAGATCACCTTGATTATCATCAAAATATGGAGGCTTATTTTAATGAGAAGCGAAAAATATTTAATGGAGTGAACGGTGCTTTACCCAAAGTAGCTATAATTAATGGTGATTGTCCTTATGGAAGGAGATTAGTTTCAGAACTTCCCCCTCAAGTTAGAGTGCTTACATTTGGAATGAATGAAGGTAACGATTTTCGTGCTCGTAATCTTGATCTCCAAGAAAGGGGAACGGAATTTATTCTTGATGCACCTACGGGGACTCATGTTGTTACCAGCCCGATGTTAGGACGGTTTAATGTAATGAATTTGATGGCATCTTTAGCAGTAGTGCACTGCATGGAGCGATCGGTTTCAGATTCGATTCGTAAAGTATGTGCTTTTGAAGGAGTAGATGGTCGAATGGAGAAAGTGAATGGGGATCAAGCATTTAAGGTAATCGTTGATTATGCCCACACTCCTGATGCGTTACGAAATGCACTCTCGATGTTGAGAGAATGTACACCTGGCAGACTTCATGTGGTTTTTGGATGCGGAGGTGATAGGGATCGTGGTAAGAGGCTAGAAATGACGCGAGTTGCATGTGCAGGGGCTGATAAAGTTTGGGCAACTTCTGATAATCCAAGAACTGAATCTCAGGCAAATATTTTTAAGGATATGAGGAAAGGCTTATCTAAAAGCACGGATGCACATTTTATTGAAGACAGAAGAAGGGCTATTAGTTTAGCTTTAGATTCTGCAAAGGAGGGGGACTGTGTATTAATTGCGGGGAAGGGGCATGAGGCATTTCAGGAAGTTCAATATACTGCGATTCCTTTTGATGATAGAAAAGTAGCGGACGAACTTCTCCAAGCAAAAGCTTTGGTATAGAAATGCTACGATTTGATCCAGATAATCTTGCCCAGTGGGGAAAAGGTCGATGGGAGGTTCGACCTTCTCAGGATATTAGTGGATTCTCAATTGACTCAAGGAACTTAGGAAATGGACACCTATTTGTTGCGATTAAAGATAAAAGGGATGGCCATGATTTTATTCAGCAGGCTAAGGATTCTGGGGCAGTAGGTGCCCTTGTTAGCCGATGGGTGAGTGAAGTTGATCTGCCCCAGTTAAAGACGAGTGATAGTCTTATGTCATTTCAAGAAATTGCTCGAAATCATAGAAATAAATTTCAAGGTAAGGTTGTTGGCGTTACAGGAAGTTGCGGAAAAACATCAACAAAAGAAATCCTTAAAATTCTCCTTGGTGAAAATGAAACATTAAGTACAAGAGGTAACCTTAATAATCATCTTGGAGTACCGCTCACTTTACTTCAAATAGATCCTTTGAAGCATCGGTACGCTGTCGTAGAGGCAGGTATAAATCAACCTGAGGAAATGAAGCAGTTAGCTGCAATGATAGATCCAGATTATGCGATCGTGACACTTGTAGGAAACTCTCACCTAGAAGGACTTGGGACACTCGCAAAAGTGGCTGAGGAAAAGTCAAAAATTTTTACTGCAGGGAAAAAGAGTCCCAAAGTTATTTTTCCGGAAAGTTGCCAGAATTTCACCCCTTTTAAGGAAGACTCACTAGAGGGAAAAGACTATCTAGTTTTACGAAGAGGAGAACCAAAATCTCAAAAGATAGGTAAACACGAAGCTTTTTTTGACTTTCGGACTGAAACAGAAACAAACGGGGGCTCGTCGATGCTACGGCTTTGGCGTCACGAGTCCCCATTTTTCTCAGTATCCTTACCACCTCTTTCTTCGGGTATGGCATCTAATATCGCTCTTTCACTCCTGGCGGCGAGTGATATGGGTATCAATGATCAAGATCTTTTCGAACGCCTACCCCAATACCATCCCTCGACCTTGCGAGGCAAGACCTTGCACGGTCGAGGGAGTCAGTATTTCGTAGATTGTTATAACGCAAATCCTAGCTCGATGCTGGATTCAATTACATTTTTTAAAGAATCTTATAGTTCTCTTCCTAAACTTTATGTACTCGGTGGAATGGAAGAGTTGGGCGAAAAGGAAATTGAATTACATAACGAAGTTGGGAAGTCCATAGCTGTTGATTCTCGTGATTTAGTAATTTTACTTGGAGACAAAGCTTCTTGGATGGCATCCGGGATCTTAAATGCAGGAGCTAAAGAGGAACAGGTCGTTATTCTGCCTAATAAAGAAGATGCGATTTCTATCATTGAGGATTTTCAAGGTGCCTTATTCTTTAAAGGGAGTCGTTCGAGCCAACTCGAAACTTTAGTTCCGAGCTGGGCTAACGATATTGAGAGTAAACAATTAGGCTGAAGATGCTAAGCTACCTACAGTTTTATGAAGAATTATTTGGACCGTTACGTTTGTTTCAGTTTATTTCTATACGAGCAATAGGAGCAGGGGTTACCGCTTTAATTTTTGGTTTTTATTTAGGTCCTAAAATTATTTCTTTTTTAAAGGCGTTTGGTGCAAGACAAGCTTTCCGAGATAAAGATGAAGTTGGTGAGCTTGCCGAGTTACATCAGGCAAAAGAGAAAACTCCGACAATGGGGGGCCTCCTGATTTGTGTAACAGTAGTTCTTTCCGTTGTTTTATGGGCAGAGCCAAATGTGTATGTGATTACTGCTCTGAGTACCTATCTATTATTAACCGTGGTTGGTTTTGCTGATGACTATCTTAAAATAGCTAAAAAGAATAGTCAGGGACTTTCTGGAAGATACAAACTACTTGGTCAACTTTTTACCACAGGTGTAGCGATGATTATTTTAATGGGGCCATGGAGTGAACTACTTGGTGGGGCGGATGGTAACGCTATTGGCAGTAATGAAAAAATGCGGGAGTTATGGGTTCCATTTTATAAAGAAGTTTTTATCGAAAATATGCCCGTGGTTTTCTGTTTTCTGTTTTTCTTGGTTACACTAACTGGATCTAGTAATGCGATAAATTTAACTGATGGGTTGGATGGTTTAGCGATAGGTTGTACTGTTACGGTTGCCTTGACATACGCAATTATGGCTTATGCGTCAGGTAACTATCTGATTTCAGACTATCTTAATGTGAGTTGGATTCCGGGTTCTGGTGAACTAACCATTGTTTGTTCAGCTTTGTTAGGCGGGAGTTTGTCTTTTTTGTGGTTCAACGCACATCCAGCTGAAATATTTATGGGTGATACAGGTTCATTGGCAATTGGTGGGTTGGTCGGTATCATTGCATTAATGATTCACCAACCGCTTACTTTAGTCATAGTGGGGGGAATATTTGTAATGGAAGCTGGATCTGTTATTTTGCAGGTCGCCTCATTTAAAACTCGGGGGAAACGAATTTTTAGGATGTCTCCCATTCATCATCATTTTGAACTTAAAGGCTGGAAAGAAACAAAAGTTGTAATTCGATTTTGGATACTTTCTTTACTTTTTGCTCTCCTCGGATTGGCAACCCTGAAACTTAGATAATGAAGGGGATTCTTAAAAATTGGGAAAAAATGACTTCATTACCTGTTGCTGTGCTTGGTCGAGGTCTAACAGGGCAGGGCGTTTGCTCTTTACTCAAGAGGCTTGGGTGGAATTATCGTATATTTAAAGACAAGGGAGTTGAACTTACACCTAATAAGATAAGGTCATCAGCTTTGGTTGTAGTTAGTCCAGGTTTTCGCCCTGATCACCCGTGGTTAGTTATGGCTAGGGAGATGAATGTAAAAGTTTTAGGCGAATTAGACTTTGCATCACACTTCTTATCATCCCCTATTACTGCCATCACCGGAACGAATGGTAAAACTACGTTAACGACTCTTATAACCCATGCATTAAACAAGTTAGGAAGAAAGGCACAGTTCGCAGGAAATGTTGGATATTCATTATCACAATTAATTGCAGAGTCAGTTTCCTTGAATTCAAGAGTTATTTTGGAAGTTAGTTCTTTTCAGTCAAGAGGGTTAAGCTGTTTGGAGGCAGAGAATGGGATTTGGACAAATTTTGCAGAAGACCATTTGGATTATCACGGTTCTTTAGAGGACTATTTTTTGTCAAAGTTATCCCTTATTAGTAAATGTAAAAAAGAAATATTTGTTGGAAGAACAGTCCAGTCATGGGCAAAGAGACTATCTATTAAACTTCCTGAGAAAACAATTGTGGTTCCACATTCACAAGAGTTAGTGTACTCGAAAGATCATGATCATTTTCTGAACAGTTGGCCTCAACGAGAGAATTTTTCATTAGCTTTGGCCTACGCTAGGAGTTTAGATATTGATGATGCAGACTTCATCGAAGCATGCGAAGATTACTTACCTGAACCTCATCGCTTAAGCAAGATTTCACAATTTCAAGGGATAAGTTTTTGGAACGATTCAAAAGCAACAAATTTTGATGCCACTATTGCTGCATGTCGCAGTATGAAAAATGATATTTTTTGGATCGGAGGTGGACAAGGTAAAGGAGTGCAAGTAGATGAATTTGCCCGGCAGATCGGTCAGTTTGCAAAAAAGTCATTTACGATTGGAGAAGTAGGGGAAGAGATGGCTTCAAAAATCAGTAGTTTTGGTTCATCTGCAGTCCAATGTTTTACTCTTCGAGAAGCCGTCGAATGTGCATATGCAGAATCGAATGGTAAGGTTGAAATCCTCTTCAGTCCAGGGTTTGCTAGTTTTGATCAATTCAAAAACTACAGCGAGCGCGGCGATCTGTTTAATCAATATGTTTTAGATTTGAAGAAGAGGTTTGCAACCTCTGCTCAAGAACTGCTCTATTAATTTACTTATGCAAAAAATAATTATGAAACTGACAAAAATATTCGGTATTGTACTATCTCTCCATGTTGGAGTAATCCTACTCGTTATGTTTCAACCAAGTTGTCAAACGGTTGATAAAAAGAAAGAGTCAAGTGAAGAAACACTGACCCCGGTAGAAGATACTTCTCTCAATGACTTCAATCAAGGAAGTGGTAATGATGTCAAGCCATTGGAAGATACATTTGTCTCACCTTCTCGTCCGAAACCTGGCGAAATAATAGTTCCAGGTAACGAAATTATGGTACCTCAACCTTTGCCTGATGTCGATCCGTTGAGCCCGGTAGCAGTTGACAGTCCTAGTCCGCTACGACCAAGTGATGTTTCGGTATACAAGGTCATTCGTGGCGATACTTTATGGGGCATCGCCCGGAAGAACTCGATTTCACTTAATGCCCTGTTAGGATCAAATCCAAGCTTGAGTAAGAGTTCTAAACTATCGATTGGGCAGGAAGTCATGATACCGGGTGGAGATTCCCCCAGTGTATTGCAGCAAGTTTCACCAGTAGTGCCCAAAGTTATAGAGACTGGAAGTAGTTCTGGTACTTATGTTGTTCAATCAGGAGATAGTTTATCTCGAATAGCTAGAAATAATCAGGTTTCCCTTTCTGCACTCATGGAAATTAACGGAATGAATAGTCGATCTGTTATTCGTCCCGGTCAAACTCTTATGCTTCCAGGGGAATCGAACGGAATAACTACTATAAGTTCACCCGTTATCGTACCTGCTGGGGCCACAACTCATATCGTTAAAAAGGGGGAGAACTTAACGCGGATTGCTAGTGTATATGGGGTTTCTATTAAGCAAATTATGGAATGGAACGGAATGTCAGATGCCGGGAAAATTAGAGTTGGGCAGTCTTTAATAGTGTCTGGTGCCAGTTCGAATTCATCGAATGAAACTGTAATAGAAGAAGTTCGATCAAACTTAGCTCCAGGTGCTGCTCAGGAGGAACCTAGTAATGATGATAGCTTGCAGAACTTCTTTAAGGGTACAGTTGAAGATCGTCCACTTATCGACGCTCCTGATAATCCTTGAGGTGTAAATAAATATATGGTGTGGAACAGAACGGGAGGCGGGAAAAAGATTGGATCGGTCGCTAGCTAAGTCAAGTAACTGGGTTTCCATCTATTTGGTTGCCGTTGCTTTAGGTCTTACCACCTTAGGGTTGGTTATGCTCTTTAGTGCCGGTGCTGTACGGGGTGCACAGGCTCTTCTTACCAAGCAATTTATTTGGCTTGGTATGTCTATTATTGTTGGTGTTTATGCCGCTTTCATGGATTTAGACTGGCTCAAAAGAAGAGCTTGGTTGTTATATGGCATCTGTATTCTTTCGTTGGCATTAACATTGGTTCCGGGAATTGGAGTTAAGGTCAATGGTGCTCAACGCTGGCTAGGACTCGGACCCTTACGGGTACAACCATCTGAGTTTGCAAAGATCGGCTTGGTCGTCATTTTGGCTGTTTATTTTGCTGGGCGACAGCGTGATATTAAAACATTTACCTGGGGTTTTCTGATGCCATCCATGATTATTGGAAGTTGTTGTGGATTGATTATCTTACAACCTGATTTCGGCACTTGTTTTTTATGTGGTGCGGTAGCAGCAACGATGATGTTTCAAAGTGGAACTAGCTTACGATGGTTACTTCCAGTTGCAGGTCTTGCTGTAGCTGCATTTTCTGTTCTTGTATACTTCGATCCAGTTCGTATCCGGCGGGTAACATCATTTTTAGATGTGGAGGCTAATGCTGGTGATAGTGCTTACCAACTTTGGCAGGGAATGCTCGCATTTGGAGTGGGTGGGTTGAACGGTGTAGGTTTGGGGATGGGAAGGCAACAAATGCACTTTTTACCTGAAGCTCATACCGACTTCATTTTTCCTGTCATCGGCGAGGAATTAGGGTTGGTTTCCACATTCTCAATACTGCTTTGTTTTACATTACTTTTCTTATTTGTCTATTGGAAGCTACGCTTGTCGACGAAACTTTATGAATATCAGCTAGCTTTAGGCGGACTCCTTTTTATCAGTTTACAATCAATCATTAATATGGGTGTGGTTACTGGTTCGCTTCCAACCAAAGGAATGTCTTTGCCATTTATTAGTTACGGTGGATCCAATTTAATGGTTACTTTTATATTTTTAGGGTTAATCATCAATGTGTTTCGCAAGATGGATAACCCGCAGGGAGTTCAACCACGAGAAATATGAAGAATGTAATTATTGCGTGTGGTGGAACAGGTGGACATTTAACTCCAGGGATTGCACTGGCCCAGAGTCTTGAAGAAAGGGGTTGTAAAGCTTGGTTGTTTATTAGTCGAAAAAATGTGGATTCAAGGTTGTCGAGTAAATATCCATCCCTTCATTTTGTTGCGATGCCAGGAGCTCCGCTAATTAAAACCCCACTAGGGTTAGTACGATTTTTCCGGGGCTTTATTTCCTCCTTCTTAAAAGCTAAGAAATTTTACAAGAAAGTAGATGCGGATGCGATGATCGGATTTGGTGGATTTACTTCACTGGGCCCTGCGGTAGCTGCCCGTTTTGGAAAAGTCCCAGTTTTTATTCATGAGGCTAACCGTGCAGTGGGTAAAGCGGTAAGGTTTTTAGCCCAAAATTCTAATCGTGTTTATTTACCTGAAGGGATGAGGTTGGAAGGTGTATCCTCAGGTATTATCAGAAATTTTGGATATCCCTTGCGAAAGGAATTTCGTCGGATTCCACGAGAAAGAGCTAGGAAACAATTAAGTATAGCAAACAGTGATCGCCTCCTCGTGGTTTTGGGTGGGAGTCAGGGTGCGTCTTCGTTGAATAAATGGGTGAAAAGTAATTTATCAGAATTAGCTATGGAGGGAATCTCAACCTTATGTATTACTGGCATGGGAAAAGATAGTTCAGGTGTAGTTCAGTTAGACGGACCTGTGGATGAGATGATCACTAGCCGCTTTATATCATTCACGGACGAAATGAATGTTGTTTTGTCTGCTGCAGACCTCGTAGTTTCGAGGGCAGGAGCGGGTGCCATTGCAGAGATAGTACGTTGTAGAGTACCCTCCATTCTTGTGCCTTATCCGTACGCTGCGGATAATCATCAACTCCATAATGCTCGTTTTCTGGAGGAAAAAGGCGGTGGTTTGGTATGTCCTGATGATAAGTTAAGTGACAAATTATTTAAAGAGGTTCAGGACATGATGTTTAATGAAGAACTTCGGGCTATTTTACGTAGAAATTTATACTCTATGGATGGTGGAGACGTTGGGCTAAAGTTGGCTGATGATATGTCTCAATATATCCAAGATTTACAAACTGTAAGTTCAACTTCTAATGAAGATGTCGAGGTCTATGCATGAATAAACCAAAACGAGTATTTTTACTTGGAGCTAGCGGTATGGGTATGGCTCCACTTGCCTTTTACTTGAGGGGTGCTGGAGTGGAAGTTGAAGCTTTTGATGATTATTTTCGAGAACCATTAAGAACTCAAATGCAGGATGCAGGTATAAAAGTTCTTATGGAACCGGTGCCAATCCAGACGCCTGATTGTGTGATTCGTTCCAGTGCGATTGGAACGACTGATTCCCGCCTGTCCTCTTTTCGGTCTAAATCGATTGAAATTTTCAAAAGAGGAGATTTTTTAGCCAAGTATTCCAATCAGTTTAAGACTGTTGCCATTGTTGGTAGTCATGGAAAAACCACATCTGCCGGGATGTTATCTTGGGCACTTTCAGAAATTGATTTTAATTTCTCTTATCTCGTAGGTGGTCGTTTTAAGAATGATTTTCTTCCAATGGGCAAGTTTCAGGATAGTCCATGGATGGTTTTGGAAGTGGATGAGAGTGATGGCACCATCGATGGTTTTGCACCAGATATTACTGTAGTTCTAAATTGTGACTGGGATCATGTTGACCGATATAAACACAAGGGTTCTGTAAGTGATGTTTTTAAAAATCTACTTTCTCGAACAAGATCCGGGGTAATTCTTTCACATTCGAGTAGTTTGTTGCCATGGGTTAAGAAATCGAAACGATTGAAAGTCTCAACTTTTGAATTGGAGGATGATTCAGCTGATTATATGGCTTCGAACCGAGATGCCAGCATTGCCTGTGCAACAATGATGGGGGCGGATGTTGATCAGGTTAATTTTAAAAAATTTCCAGGAATGGAAAGGAGACAGTCCACTTTGTTTGAAGACGCCAATCGTTTGATTCTTGAAGATTACGCCCATCATCCAACCGAAATCCGTGCTTTTTTGGCGGATCGCAGGAAAAAATTCCCTGATCGTTGGATGAAAGTGGTTTTCCAATCTCATCGCTACAGTCGAACAAAAGCTTTTGCTGAATCTTTTGCCGAGGAGTTGAGCGTAGCCGATGAATTAAACTTTTTGCCAACCTATGGTGCATTTGAGAATTATGATGCAGAGGGTGATGCTGAAGCACTGTCTGGTTATTTGCCACCCAGGCTTAGGGCAACCACCAAGATTTTTGCTGACTATCCTTCCTTCATGAAGGACAAAATCGGAACTGAAGATAAATCAATATCAGATCAAATTTTATTTTTGGGTGCAGGAAACATCGAGGGGTGGGCTCATGCATTTGCCGCGATTCATCATCGAAAAGGTGATCGTGTATCTGCATTTTCTTACTTTTTAAAAGACAGGCTTTCCCACAAATGTGTCTTACGCAAAGATGAAAGCTTAGCATCTAAGACAACAATGCGTGTAGGGGGGACTGCTCTGTGGTATGCGGAACCTAAGCATACCGAAGATTTACGAAGCTTGGTAGAAGCGTCAAACTATTACTCAATCCCAAGAGTAATGCTTGGCAGAGGATCAAATCTGATTATTCCAGATGAAGGGTACGACGGATTGGTTCTTCGATTGCGGGGCGAGTTTTGGAAAGAGATAAGCCCGAGGTCTGATGATTCATTTATCGTGGGAGCCGGTGCTCGATTAAATGATATTTGTAAACTTGCCTGCCAGCAGGAGTTAGTAGGTTTTGAATTTTTAGAAGGTATTCCAGGGACATTGGGTGGGGCGTTGAGGATGAACGCTGGAGCAATGGGATGGGAGATTTATGACCTTGTGGAGTGGGTGTCATTCCTTTTACCAGATGGTTCAATTCGTGAAATTCCAGGTAATCAGTTAAACATTGGTTACAGGTTTTGTCAGGAGGCTAAAGACGGCATTGCTTTACGTGCAAAGTTGAAAGCCGAGGGTAGATCTGATCATAAAGCAATTCGTTCTGCAATTGAGGAACTCGCCCAAAAACGTCGGTCTTCTCAGCCAAGAGAAGCGAGTGCAGGTTGTATTTTTAAAAACCCCGAAGAAAAATCTGCCGGTTGGCTAATCGAAAATTGTGGAATGAAAGGCGAGCGAGTTGGAAGTGCTGTGGTTTCCAGTGTACATGCTAACTTTATTGTTAACGAAGGAGGTGCCACTGCGGAGGATGTAATTTCACTGATGCAAAAAGTTCGCAGACGGGTGAATGACGAGACCAAGATTACACTAGAACCCGAGGTCGGGTTATTGGGCAAAAAATGGAAGGATCAACTATCATGAGAATAGAAAGCAGTTTTCCATCAGTTACAATTCTCGCTGGAGGCACTGGGCCGGAAAGGCAAGTTTCTCTTAATTCTGGGCGGTGTCTAGCCGACGCACTAGAGCATGAATTTAGGGTTAATCTTATTGATTTAAAAGAGACCGTCCTACCTCCTGAACTATCATCTGATGATACCATTGTGATTTCTGTTATTCACGGAACCTTTGGAGAGGACGGTAGATTACAGGATTTATTGGACGAAAAAAGTTTTTACTATGCAGGTAGTCGGGCTCAGTCCAGTCGTTTATGCATGGATAAAAGTGCAGCAAAGGCTTGTGTTGAAAGTGAGGGAGTAAGAGTTTCCCTGGATATTTGTTTTCAAAACCCAAATGATATCGATGTTGAAAAGGTTTGTGCTGAATTAGGTACAGAAATGATTCTTAAACCTACAGACCAAGGTAGCAGTGTTGCTCTTTATGTGATAAGTGGTGAAGATGAATTAAGGAAATCCCTTCAAGGAATTCAGGAGGGAAACTGGATGTTAGAAAAAAGAATTTTTGGCAGGGAAGTGACCCTTGGGATCCTGAATGGTGTATCTATGGGAATTGTCGAAGTCATACCGCAGGGTGGAGTCTATGATTACAAACGTAAATATTCTGAGGGGAGTACGGAATACCGTTTTCCAGCCGTCTTTGATATGGAAATTGAGGAGGAAATTAAGAAACTCGCAAAACGGGCTTATTTTGCATGCGATTGTAGAGATTTTGCTAGGATAGATTTTATGGTGTGCGAAGATGGCAACCCGTATTTTTTAGAGGTAAATACCCTTCCTGGTTTGACGACTACAAGCCTTCTTCCAAAAAGTGCTTCCTGTGCGGGATATAATTTTCAATCCTTGGCAAGAAAATTGGTTGAGCCCGCACTTAAGAGGTTCGAAGAATCAAAATTAGCCAAAGTAACCTTTTAAGCATGAATCCGAAAAATAAAAAGAAATCTGAATCTGGTTTGAATTGGCAAAAACTTAAGCCTAAATCATCTCGCCGTCCATCAACTCTTCCGGCTTTTAAAAAAAGAGTTGGCATGATCGGTAGAGGAGGAGTGTTCTTCTCGATTATTGCCCTTCTTGGAGCATGCTTATGGTGGGGAGAAAAAGTTTTACATCAAAATACAGGACCTCTCGACATAACCGGACCCGGTGCATCAATAAAAAGTATTGAATTTTCGAGTGACGGTGTGTTGTCGCAAAAATGGTTTATGAATTGGTTTGGTCCATTAAGAGACCGATCCTTGATGGATCTAGACATAGAAAAAATCAGAATGGATTTGGAAAAAGAAAGTCAAGTTGTGGAGGCTCGGATAAGAAGGCGTTTTCCTTCAACTCTTGAAATCATACTTAAGGAACAATCCCCGATCATGGTGTTGAGGTTAAAAGTCAATTCTGGAGGTTATAATGATTGGTTGGTTTCCCGCGATGGATCACTTTATCTTGGAGAAGGTTATACGCCCGCCCGCTTATCTCTGTTACCTTCGCTTTCAGTACCTTCTAGTGCACTTAAGAGATCAAAGAATGGACGGGGTTTTGAACCATTGGAAGAAGTTACACAAGTGGCTCCATTGTTGGAATTAGCTAGGAGGGAATATCCTTCATTCTATAGAGATTGGAAAATTATCTCTTATGACTTAAGCAATGAATTTGATCCTGTTGCCCATATTCTTATCCGTTCCGGAAAAGTTAAGCGTATACGCTTTTCTCCTAAAAGATTTGCGACACAAATGGAAAGACTTCACTACCTATTTCTTGAGCCTGATTTTAGAAAAAGCCGGGTTATCGAATCAATCGACCTTTCGCATGACCGTTCGGTTTTTGCCAAGATTTAACGAATCAATTTAGAAATAATTTATGAGTAAAATAATTGGAGCGGTAGAGATAGGAACTTCCACGGCCAAAGCCCTTGTTGGAGAAGTAGGCGAAAGTGGTGCCCTTAGTATTGTAGGGATGGCTACCCGACAGAATGAGGGCATGCGGAAAGGTGAAATTATGGATTTCAGAAAAGCAGCTACCTCTGTTCATGCTGCTTTAGAGGAAGCCGAGAAAATGTCAGGAACCACGGTTGACTCCATCTACCTTGCTCAAACTGGTTCGCATCTAAAGGGGCAAATGCTTCGAGGTTCAGCTTCCGTTTCATCTTCTGATAATCGGGTTGCAGCTGATGACCTAAAGAGAGCTGCGATTGAAGCAAAAAGGCGTCAACCTGATGAAGGCAGGTCTTATGTCCATCATGTTCGCACCCCAATTATTTTGGACAAAAAAGTGGTTGACGACCCGGTTGGTATGTTAGGCAACAAAGTAGATTTAGGATATTGGTCGATTGATGGTGATGATAAAGCTATCCAAATGGGGCTGCATGTTATTTCAAACTATAGTCTTGAAGTAGATGATTTAATTCTGTCCTCCATTGCTTCTGCGACAATGGTCGCTGGGCCGGACTTACGAAGAGCAGGCACTATTGTGATTGATCTCGGTGCCGGTGTCACGGATTTCGTGGTATATCGGCAGGGGTATGTCGCATATTCGGGAGTCATTCCTGTGGGCGGGGATCATATAACCGGTGATATTAGTATGGGCCTGCGTATCCTCGAACCTTATGCCGAAAAACTTAAGTTAGAGTATGGGCAAGCTATGCCTCTAAAGGAAGAGGAATCTGAGGATGTTTGGATTATTGGAAATAAAACAATAGGTGACCGTTCGGTTCCACGAAAAGCAATCGCAGATGTGATCCATGTGCGTGTTGCTGAATTATTTGAAATCATAAGCAAAGAGTTAGGTCCTCTTTTAAATGCAGATGAATTAAAAGGTGGGATTTTGCTTACAGGAGGAGGTGCCCGTCTCCCTGGAATCGAAAAAGTTGCGAGTCAGGTCCTTGGGCAAAATGTGAGGAAAGCAACTTTTCCTCCTGGTATATCGGCCGAACTTGCTCAACCTGAAAATGCTACGGTTCTCGGATTACTTCATTATGGATTGGAAGACCAAAGTTTGCCTGGCCAACAGAAACCTGAACAGGATGTAGGGTTACTTGGTAAAATAGGGCGAATTGTCGGAATCGGGCAAACCAATCATTAAGCTTTTATCAGTAACCCCAATAAATATGAGTCAAGAAAAGTTATTTGCACAAGAGCCGGGAATGAGCTCTGTCCATGAAAATACCGCCCTCAAGGCAAAAATCATTGGGATAGGGGGGGCTGGACTTTCCTTGGTCGATGGATTGCGTCTAGACAATTTTACAGGTGTGGAACAGCTTGCAGTGGATGTGGATGCTCGAGCACTGGCTGATTCAATAGCTTCCGCAAAAATGCCAATTGGCAGAACTTTAACTCGAGGAATGGGTACAGGTGGGGAAACTGCATTAGCACGAAAGGCCATTGAGGAAGAAAAAGACAGTATTCGCAAGAGTTTAGAGGGGGTGGATTTGGTCTTTCTGCTTGCTGGATTAGGCGGCGGAACAGGTGGTGGAGCTACTCCAGAGATTGCCAAGCTTGCAAGAGAGTCTGGTGCTTTAGTATTTGCTTTTGCTCCTATGCCTTTTAGTTGGGAGAAAAGTAGGCATGCTCAAGCAGAGGATTCTCTGGCTGAATTACGGAAATTTGCCAATGCAGTCATTCCACTTCCAAATGATTCTCTTCTTCAGGTAGGTGGTGCGGATGCTACTGCTCTAGAGTGTTTTGCTGAGGCAGGTCGAAATGTAAGTCGAGGAATCTCGGCAATTTGCTCATTGATTTTTCGTCGTGGAATGATTGATGTTGATTTCGTCCATTTGAGGAAGGCTTTCAATTTACGATCAGGTCGTACTCTTTTTGGCTACGGAGAAGGCAAGGGCGAAAATGCAATTCGACAAGCTTTGAGTGAACTGATGATCTGCCCGATGCTTCACCTGCCTGATGTTTCAAAGGCTGCTGATGCTTTACTTATTTTTATTAATGGAGGACCAGGTATGGGGATGAATGCATTGCAACAAGCTTCGCTTGAAATTAGAGAGCAATTTAAGGCCGGTGAACATGTCGTATTTGGTGCCCATGTGGATGAAAATATGGGAGACCGAATACAGGTAATAGTACTTGGTGCAACCGATCTTGAGGCGGGGATGGTTGCAGATGTAGCCCCTGTTGCAGAGCAAGTCGTAGAGGCTAATCCATCGGCTGCAAAGAGTACTCATGAGTCAAAACTTAAAACATCCTCAAATACTGCAAAAGTGAAGACTCCTGTTAAGAAGGGTAGGTTTAGTCGAAAAAAAGAATCAGAGGATCAAAATACTTTTGATTTTATGGAAGAGGCGAATCAGCGAGGAATCTTTGATGACCTTACCTCCAGGAATTTATACGAAGGAGAGGACTTAGATGTGCCTGCCTACCTTCGAAGAGGGGTAAAAATTGCTATTTAGTGAACTTTATTGAAGTAAGCAGTGTCTTGGTATTCTACCATTCTTAAATGCGTATTTTCATTATTTTTAGACAAATAGTGCATTACTGCATGCACGGGAATCATTTCTAGCTCAATAATTTCAATTTGAATAAGTGTCGTAAAGTATTTTTTTATGTAATATTTAGTTTGCGTTAGGTGTCAAATAGGAGAGTATGTTATTACTTTCTTCCAACCATTTATGATCTCCATTTGTGCACCATTTTCATTCAAAGTTTTCTTTGAAGGATTGTTTGTGCATATAAATCAAATAGTTGGATATTTGGTTTGGATGATTTGCCTTTTAGGTACATGTCAATTTGCCTCTGCTAATGATGGCACACAAGAACATTTGCTTACGGGAGATTCAATTCCTGAAACTGAACTAAATAACACGAAGCAGGATATATCGTTTACGATCAAATCCTGGAGTTTTGAGGGAGTCAAAGCCTTTTCCCCCAAGGAATTAATCAATCAGGTTAAAGATTTTGATAAGAAAGAAATTCGTTTTGATGATCTTTCGGATATTGTTGCAAGTATAGAAGGGTTTTATGAGTCACAAGGAAGAATTGCCTCTGTGACTATACCTCCTCAGGATGTGACAAAAGGTCAATTATTGGTTTCGGTCGTGGAAGCAAAGGTAGGTCATGTAAAAATTGAAAAGTCTGGAACATCGAGGGTCAGTCATAAAAAAATTAAGTCAACCATTGGAAGCTATCTTCCAAAAGGAAGTATTTATGATGCAGAATCCCTTAACCGTGGGCTTCTACTCGCTGATGATTTGCCAGGGGTAAGCATGACTGGTTTTTTACAGGCAGGAGAACAAGATGATGAAGTGGATCTTATCTTAAAAACTTCGCAGGAACCCCCATTTATTGGAGATCTAGGTATCGATAATGCTCATGCCCGTTCTCTTGGAACCTATCGTGCGACCATGGCTGTTTCTCTTGTTAGCCCTTTTCATCTTGGGGAGACAATTGGGTTGCAAACATTAAAAAGTGAGGGGAGTCGGTACGGGAGGTTTTCTTTGGGGATGCCCCTGGGTTCCAGAGGTTTGAGGATGAGTGTCTACGGTAGTAAACTTGGTTACAATGTTATAACTGATGAACTTGCTGCTTTAGATATAGAAGGGGAGGTCGATGAACTTGGGTTAACTTTAAGGTATCCATTGATACGAAGTCGAAAGGGAAATCTATATTCGACTTATAAACTTGATCACCGTGTCTATTTATCAAGTGTCGCTCAGGTTGTTCAAAAGCATTACTCAATCGATGGTATTTCACTTAACTTATCGGGCAATTTTTTCGATATGATATGGGGAGGTGGTGGCAATAGTGCAAGCTTAGGGGTTTTGCACGGCAGGGTAAGTGCAAAAGATTCAACCTTGATGAATGAAGGCTATCATTCTTTATTTAAGTATAGTGTGAGTCGGCAGCAGACCATTTCAGAAAAGCTTAGCCTATTTGTCTCACTCTCAGGACAGATTACGCAGGATGTTTCCACCAGTTCGCTCCATTCTATTAACAAAGATAGCAACCAAGTAGGCAAAGTTGAAGATTTTTTAGATAGTGCAGAGAGTTTTAGCCTGGGTGGAATGAATGGTGTAAGAGCCTACCCTTCGGGTGAAGCAACCGGTTCAGAGGGGCGTTTGTTCTCTGGAGAATTTCGCTACCTCCTCGGACCAGATCTTATTGTGAAAGCACTCTATGACTGGGGGTGGGTAGGAAGTCGTGACCCGACAACCATTGGACCATCGGAGTATGAAATATCTGGCGCTGGGCTGAACGCGGTTTGGAGTGCTCCTTTGGGATTTAATTTACAGGCAACTTATGCTCGTAGATTTGGAGAAAACCCAAATCCTTCCGCCACAGGAATGGACCAGGATGGAAGTTTGAAGGAAGATCGTCTTTGGGTGGTGCTAGGGAGGAGCTTTTAAAATGATTTTTTGGTTTCGAAAAAAATCATGGTTTAGATGTCTGATACTACTCCATTTATCCTGCTCTCTTATTTTCGGTCAGCAATTACCATCTGGTGCGGTTTTACAAACTGGAAATGCAAAGGTGAATTACCACGGTTCATCTATGTACATTAGGCAGAGTTCATCTCGAGCGGTGATTGATTGGCAATCCTTTAATGTGGGGCAAGGGGGCACCGTTCATTTTATTCAACCAAATCAAGCTGCGGCTACCTTAAACCGAGTGGTGACGGGTGGAGCGTCCCAGATACTTGGGCAGATCAAAGCACCTGGGCAAGTTTTTATCACCAATGGAAATGGAGTTTATTTTGGCCGGAGTGCATCGGTTGATGTGGGTAGTTTGGTTGCGTCGAGCCTTGAATTGGGTGCCGATGAGTTCATGCAGGGTGATTTAAAATTTAAACTTCAGGGTAGGGAAGATTCAGCAATTATAAATGAGGGAGAGTTGCAGGCTAAGGAAAAGGGGTTTATTGCTCTGCTTGCACCTGAGGTTCGAAATGATGGTTTTATTTTTGCAAGAAAAGGTTCGGTGGCACTAGCTTCGGGCGAGATTGTTGAATTACAAACAGATCCGAATCAACAGCTCGTCGGAGTGCGTGTTGAACCTGGCAAATGGAATGCATTGGTGGAAAATAAAACAGTGATAGAAGCAGACGGCGGCATGGTTGTGTTATCCGCACAAGCTGAGGGTGATCTTTTTCGTGGGTTGATCAGAAATTCTGGGACGATACAAGCTGCCGGTATTAAACAAGAAGCTGGCAGAATTATTCTGACAGCCGGAGTCGGAGGTAAAGTTGAGCATAGAGGATTGCTCGATTCTAGTTCTGATTCTGGTAAGGGAGGTTTAATTACGGTGGAGGGTGAAAAGATAGAATTACTCGATGATTCAGTCATTTCTGCAACAGGAGAAACGGGTGGTGGGCAAGTTTTGATTGGAGGTGACTGGCAGGGCGGAGCTAATCAAGAATTTCGCGTGTTTGATAATCCCCATGCATTGCTTCAAGCCAATGAGGTCTTAATGAAGGAAAGGACCCTGATCGATGTCAGTGCATTGGGAGGAGGAGACGGAGGGAAAGTCGTTTTGTGGTCAGATATTTTTGATTTGGAATCTAAAACTTTGGTGAATGGAGAAATCTATGCCAACGGGGGAATGAGAGGTGGAGATGGTGGCAGCGTGGAAACTTCCGGCCATTTTCTGGATATCAATGATGCGAGGGTTTCAACCCTCGCACCCTACGGTAAGGTAGGAGACTGGCTTCTGGATCCAGGCGATATCACAATCAGTAACTCGGGCTCATATAATGCAGGCTTTCCTACTAGTTTTACAGCCAGCAGTACTACGACAATTCATCCAACCTCAATCAGTAACGCCTTATTTTCCAACAATATCACAATTGCCACTGGAAGCGGGAACTATGATCTTACTGTTACCAACGGTATCACAAGTGGTTCGGGCAATAACCTTACTCTTGATGCCGGAAGAAATCTTGCAGTGAACGATCCGATTAATGTCGGCACTGGAGTCCTCAAACTTGATACGACAAATAATTTGACTGTAAGCGGAGATTTAACTGCGGGTTCATTGGATTTAGATGCAGACAACGGTGCAATTACTATCAATAACACTATGGACACGAGTGCGAGCGGGGGGGCAGTCAGCTTGGACGCAGGAACTGGCATCACGGTAAATGCGACCATTAATTCTGCAGCGGGTGCACTCACACTCAATGCAGGAGGAGGCGTAACGATTGGGGCGAATATAACATCCGGTTCAATGGATATTGATGCTGTAAATAATGTAACTGTAAACAGTTCGAGAGTTCTTAATACCAGTGCAAATAACGGCTCCGTAAATATCGATGCCAACGATAATTTGAATTTGAATGGTTCAATAAGTGCTGGTAGTGGATCCGTAACTTTAGACGGGGAAGATAGTCTTTCCGTTGGCGGGAGTGGATCAATCAATTCCGGCACACAGATACTGAAGACCACCGGTGGACTTTCAAGTAACGCACCTCTTAACGCAGGAGCTGGCACTATCTTACTCGAAGCTAATGATAATGTAACCATCGGAGCTAATCTTACTACCTCCAATGATACAACCGATGCCATCCGGGTGATAGCCGGGAAAAATGAAAATGCAGGAACTGAAACTGGAGGAAGTATAGTTATTTCCAGTTCCCCTGCGATTTCAGTGGGAGCTACTTCGGGGCGGGCCACTTTTTTCTCAGGAGATATTTCAGCTTCCACCGGGCTGACCAATCTGGTTGGTTCGGGTACAGGGAGATTCCGCTACAACGCAGATGATACAACTGATTTTTCATCCGGTAATTGGCAGAATCTAACTTCAGGGAAATTCGCTGTATATCGCGAACAACCCACAGCAACTCTAACGACAGAAAGCAGGATTTACGGAGAAGATTTAAATCTAAACGAAATTACCGCAAGTAGTGGTTTGGTTAACGGAGATACACTTGATTCCGCGAGCAATATTGTGGATGATACCGCATCTCCAACCCCTACATACTCAGTTCATTCGGGTGTGCTCAAATATCTTGACGCCCGTGGTAGTTGGGTGGATGGAGTTTATGAAGCAACCCCTTACGCTTTAAACAACAATCTTAGAAAACTTGGTTATGGGATTACTGGAGGCACCGTAAGCGTCACGCCTAAGGAGGTAACTCTGATTGCGGTAAAGACTTATGATGGAAACAATGTTTTGGATCCAGGAGAATTGACTGTTGGCAATTTGGTTGCTGGCGAAAGTTTAACCTTCACCAATGCTAAAACCTACAACTATCATGTTGCTTCGGTGGATAGCCAAAGATTTGTCAATCGGATAACTTTACAAAATGCAAGTTCTGGACCTGGGAAGGCTACTAATTATAAAACTCCTTATTTGGGATCCAGAAATGAGACAAAGAATAAAGTCACCATTAATAAACAGGCGTTAACCATAACTTTAAATACCGCAACCAATACGACCAAGAATTATGATGCTTCCCCCGATGCGTCGGTTACTTTTTCCCCACAATATGACTTCGTTGGTTTGGTCACGGGAGATGCAAGTGCGGATGTCAGTTATGAGTCAGCCGTATACAGCTCAGCCACAGCAGGTACAGGAAAAACTTTAACGATTTCCGGATTGGTGGTGAATTTTCTTTCCGAAACCGCAGACGCCTCCGATCAGAGTCCAAAGTCATACCCTACAGATTATGAAATTACGATTGGAGGTGTTCCTGCAACAACTTTGGTTGTTTCAGGTGTAGAAATTGCAAAAGCCCCCTTGATTGCTAGGGCTAATGATTCTTTTACATTTACTGGTCAGAGCGACCCTGCTGGCTACAATGGGGTGACCTATCATGGCTTTGCTCAGGGGGAGAGTGCGGGAGTTCTTGGTGGGACTCTTTCCTTCAGTCGCAGTGGAACTCCTAAAAGTCCAGGGGGGAATACTTACGACCTGACTCCATCCGGACTAACCGCCGCGAATTATTCCTTTAATTTTCAAAACGGGGTTTTTTCCATTATTCCACAAAATCAGTTGGTTGTAGATGTCACTGATGCCAGTAGTACCTATGGTGATTCTGTTACCTACAACTTAGATTCGGTTTCTTATTATTACATCGATTCCGACCATTCGGATGGTGATGACACCGGGACAAAGACGATCGCACTGGGTTCCTCGGCCCACACCTATTCCAAGTCAACTAATCAGGTCACCGTTCGAGATCATTCAAATGACAGTATCGTTTTTACAGTTTCCCCTGCATCTGCGGTTAACTCGACTTCAGGAAAATTAGTTGTCGGGTCCTATATTTTGGAAGCATCTGCAGTAACTAACAATGCATCTGATTTCGATAATTCGGTTCAAGTTATTGGTGCACATACAGTCTCCCCCAAGACTTTGGACCCTTCCGTGAGTGGAGGCAAAATTAAGATTTATGACGGAGACCCAGACATGAAGGGGTTGTCCATCGCTGTTCCGGGTGTTGAAAATAATGGTGCTGGTACTTCAGATGCCGTTACTGCCTCAGGGGTTGGAACCTATCGCTCCGTTCTGAAGGACGGTGCAAACAATCCTATCTTGGATGGTAATGATAAAGAAATATGGTTTCGCGATAAAAATGTGGAGCATACTGGTACTCCACGAGTCGAGTCCCATACCACGATGTATGACATAATTGATAAAAAATTTAAGGTTGAGAATATTGCCTTGGAAGGAGCCGATGCGTCCAACTATCTACTATCTGTAAATGTGCTGGAAGGAGAAGATGGAAGAATTAATCAACGCCCCATCCTGTACATTCCTGCTACTAAAACCTATGATGGTACGAATTACCTAAGGGAAAAATTTGCGCGTGAATCGGGCGGTTATGGTTATAGTGGTGGTGTTCTTATTAACGATGTTAAAATCCTCGATCCATCAGATAATTCGAGCGAGAAAACGGGTTTAATTAATAACGAAAGATTTTACTACTCTTACGGTCCTCATTCTGGATTAGCGAGACATGCAAATTCAGGTACGATTAATAACCAACATGTAATCGGAGCTGATTTAAATAAGGTGACTAATGTTTTACCCCATGAGGGCGGTTATAATGCTGCAGTAAATAAGACGGATTCACATATCACGAAAGTGGTGATGCAATCAGACCCGGCAGGTAGTGGGTTTCTTCCCCAAAACTATATTCTTCCCGGTGAGAATCATCCATCCTTACCTGGAGGGTTCAATACCTCCAATGCACCAGTTCGGGTAAATCCTAAAAATATTACGATTAATGCAACCAAGACTTATGATTCAACCACTACTCTTTCTTCTCTTACTTTAGATACGAGCATAACTGGGGAAAGTTTGCAATATTCCGGAGTAACTACAGCAACTGAGGATGCTGGTACTTTGATTGGTGATACCAATGTTCGAAATACAACTTATATCAATAATATCACCTTATCCGATGCGGCAGATGCAAGATACAACGATCATGCTTCTGGTGAGAATACCACTGGTTTTATTTCCGATTATCAATTCAGTGGACAACAACTTTGGAATGCGGGTGGCAAAAATTCAATCACGGTTACACCTGGGAATACAAACAATAATAATGTTACCATTAACCCCAAACCGATCACTATCTCCGGAATTACCGTAGATGATCAGACATATAATGGGAGCAGGACGGCTCTTACTGTAGATCCATCCACGATCAATTGGGGTACGGTTGGAAGGGTGGTTGGAGACGATTTGAGCGTTTCAAGTATATCTGGTCTTTTTGACACTAAAAATGTCAACGGGTCTGAATTAGACAAGACAGTTACCCTATCCGATTCATCTTATGGTGGTTCGGATGTAAATAATTACACGATCACGGATCAGGCGTCCGCTTCTGCGAAAATTTTACAACGTTCTCTTGGTATCAGAACTTCCAAAACATATAATGGCACTTCAGTAAGATGGAATAATAACAACTATGTTGGAGGAATTCGACAAGTTTCAGGAGTAACGAATTCGGGTCTAGTCGGCAGCGAAAGGTTAGGGTATTCAGCTAACCTTGCGGATGACGATGTGGATGGTCCTGATGATGATGCTTCCACGGTAGATAACTATGTTACCTCCATCTCTTTTACAAACGGTGCAAATGGAGGGATTGCCAATAATTATAAGATTCATTCTACTGGCTCCTTTAATTCAGATTATAATTATGTAGCTATCAACCCCAGGGAAGTAGATCTTCGAGTTACCAAAACTTATGATGGTACAACCGATTTAACAGGTGATGTATCAATTATCGAAGGAGTTGGCTCGGAGGTATTAAATTATACGGGAGCCACAAGTAATAGTAAGGATGTTTCAAATACCCGTTTTGTGAATGCAATCACTCTGCAGGCCGGGGACAATGGAGAAAAGGTCAACAACTATTCATTACCAAATTTGACGGTTTATCACTCCAGCAATAATCGTGTTGATATCAACAAGAAAGACCTGACAGTTAGTGGGGTAAGCAGTGCAGATAAGATTTACAATGGGAATAGCAATGCGGTTGTCAACGGAGCCGCGGCGTTACAGGCAACTATTGCAGCAGGTACTGGAGCCAGTAATGACGGAAAACCTTTTTCCGTGGATTCAGTCAGTTTGGTAAATACAAATTCTGCTGAAGGAGTTACCGCTCAATATGATAATAAGAATATTGGTACCCGAACAGTTACTTTCAGCAATATTGGTCTGACGGGAACAGGTGCAGGGAATTATAACTTAGTCAATCCTACAGAAAGTCGCCAAATAACGACGAATGAAGTGCAACTCAGCGCTGTTAAACTTTATGATGGTACGAATGTTGTGGATAATTCCGATACGGTGACGATCACCACTTCTGCTGGAGAAAACTTAAGATTTTCCGGAGCTCAAACTGCGTACAATAATGTAAATGATGCCAATAATTATTTTACTCATTTTACATTAGTAAACGGCGTTGGAGCGGGAGCAGGGTTAGCGTCCAATTATACATTGCCTGATTTAACCTCTCACCATGCAGCAAATAATTATGTTACGATCAACCAACGGAATCTTCGTATCAAGGCGAATAATGAATCCAAGGTATATGGTAACTCTGCTACCCTGAATGGTGCATCTGCTTTTTCTAAGGTTGGACCTAATGCAACTTATGGTTTACAAAACGGAGAGTCGGTAGGCTCGGTAACTTTAACCGCTGCAGGAGGTGGTGAGTTGGCCACCGCCAATGTTGACAGTTACAATATTACGCCAAGTGCTTTGACTGGTGGCACTTTTAATATCAATAATTACAATATCTCTTATGTGAACGGAACTTTAAGTAAAACCAAAAAGCTCTTAACGATTTCCGGACTTTCCGCATCAAATAAAGTCTATGATGCCTCAAACGATGCCACCATTAGTAATTACGGTACTTTAAACGGGATTTTATTTTCGGATGTTGTATCCTTGGATACGGGTTCTCTTGGTGCGGATCCTGCAAATTTTAACAACAAGAATGTAGGTGCAGGGAAGACGGTTACTTTGAGTTTAAATAATGGTAATTTAACTGGTGCCGCAGCCGGGAATTATCGGATTAATAATGGGACCACGACTGCAGATATTATCGCCAAGCCCATTACGATCAGTGGAATAAATGCGAATCATAAAGTTTATAATCGTTTAACAACTGCCAGTGTGGATGTGAGTGGAGCGAGTGGCTGGATTGTGGGAGATGATGTGACCGTGGCAACCACTGGTCTTTTCTCAGATAAGAATGTAGGTTCAAGTAAGACGGTTACTTTGACAAGCAGCTATGGAGGGGCTGATAAAGATAATTATACGATCAGCGACCAAACAAGCACGACTGCAAATATAACCGCCAAGCCCATTACGATCAGTGGAATAACCGCAGGCAATAAAGTCTATAATCGTGTAACGGATGTGAATGTGAATGTCAGTGGAGCAGTCGGGTGGATCGTGGGAGATGATGTAACCGTGGCGACTACAGGTGTATTTTCAGATAAAAACAAAGGTTCGGGTAAGACGGTGAATTTAAGCAGCAGTTATGGAGGTTCTGATAAAGATAACTATACGATTACTAATCAATCGACCACCACCGCGAATATCACGGCTAAACCCATTACGATCAGTGGGCTTACTGCAAATGACAAAGTTTATAATAGTTTAACGGATGTGGTTGTGAATGTGAGCGGTGCGGTTGGTTGGATAACAGGTGATGATGTGACAGTGACCACCACGGGTGTCTTTACAGATAAGAATGTGGCTGCAGGTAAGACGGTGAACTTGAGCAGCAGTTACGGTGGAGTGGATAAGGATAATTATGCAATAACAGATCAAGCCACCACCTCAGCGAATATTACAGCCAAACCGATTACGGTGAGTGGCATCGCCGCTAACAATAAGACTTATGACCGGGCAATAACAGCAGGAATTGATGTGAGTGGAGCAGGCGGATGGGTCGTGGGTGATGATGTGACGGTCGCAACCACTGGTCTTTTCTCAGATAAGAATGTAGGTTCAGGTAAGACGGTTACTTTAACCAGTAGCTATGGAGGAGTGGATAAAAATAATTATACGATAACAGACCAGGGCAGTACCACAGCAGCTATCACTGAGAAATCGATTACGATCAGTGGAATCACTGCAAGTAATAAGATCTATGATCAGACAACTGTAGTGGGAGTTGATTCAAGTGGAGCAAGTGGGTGGATAACAGGAGATGATGTTACAGTAAATGCGACCGGATCGTTTTCAGATAAAAACAAAGGTTCGGGTAAGACGGTGAATTTAAGCAGCAGTTATGGAGGTTCTGATAAAGATAACTATACGATTACTAATCAATCGACCACCACCGCGAATATCACGGCCAAACCCATTACGATCAGTGGGCTTACTGCAAATGACAAAGTTTATAATAGTTTAACGGATGTGGTTGTGAATGTGAGCGGTGCGGTTGGTTGGATAACAGGTGATGATGTGACAGTGACCACCACGGGTGTCTTTACAGATAAGAATGTGGCTGCAGGTAAGACGGTGAACTTGAGCAGCAGTTACGGTGGAGTTGATAAGGATAATTATGCAATAACAGATCAAACCGCCACCACGGCGAATATTAGTACAAAAGAGCTTAATGTTATTGGATTGTTAAGTTCTGATAAAAGTTACGATGGGAATCCTAACGCACAAATCTTTGGAACTGCTGTACTACAAAATGAGGTTTCTTCTGCATTAGGTAGCTCAACTGATCGTAGTCCATACTCTGGGGATGATCTTTTAATTAATTCAGGTTCAGTCTCTGCTGAATTTAATGAAAAGAATGTATTGCTCGCAAATAGGGTGAGTTTCAGCGGACTTGCTCTAAGCGGTACGGATGCTGGCAACTATAAATTATTACTCCATGCAGATGTATCCAATGTGATCAGACCCAAGACTGTGGAGTTATCTGCCAATCGTATTTATGATGGAACAATCGATCTTACTGGCAATGATGTAACAATCACAACAGGAGTGGGAAGTGAGACTTTGAACCATACTGGAGGCACATCCAGTTCGAAGGATGTGGCGGTATTAAATAAGTACATAGATGGGATCACTCTAGAGAATGCAACGGATGGCTCAGGAGGATTAAGCAGTAATTACCAAAAACCGATTTTAAATGTCTCCAATGCACCGGTAACGATTACTAAGAAGACTGTGAATTTATCCGCTAATCGCATTTATGATGGAACAATCGATCTTACTGGCAATGATGTAACCATCACAACAGGAGTGGGGAGTGAGACTTTGAGCTACAGTGGAGGCACATCTAGTTCGAAGGATGTGGCTATATTATATAAGTATATAGATGGGATCACTCTAGAGAATGCGATAGATGGATCAGGAGGGTTAAGTAGCAATTATCAAAATCCGAGTTTAGACGCCGTCAATGCACCGGTAACGATTAGTAAGAAGATGGTAAATTTATCTGCTAGCCGTATTTATGATGGGACAATCGATCTTATTGGTACTGATGTAACAATTACAACAGGAGTTGGCAGCGAGACTTTGAGTCATAGCGGAACTAGTGCGAGTTCAAAGGATGTAGCGGTGAGTAATAAATATATTGATGCAGTCACTTTGGTGGATGCAACTGATGGATCGGGAGGGTTGGCAAGTAATTATAAATTGCCGAGTTTGGATGGGATCAATGCACCGGCGATCATTTCAGCAAAGACCGTCGGTTTATCGGCAAGTCGTATTTACGATGGAAGCATAAATCTAACAGGAGAGGATTTAACGATCACCACGGGAGTGGGGAGTGAGACTTTAAATTACAGTGGAGCGGTCGCGAGTTCAAAGGATGTGGCGGTGAGTAATAAATATATTAATGCGATCACTTTGGTGGATGCAACTGATGGATCGGGAGGTTTGGGAAGTAATTATAAATTGCCGAGTTTAGATTCGGTCAATGCACCGGTGACCATTTCGGAGAAAACGGTTGGTTTGTCCGCAAGCAAGATATATGATGCAGGAGTCGATCTGACCGGTTATATAACCCTGAGTACGGGAGTGGGTAGTGAAACTTTAAGTTACAGTGCAGCGACCGCGAGTGCCAAGGATGTGGCGGTGAGCAATAAATACATTGATGCGATCACCTTGGTAAATGCGATTGATGGATCGGGAGGATTAGCCAGTAACTATCAAACACCTACTTTAGGTGCGATCAATGCACCGGTGACCATATCTGAGAAGATAGTCGGTTTATCTGCGAGTCGCATTTACGATGGAAGCATAAACCTATCTGGAAGCGATTTGACTATCACCACAGGAGTGGGAAGTGAGACTTTGAATTACAGTGGAGCGACCGCGAGTTCTAAGGATGTGGTGGTGAGCAATAAATATATTGATGCGATCACCTTAGTCGATGCAACCGATGGCACCGGTGGGTTGGCGAGTAATTATAAAATACCAGCGTTGGATGCGAGTAATGCTCCGGTGGTCATTACTGAGAAGGTAGTTAGTTTATCAGCAAGTAAAATCTATGATGCTGGAGTGGATCTGGCCGGATATGTAACTCTGATTACGGGAGTAGGCAGTGAGACTTTGAATTACAGCGGAGCGACCGCGAGTTCGAAAGATGTGGCGATGAGTAATAAGTATATCGACAATATCACCTTAGAGAATTCGTTGGATGGATCGGGTGGCGTAGCTAGTAATTATCAAATACCGATTTTGGATCCGATCAAAGCCCCTGTGACCATTAATGAGAAGACCGTAAGTTTAAGTGCAGAAAGAATTTATGACGGAACCATGGATTTAGTTGGCACTGATGTAAGAATTACGACAGGGGTTGGAAGTGAGACATTGAGCTACAGGGGAGCCAGATCGAGTTCGAAGGATGTGGCAGCAAGCAATAAATACATCGATAATATTTCCTTGGAGAATGCGATTGATGGATCAGGAGGTTTAGTGACGAACTATAAACTACCTACTTTAAATGCAGGTAATTCTCCGGTGACTATCAATCCCAAGACCGTGGGTTTATTTGCTGAACGAATTTATGATGGAACGATTGATCTTACTGAAAGTGATGTAGTCATCACCACCGGGGTGGGTGGAGAAACATTGACGCACATAGGATCGACATCGAGTTCCAAGGATGTAGCGGTAGCAAATAAGTACATTGATACAATTTCTCTAACAGATGCTGTCGACGGATCAGGCGGGATGGCTAGTAACTACAACTTACCAAGTCTAGATTCTATTAATGCACCAGTTTCTATAACTGAAAAGACTGTGGGGCTGAGTGCAAGCCGTATTTATGACGGAACAGCAGACCTGACTGGAACTGATGTAACCATCACCACCGGAATAGGCATTGAAAATTTAACGCACTCGGGAACAATATCCAGTTCCAAGGATGTGGCAGTAGCCAATAAATATATTAATGCGATCACTTTAAGAGCTGCCACGGACGGATCAGGAGGATTGGATAGCAACTATAAATTACCCAGTTTAGATTCCGTTAATGCCCCGGTCACGATTTCTCGGAAGACGGTAAATTTATCCGCAAATAAAATTTATGATGCAGATATGGATTTGACAGGATATGTAACTCTAAATACTGGGGTTGGAAGTGAAACATTGAGCTACAGGGGAGCCAGATCGAGTTCGAAGGATGTGGCAGCAAGCAATAAATACATCGATAATATTTCCTTGGAGAATGCGATTGATGGATCAGGAGGTTTAGTGACGAACTATAAACTACCTACTTTAAATGCAGGTAATTCTCCGGTGACTATCAATCCCAAGACCGTGGGTTTATTTGCTGAACGAATTTATGATGGAACGATTGATCTTACTGAAAGTGATGTAGTCATCACCACCGGGGTGGGTGGAGAAACATTGACGCACATAGGATCGACATCGAGTTCCAAGGATGTAGCGGTAGCAAATAAGTACATCGATACAATTTCTCTAACAGATGCTGTCGACGGATCAGGCGGGCTGGCTAGTAACTACAACTTACCAAGTCTAGATTCTATTAATGCACCAGTTACTATAAGTAAAAAGACTGTGGGTCTGAGTGCCAGTCGCATTTATGACACAAGTGAGACCCTTACTGGGGCTGACATAATAATCAGCACCGGAGTAAAGGGCGAAAAATTAAATTTCAGTGGAGCCACTGCGAGCTCTAAAGATGTTGCTGAACTAGATAAGTATATAAGTGCAATCACATTAGAGGACATGTCCGAAAGTTCAGGAGGGTTGGCAAGTAATTACATTATTCCTGTCCTAAATAAACTGACTGCACCAGTAACGATCCAACCGGCGTCTTTGTATGTAAAAGCTAAAGATGAAATTAAAACCTACGGCAGAGAAGCTATTCTAGATGAAGAGGCGTTTGAGGTCAATGGACTCCAAGGTGGTGAAGAAATTTTCTTTGTATCTATGTTTAGTGAAGGAAGAAACGAAAATGCGGGTCTCGGAACTTATGATATTGTTCCAAACTTAGCTCGGGGTCCGAATTTTATTCCATCCAATTATTCAATTACTTACAACCCTGGTACTTTAATTATTGAAGCGTCACCATTTGAACAAAAAACTGCATTAGTAACTGTGGAACTTGCTCAGAACAATGTTGTTTCCGTTGATCCTTCCTTGACAAC
>JAOFOL010000012.1 GCA_028042835.1 Opitutales bacterium | reverse complement strand
TGGAATGATTATAAAGCTAGTCCTGATGAAGTTACTTTGACTGTAACAGACCCTGGGGGATTGAGTGACTCTAAGATTCTCTTAGTGAGAGTCATTCCAATTAATTATCCGCCGACATTTTATAATGAAGATAATGAAACCCGCTTTACTGACGAAGATGTAAGTTTAAGAATACCTTTGACTTACTATGACCTCAGTGATGATCCAAATGAATCTGTGGAATGGCAAGTTTTGGAGCAGCCAAGTTATGGCGATATTACATTAGATATTCAGGGGAGTGCAGCTTTTATAGATTACACTCCTGATGGAAACTTTAGTGGAATTGATAATGTCAGGGTAAAGATTTTCAACCCCCCAGTAGATAGTAATTCAAGCGATACTCTTACCATTCCAATCAGCATAAGAAGTGTAGAGGATAATCCGGTAATAAGTTCAGTCCCAAAATACACCGATGCAGTTGTCGGATATGAGTGGTATTATAATTACTTTGCAGTAGATGGTGATGTAAACCAATCCGTCACTTTTTCGAATATTCCACTAGATGTATCTTGGCTTAATACGGTTGATGATTCAGAAGGCAATATTACAAAAGCTAGTATAAGAGGAAAACCCGATGTAGGTGATGTAGGGGAATTTGAAGTTACATTAGGTGTCGTTGATAATACCGGTTTGCATGGCACTCAAATATTTAGTGTAAATGTTTTACTTGAAAATGCTCCACCTGTGATCAACGAAGGTGAATCTTTAAATGTTGAAATGGTAGAGGATGGTTATTGGGAAATGCAGAATCCATTAACTTGCACAGATCAAAATAATCAAAGATTGTTATGGGAAGTCGTTGCGGAACCATCAAATGGAGAAGTCGTCATTTCTACTGATGAAGATGATTTCTCATTTATAAAGTATTCACCCATTAAGAATTTCTATGGAAATGATTTCGTTACTATTGAAGTGAGTGATGGTATTGATACAGATGAATTCACATATTATTTTACGATTTTAAGTGCTGATGATACGCCAATTTTTACCTCTAACCAAAATGGTTTGGTTTTAAGTTATGAAGATGGCGATCTTGTCCAGCAACTGGTTACTTTTATAGATGGAGATAATGATCTGAATAAATATGAAATTCTTTCTAAACCGGACTGGCTATCAGTAAATGAAAGTAATTTTACATCAGGTGAACTTTATTTGTCAGGCAGTCCCGCTGTAGAGGATGAGGGAAATAGCACCTTTGAAGTAAAAGTGATTGATCACACAGATCTATTCAGCACTCTTTCTTTTGATATCAAAGTGGTTGTACTTAATTATCCACCTCAAATTAATGTTGGGTTTGATGACTTGGATATAGATGAAGATCAAGGTTCTGCGAAGTTAATCGATCTGACAGTGAGCGATGAAGATCAATCTAGTGGTCATGTGTGGAGTATTATAAATGGTCCTAACCATGGAGATATTTCCTTTTCTGCCGCTACAAATTTACAATCCGTTTTCTACACGCCTCACAATGACTACTATGGTAATGACCAATTTACTGTAAGAGTGGATGACTCAGGCACAACAAATGGAGATTCAAAGTTTGATGAGGTAAGTTTTACTATTAATATAAGTCCAGTTGAGGATGTTCCCGCTATTTTAACATCTCCACCCAAGGAGGCATATGAGGATCAGCCTTTTTCTTATCAATTTGAAGCTACTGACGGAGATATGCCCGAAGATGAATTAACTGTAATTGCCGCCTCTCTTCCAAGTTGGCTGAAATTTGAAGATCAGGGAAATGGGCAAGGGAAACTTCACGGAAATGCGAGTATCTCCGATGCTGGATTACACAGAATAAAGATTAATGTTTTTGACTTAGCTGGTAACACTACAACTCAAACATTCTTACTCAATCTTATCGTAAGAGATTTTCCGCCAGTATTTAAATCACTAAAAACTAGTACAGTTTTGAAAAATATTACACTTTATCTCAAAGAAGATGAAGAAATAAGTAATTGGATAAACCCAAAGGGATTCATGGCAGTTAACCCTGATCCTGATAGTGATGATTACGCTGAAATTAATTGGTCTATTGCCAGAAACTCTATCATTGGTAGCAATCTTAGCGTTGGGGGGGCAGGAGGGAAACCCAGTCTTTTCAAATACACTCCGCCAAAAAACTTTTCAGGAATAGATTATTTCAGTTTAATTATGGATGAAGGTGATAGAACTACTGAAATGGATTTTGAGATTCGAGTGTCTGAAGTTCCTGATCCTCCTTATTTTATCACTGCATTGCAATCCTCTTATATTGTTAATGAGAGTGATTTATTTGAATTGAAGATACTTGCTGGGGATGTTGATTCTCAAGAGATTCAATGCCGCCTTGTTGGCCCTTCTTGGGAAGTTGACCCCTGGTTAAGCGTAGATGAAGGAAATATAACAGGTGAGTTTTTTCTCCGTGGAGTTCCTCAAGTTGGAGTAAATGGAAAGGTTTTTCCATACACTATTGTATTAATTGACGATACGGGATTAATTTCAAATCAGGGTATTACTTTTGATGTGAATGGAGTCAATTCACCCCCTTCAATTATACCGACTGCACTGCAGGTAATTTTTAGCCAGGACGGGGTTCCCATTTCTAATTACGACTCAATGAGAGCAATCGATTTAGATGGTGACATTCTCATGTGGTCATTGATTGATGGTGATGAATATACCGATGGAGAAATAGTTGTAGAAGGAAATGGTAGTCTTCCTGACAAATTCCTTTTTAAACCAACAGCAATAAAATCAAATTATGATAAATTTGAAATAAAATCTACCGATGGTGTTAGTAGTGATTCCATAGTTATTGAACCAATTGTTAATTGGGATAATAATCTGACCGTCTCAGGTGTAAGCGGACCAATTTCAATAAAAGAAACGCAAGGTTTCTCGCAAATAATATTCGTTAACTCATCTAATGAATTAGCTGATATTGAAATGAAAATATTGCACCGCCCTGAGTGGGTAAACCTCTCGCAAGGAACGGATGATAATTACGAGATCAGTGGAGTTGCACCGATCGGAAGTGCCGGGGTTTACAGTATGGTAGTAAGTGTGCGAGGAGAGGGTAGTACGGAGGAGCTGGATTTTGAAATAAATGTAACAGATGGAAGACCACCCAAAATTATATTACAGGGGGATTCTGTTGTGAGGATTTCAAACCTTAGACCTTTTCAAGAACGCGGTTACGATGCAACGGATGCAAGGAGTAATGATTTAACTAGTGATGTGAAAGTTACAGAAGGGGGGACTGATGATTATGGTTTTAGCAAAATGGAATACGAGGTGGCTGATATTTTCGGTAATAAAGCCCATGCAGGACGCCTAATAAAAGAGTACGAAGGTAGTGCTTTAGTTTTAAGTGAAAACCGGATTAAGTTTCTTGGTGAAAGTAAGGAATATGGGTGGCGAAAAAATGACGAAGTTGATATAATTTCCTCATCTTTTCAGACACTAGAAATCAACGGTGAACTCACAGATGCTATTGATTTGAAAACATCGTCATGGATATCGTTGGCAAGTGATTTCTCGGCATGGAGAGTTAATTCAGAATTCTTCGCAGAGAATGTGAGTTTAGTTAAAATAGCAAGAAGTCCTGAGAGAACTTATATAGCAGGGGATTTTTCAGGATTATTGACCGTTTCTTCAAAAAGAGTTTCATCGGATTTTAATCATAGTACTTTTCTTGCCGCATATTCAGATATTGGGGAGTTGGTTTGGATTAAAACTATTGGGACAACAACTCCTTTAAACAATTTAAGCTTACTCGTTGATAACGGAGGGGATGTGGTTCTCGCGGGAAATTATTCCTCTGATCTTTATTTTGACGATTATGCAAATAGTTTAGAGTCTAATGCATCAAACTTTTTTGTATGCAGATTTTCGGCAGAAGGAGATTTATCTACAAGTAAGAGTATTCCATTAATTTTAGGTTCTAAGTTGAAGAGTTTTAAAAGCTTTGGAGGAGACAAATATGTTGCATTAACAGTACCTGCAGGCAGCGTTGCTAATAGAGCACATTTTTTGACAATTGATGAAACATTTAAAGTATTGGATGAATTTTGGTTTGATTCCAATGAAAGTGTTTCTGTGCATGATTTTGAGGTTAGTAATAATAGATTGTTTATAGGAGGAGATTTTTCGGGAGCTGTTTCAAGTGAGCAACAATTAGTTTTTTCAAGTATGCAACAAACTGCTTTTATTATTTCTGCTGATAGTTATGGGAACCTTAGTTGGGCAAGATCTTTTCCCAGTTCAGGAGTCTCAAGCATCCGTGATGTTGAAATTGATTATTGGGGAGATTTATTTGTGGTCCAAGAGTTTTCAGGTGAGATAAATCATGCTATTGGTTCACTAGTAGCCAAGGGAGGCTGTGACTTGCAGTTGTCTCTATTGGATGCTGATGATGGTGGACAAATTTGGGATAAGCATATCGGGGGAGATGGTAATGAAACAGTCAATTCACTGAAGTTAAACTCTTACGGTACGCCTTTTCTTTTTTTCCAAACGAGTTTAGGATTGTATCAAGATGATGTGGCTTTTTCTCAGACTACCTCAGAGGAAATTCATGGAGTTGCATTGCTTCCGAAAACAGGTCTACCGATAATTACGACAGAGAAATTAGAAATCGAAAACCTCGGTTCATTTTCTTTTCAATTGAATGCATTACATCCTGAGTATTTATTTTTTGAAATTAAATCAGGTCCTTCATGGATGGAATTAACAGAAATCGATGGAGCAAATGGCACCGCACAAATTTCTGGAAATACCCAAGACTTACTTCTGGAAGATATTGAGAATGTGGACGATTTGAGTGTAGTGGTTTTCACTATTGATGGAGCGTATAAAGAAAAAAAGATACCCGTAACATTTAAGAGAAACGAGCAGTTGGATCGAGAATTAGGCTTACTACCCGAAAAGAACGATAATTCTTATATTGCCCTTAATCGTCGTGATGAGTTCTCCCATATCTCGGGGTTTTCTGATTTTGGATGGGTAGTTGCTGGTCGTTTCCCTGAGGAGTCTACAAATGCTTCGAATTATAATTACAAATTAAAATATTTGTCTGAAGATATGACTTTAACAGAAATTATTTCGATTCATTCTGGATCACCGGTCCATCTAGCTGATTTAAAGGTTTCTAAAGAAGGTACTGTTTTTCTTTATGGTAATTTTAGTAATTCACTGAGGGTCGGTTCAAAAGTACTTTCTTCGAGAGGTTCTTCAGACCTGTTTATTCTAGAAGTTGACCGAAATGGTAATATCATCCAAAGCAAACAATTTGGTCATGTGTATGCAGAAAAAGCTGGTGGCATATTAGTCAATGAAGAGAATCTGATAATTTGCGGTTCCTTTAATTCATCGACTAAGTTCGGAGGAAATGAATATACGGCAAAAGGTAATTCTAGTGATAGTTTCGTTGCTCAAATTGATCGACTGAATTTTTATGATTTTAAATGGGTTAAATGTTTTGGCGAGAGCGGAGATGATTACGCTAATGATATTGTTCCTTTAAAAAACAATCAATCTGTAGTTGGAATGGTAGGCGAGGTCGATAATCAGGCGGATCGATTAACAAATCCAAAAATGTTTTTCCGTTTAATTCAATTAGATGATAACGGTAGTCTAGTTAATGAAAGTAACTATTTTTCATCCGGTCGAATAAATAATGGTTTATTAGCAAGAGCACCTACTTCTAATTTAGTTGTTTTTTCCTTTGAATTTGAAAAGGAATTATCTTGGGCAAACGGCAACCTTTCCTCTAATGGAGGATTCGATATTTTTAATAGTTCAACAGAGAATGGGCTTTTAAGCAGCCACTACTCTAGTATCGGTGGTCCATGGAACGACCGTTTAACCTCTATGAGCTGTATTGGGCTGAATTCATATGTTGTTGCATCCAGTTTTTATCAAAATATCAAAGTTGGAAATGAAACTTTTCAAGCAATGGGATCTAGTGATGCATTAATATCTAAAATTCACACTGAAAATCATCGACTTTTTGATAACTATCATCTTTCAACTGTTAAAGAAGATAGAATTGATGTTTTAGGGGTTATGACGAATGAGTTTATGCTTGTGGGCGGAAAGACTTATTCGCCTATTACAAAAACTGAGCAGTCTTTCCTCAATACCTTTGGAGAAAAGCCAAATAAACCTAGAGCTCTCAATGCCCCACCAACCCACCTTAATTCATCATTTCCATTTGATTTCACTATATATACAGAATCTTGGTCCGTTAAAAATGGTATGTTTGAAGTTTCATTATTTGATGAAGAGAAAAATTATAAATGGATACATGTGGAGATTGATAGTCTAGGTAATGTGCGATTTCATGGAATCGCACCTAATTTTGAAGCAATTATACCATTCGATTTTTCTATCATTGAAACGCAGAGCGATGATGATTTACGCTTAAAGTTTAATTTAGAATTATCAACTGAGGAGAATGTTTTGCCTGAATTAGATATTCCCAAAGAAATTGTTATGTTCGAGGGAGAAAATAAAAAAGTTGAATTCAAGATTTTTGATCTAGACGGAGATGATGTAGACTTACATGTAGAGGGACCAAGTTGGGCTACGGTTCAAAGAAGCCATGCTGATCAAGCGCTGCTAATTTTAGATAATAATAATACCTCGGGTGAATTTGATTTAAAAATATTTGCTTCTGACAATTCGGGTGAATCAAATATGTTTAAAGTTAAACTGATCTTAAATAAAATAGAGGACAACCAAGATATAGATGCTGGGAATTCTGAAAATAATAATTCCTTGATTAGTAATAGATTAGATTTCGAAAACGGATGGAGTTTTCATTATCAATTGGGGTGGTTATTTCTCGAAGAGATTGATAACGACTCATTTTGGCTCTGGAAAGAAGGGTGGGGGTGGTTATGGACGGAGCATAGCTTGTGGGAGAATGAGAGTTCGGGCTATCTATACCGCTCTGATATTTCTTCTTGGGTTTTTTGGACCGAAAATGGTCCGAGTCCGGAGCTAAACGCTTACGACTTTAAGAATAAAGTGTGGTCTCAGTTTTAAAACTAACTATACTGCAACGCTTGGAAGCGTGACATTTATATCATGTAGGAAAACATCTATATTGTGGAAAATTGATTGATTATCCAACTCGTATTTTTGTCTTAAAGATTCAATAGAATTTCCATGCTCAATAAATTGATCCGGCCAACCGATCCTTTTCAATGGGAACTGCATTTTCTTAATCTCCAATATTTCGAGAATACCGGAGCCAAAACCTCCGGCGAGGACATTGTCTTCCATGGTGACTATACATTGATGGGAAGTGCATTGCTCTTCCAGTAGAGTTACATCAAAGGGTTTAATAAATCTTGGGTCAACTATCGTTGGGGTAAAACCATATTTTTCTGAGATCAAATTAGAAATTTCCTTTGCATTTTCTAAAAAACTCCCAAGTGCCCAAATAGAAAGTATTTCTCCATCTTGTACAACCTTAGCTTTTCCTAAATCAAGTTGTTCGGGATTTTCTTTGAGTTTAATTCCAGTACCCGATCCTCTTGGGTAACGAATAAATGAGGGTTTTTTGTAACAAATCCCGCTATGTATCATATCCTGAAGTTCATCTTCATTGGATGGAGCCATGATAATAGAATTTGGAACACAGCGAAGATAAGACAGATCAAAAAGCCCATGGTGGGTGGGACCATCGTTAGGAGAAAGCCCAGCCCTGTCCAAGCAGAAGGTGACGGGTAAATTTTGCAGGCAAACATCATGAATGATTGGATCGTATGCCCGTTGCAAGAATGTGGAATAAATTGCACAAACTGGACTCATGCCTTGAGATGCCATACCTGCAGCGAGCAACACAGCGTGTTCTTCGGCAATGCCAACATCATGAAATCTTTCAGGAATCGTATTTTGAAGGGCATCCAGTCCGGTGCCACTTGGCATAGCGGCGGTGATACCAACAATTTTCTTATTTCGTTTTGCTAGTTTCGCTAGGCAGCATCCAAAAACATCCTGATATTTAGGTGGAGCATTCTTCGTGCTTGGAGGAGCTTTCCCTGTGCTTAAATCAAATGGACCTGCACCATGCCATTTTTCGGGCTCCTCAACAGCAACGGGAAAACCTTTACCTTTCTTAGTTAGCAAATGCAGTACGATTGGTTCGTTTGATTTTTTTGCAAACTCGAAAAAGTGTACGAGTCCTTCGATATCATGCCCGTCAATAGGCCCTAAATATCGGATGCCGAGCTTCTCAAAGATACTCGAGGGTGCAATTAATTCTTTGGTATCTCGTTTTGCTTTAGAAACTAATTTAATGAAAGACTTACCATACGGAATTTGAGAAAGAAAAGATTCAGCTTCCTTGTGAAATCTATTATATACAGGCTTTGTTATTAATTCGTTAAAGTATTTCGCTAGAGCACCAACATTTTTTGCAATAGACCATTCATTATCGTTTAATATTAAAATGAAATTTTTTGTTGTACATGCGATGTTGTTAAGTGCTTCCAAAGTAATACCGCATGTAAATGCTGCATCACCAGCAATTGAGACAACATGGTTGCTGCTTCCTTTTAGATCTCTAGCAACGCACATTCCTAGTGCACTCGAAAGGGCGGTTCCCGCGTGCCCTGCTCCAAATGAATCATGTGAGCTTTCTTCGATATTGAGGAAACCACTTAATCCTCCGTCGTTCCTAATTTTGTCAAAACGTTCATCATTCCTACCTGTAAGAATTTTGTGTACATAACCTTGATGAGATACATCCCAGCAAAATTTATCTGTTGGGGAATCGAAAGCTAAGTGAAGGGCAATAGTTAGTTCAACCACGCCAAGGTTTGGACCAACATGACCGCCATTCTTTGATGTTACCTGAATAAGTCGATGCCGGATTTCTTTAGCAAGAATGCTTAGCTCTTCCTTAGGTAGCTTTCTTAGATCAGCAGGAGAGTTGACTTTTGGTAGAATGGAATAATCCGCAGAACTAGACAGTGACATAATTAGTTGTGGTCAGAATCCACCTTGTCGGAAGAAACCTCATTGAGTTTGAATTCAGCTTCCTCTATCTTTTTTTGGCAGTGTTTGAGTAGTGATATGCCTGATTGGTAATTTTTAATCATTGAATCTAGGTCAACTTCAGTGTGCTCCATTTTTGAAACAATTTCATCAAGCTGATTGATTGCATCTTCGAATTTAAGATTTATGTGCTCTTTTTGTGGAGATGGATTATTACTTGTAGGCATCACAACTCACAATAGTTTGAAAAAAGCATTTCGCAATCCTGTAAAATGAAGGTAATGGCCATAGACATTTCCGCTGATTGTGGTAGGATAATTTAAATGTCTGACCTTCAAATTATAATTGTAGCCTTTGCTCTTCTTCATGTCTGTTTTGAATCTTGTCTTAATCTTTTAAATTTAAGGAAACTATTAAAGTCGAAGGACCTACAACCTGAAGAGACCAAAGCTATAATGAACGAAACCCAGTGGCGGGACGCCACTGACTATACAATTGGGAAAACGAAATTTTCCTTGTGCCAGGATTTTTTTAGCTTCGTTCTTTTTATTCCTATAATCATATTTCTTTTTCCTTGGGTTTTTCAAAACTGGGATGTCACGAAAGCAGCAGGAATATTTCAATGTGCATTTATTTCGGTGGCTTTTTTACTTGTAGTTCAGTTTCCGGGTTTAATTTTCGATTGGTTTAAGCAATTTCACTTGGAGGAGAAGTTTGGCTTTAATAAATCAAATCCAAAGTTGTGGGTGGTTGATAAATTGAAAGAGAATATCTTGGGTCTAATTTTAGGCACTCTTATTTTCGGACTACTTATTTGGTTGTTTCGCATTTTATCTGATTTGTCTGAATACTGGTGGTTTTTTGCCTTTAGTGCTTTCTTTCTTTTTCAATTAGTAATGATGGTACTTTGGCCGAAATTTATTTTACCACTTTTTAATAAACTTTCGCCACTTGAAGATGGTTCATTGAAAGAAAGACTTTTTGATTTGGCGAAGAGAACAGGTTTTGCAGCCCAAACAATCGATGTTATTGATGGCAGTAAGAGGTCTTCTCATTCCAATGCTTTTTTTACAGGATTTGGAAAGTTTCGTAGAATAGTATTGTACGATACATTGATCAATCAGATGGAAGAAAGTCAAGTTGAGGCAGTTCTTGCTCATGAAATCGGGCATTACAAGAAAGGGCATATCCCTAAACGTTTGTTCTTTTCTTTTCTTACTGGTTTGCTCGGTTTTTATCTGCTTTCATTAGGTATGTTACAAGAATGGTTATTTAGTGGATTGAATTTACCTGCTCAATATATCGGTTCGATGAGTGCGGTTCTTATCGGAGCCATTTTGATAATCCCCAATTTTACATATTGGTTGTCGCCAATTTCAAATATTTTCTCCCGTAAACATGAATACGAAGCCGATCGTTTTGCTAAAGAGGCAATGAATGGTGGAAATGAATTGGTCGAAGCGTTACGACAATTATATCGAGAAAATCTTTCCCATCCTTCCCCGCATTGGTTACTTGTATTTTTCCACTATTCACATCCTACTTTCTTTGATAGGAAAAATGCCTTGGATTCCCTCTAAAACTCTAAGTCCTGTTGACTGAACATAAATATTTTCCCAGCATTTTATATACAAAGATTGCTAAGATCACTCCAAGTAAGTTCATGATTAAATCTCCTAAAGATGGGAATCGGTCAGGAATGATCGCTTGAATTCCTTCGTTAAAAACCGCGTATATAATCGAGGCGATGACAGCTTTCCGGTTTAAATCAAATGAGGGGTTCGGACCAGAGAAAAACCAATGTGACATCCAGGTGAAGGTGAGGAAAAGAGGGAGGTGACTTAGATCCTGGAGCCAATAAGGATAATCATACAACTGTTCAGAAAACATAATCGCAAATTCTGCGACATCGAAATTTTTTAAGGCTTCTGGTTTGGGGACTCCTGTAATGAGTTGCAGGAAACTAGCGTAAAGGAAGGGAATGATTTTTCGTATAGCTTTACTTTTGGGGAAATAAATTACATACAGAAATTTATACATGATGCTTAATTATAAGTTCTGAACTTCCATTTTTGCTTATAAATGGTTAATACAATTATAATAATATTAAACAATGCCAATCTACGAATTTCATTCTCCTGATACAGGTAAAATCTATTCTTTTTATGCACCATCATTTAGCTTCTCTGAGCTGGTACCAAAGTGCCCTGATGGTAAAAAAAATAAAATGCAGAAGCTAGTCTCGGGTTTTTCAATAACCGGCAAGCAGAATGACGAACCGAAAACAGAACCAATAAATAATGATCCGGATGACCCCTTTGCAGGTATGGATGAGAATCAAGCTAGTCAAATGATGCAGGAGCTTGAGCACTCTATTTCAGGAATGGATGAAGATAATCCCGATCCTAAGCAAATGGGATCACTGATGCGTAGAATGTGCGAGTTAAGCGGCGAAACAATGGATGAGCCTATGGAGGAGGTTGTTCGAAAACTTGAAGAGGGTATGAATCCAGAAGATTTAGAGGCCCGGATAGGTGAATTTATGGGAGAAGATGGTGATGCTGGAGCAACGGTTGAAGGGGAAGAAGAATCAGCTCAATCAAAGTTAAGAAAGCTATTGCTCAACCGATCCAAGAGAGATCCAGAACTTTATGATTTTAGAGAATATATCTAAATTAAATCATTATAATGGTTTATTATTATCTACCATGTTGATTGTGTTTTCAACTTCTTGTTCCGAAGATATTGAAGAGCCTGATGAAATTGAATGGAAGGGTGGGTTTGATACATTTGAAGATTCTTTTGAATCTAAACAAATCTTAGATTCATCAGATTTTGATGAAACCCTTTACAGGAAAGGGGATGACCAACCGTTTACAGGATCGGTTGAAAGGAAATCTTCTAGTCGTTTGAGTCTGGATGGATATGAAAAAGGAAAATTACAAGGCGTTTCAATAAGGAAATCCGTAGACGGTTCATGGGTTGAAGCAAATTACAAGGATGGAAAACTGCATGGGAAAATGACATTTTATGGAACTAGTGGAAATATTCGATCTGTGATGCAATATGAAGATGGCGTACTTGTTCCATTAAAAATGGAAGATTAGGCAGGTGAGTTTTTAGGCGGGGTCGATTTTCTTACTTTTACGAATTCACGCGTCGCACGTCTCGCTTTTTTCAAATTCTTCTTTTTTGATTCATCGTTTATAAATAACGGGATAAATAGAAAGAATGTACTACCTTTCCCCTCTTCTGATATAAATCCTATTTCTCCATTATGGTCTTCGATAAATAACTTGGAATTATATAGACCAAACCCAGAACCTTTCGATGCATCTTTAGTAGAAAAGAAGGGTGCGAAAAGATTCTCTCTTATATCTTCGGGGATCCCTTTTCCATTGTCAGATATAGAAACCTCGGCCCCAATGCATTTTGCCTTAGGCAGGGAGTTGCCTTTGCCGGATAAAAGCAATGAACCTTTGTCCACTCTTCGAATTGAGATTGATATTTTCCCTGACCTACCGATTGCATCTCTTGCATTAATTGCCAAATTTAGAATAACTTGTCTAAATCCTGTTTCTTCGATGAATGCGGGAAGTGCATCTTTGCCGAAACTTGTCTTAATTTTTGCACTTCTTGGAATAATTATTTCCAATAAGTCCATCTGATCTTTTAAGAGAAGCCTAAGGTCTTGGACCGCACGATTTGCAGGTTTTTCTCGATGGAGGTCAATAATCCTCCTTACTAGCTTCTGTGCCTGCATCGCACTTTTCTTAATTTGCCCCATACCGTTTGCCATAGGGTCATCTTTTTCCATCATACCAAAGTATAATTCACTGATGGAAAAAATTCCTGCCATAAGGTTACTGAAATCGTGAACAAGACCATTGGTTAGAGTAGCCAGACCTTCTCTCCATACTGAATTAGTCAAGCGGTGCTCAGCTATTGCCTGCCTAGTTATGTCGATAAGTACTCCATCATACCCTAATAGTTTCCCGTGTTTAGTCATACTTGGAGTACGAACATCCAAAAAATAGATTATTTGATTACTTGGGGGTAAAACCACACGGTAGGTAAAGCTGTATGTTTGATTTTTTTGTTTCTGCGGGTTTGTTTCATTGACGAAGTGCTCCCTGTCCTGTTCAAAAATTTTGGATAGAAATAAACCACTATCCCTAGAGAATTCTCTGTAGTCCTCGGGGAATAGTGGACGAATTCCTTTTGACAAATAGCTAAATGTCATGTCGGGGCGTTGAGTGAAGAATATCCCAGGGAAATTACTTATGTAATCTGATAGGCGACTTTCTGCCTTTTGAAGCCTTACAAGAGTACTCGCGATGGCTTTTGGGTTTTGCATCAAATCTCCGAGGAAAGCATCCTTCAAGGAATCATGGGGTGCAAGTCCTGTAGTTATAGATAGAATTGAAACTTTAAGTTTTTCATACCTTTGAAGAGTAATGTGAAGACCAATGGATGAACTTCGATCACTTGCTACAAGTGGAAGAAAAAATTTTTCATGATCTGAATAAAGCTTCGTTGGTAGAGATGAATCCCAAGATTGCTCTATTCCGATCATTAGCTGTCGAAATGATTCCCCAATAACTTTATCCGAAGAAATTCCTATCCAATCACAGAATTCTTTTGAAACTTCGTAAATCGACCCATCTGGGTTTAAGGCAACTTGGCAATTTTCAAAGTGTGGAGTTTTCATACTTATGAGATTTTTTGATATATTTAAAATGCAATATTGGCAACCAACTTGCTGACATTGTTAGGGTAACTCTTTTACAGATATTTCATATTTGTACTTGGCATGATTAATGCACTGTAAATCGTATGGCAGCCGTACTCGATAATCTATACAGTCAAGAAAACTATCTTATTTCCAAGAAGCTTCTTGATGCTACCCAGTTGAGGCACGAGACTTTAGCGAACAACATCGCCAATGTAGAAACCCCAGGTTTTAAGCGAAGGGATTTACCTAAAAACTTTTCCGTTGAACTTAGAAGGGCAGTAGACCGTAGTGACTTTCGTCGAGTGAAAGCTTTACTCCCAAGAAGTGCAGAAGATCGACAAGCTAAACCAGTGCGGATGGATGGAAATACTGTACAAGTGGACGAGGAAATGTTGGCAATGAACAGAAATGCGTTGAATTACGAATACCTTACAGGTGCTGTAGGAGGAACAATCAAAACTATCAATCAAGCAATAAGAGGGCGCGTTTAGTAGGAAATTTTTACCATGAGCATGAATTTAATACCAGGAATTGAATCAACGGGGAGTGCTTTATCTGCCGAAAAGATTCGATTAGAAATAATTGCCCAAAATATTGCGAATTCTAACACCACACAAGATGCATCCGGTAATGTCTACAAGAGGAAAGAAGTTGTATTTGAAGAATTTATTAAGACTCCTGAAAGAAGAGTTCCTGGTTATGTGGACGAAAATCTTTACCAAGGCGTAAGAGTAACCGATGTAATCGATGATGAAACTCCTGGCAGAATGATCTACAATCCCGGGCATCCTCATGCCAATGAAGATGGAATGGTAGAAATGCCTAATGTCGATGTATCTCGTGAAATGGTTGATTTAATAAGTGCATCCAGAGCTTACGAAGCAAATTTAACTGTTGTAAAAACCTCAAGAAGAATGGCCCAACAAGCAATGGCTATTGGAAAATAATTTAGATCGTGAACGAAATATCCGCATTACCTAGCCTCAACGATTTGTTAACGCAAAATCCTAACCTTCGACCAAACAGTCAAGCCGATAGGTTTGCTCAGAATTTTGAGAATAAATCAAACAGTATTGGCTCTCCAAACGGTATGCTTGCCAACGGAGCAAGTACCATTGCTCTGGATCGAACATCTCCGGTTGATCGAGTTACTGCACCTGGTTTTGCCCAGATGTTTGAAAAGTTTATTCAAGGTGTTGATCACAAAAAGAAAGTTTCTGCCAAAGAGACTCAAGATTTAATCCTTGGAAGATCTGACAATATTCAAGAAGCAGTAGTTAAGTCACAAGAAGCAGGAGTGGCTTTCAATCTGATGATTGAAGTCAGGAATAAACTAGTTGATTCCTACAAGGAACTTATGCGGATGCAAGTGTAGTGCTGTAATCTATTACTATGAAGGAACGATTTGAAAAACTTTCCGAGCTATGGCAAAATTTACCTAGCGGAAAAAAAATTACTCTAGTAGTTGCTGCTTTCGGCATTATTGGATTGAGTGCAGCCATTCTTTCTTTCTCTGGAGGTAGTACACAGATGCGTGTTCTTGTAAGTGGTGCAGATGCGAAGGATCTTGGAGAGGTTGTTGAAATTCTTAAAACCAATCAAATTCCTTATGAATATAACGAGGCTGGTGATTCAATTCTTGTGCCCGAGGATAAAAGGGCTTCAATGAGAATGGAGTTGGCGATGAAAGGTTTACCAAAAACTGGGGATGTTGGCTTTGAGATTTTTGACGAAGGTAACTTTGGAATAAGTGATTTTGTCCAAAGAACTAATCACACTCGTGCCATTCAAGGAGAACTAGCCAGAACGATCAGCATGATGGATGCAATTCGCTCTGCTAAAGTTTTTGTAGTTAAACCTGAAAACAATTTATTACTTAGCGAGGATCCAAACGATCGCCCCAGTGCCTCTGTGTATGTAGATACTGGTGGAAACACATTAGATAAAAGTACGGTCACTGCAGTGCAGTTTCTAGTTTCCAGAGCAGTTAAAGGAGTGAACAAATCCCAAGTTGCCGTGATGGATAATCAAGGTAATTTACTTTCGGATGAAAGTGAGGATGGTGGTGGAGCTGCAGGAGTCGCCGGGCAACTGATGAAGGCTTATCAGGCGCAAGAGAGAAGACTTGAGCAAAAGATTGAAACAATGCTTGCCAGGATTGTAGGTAAAGAGAATGTGGTCGCCCGTGTTTCAGTAAATTTAGATACTAAATCTTCTACTCTCCTGGATGAAAAGTTTGACCCGGAAGGGCAAGTTCCTAGAACTTCAACAACAGATAAAGACGAAGCCACGACGGTTGAAACTCAACCCCAGAGCAACGCGACCGGCATGGGTGCTAATGTTCCTAATGTAAGCCAAGATGCGACACAGCAAGATCCCATTATGGCTCAGAGTGATGAAAAGCGTGAATCTAAAACCACGGATTTTGAAATTAGCCGAACACTTAAAGAAGAAATGCAAGAACCAGGAGCGATTATTGGTCGTAGTGCTGCGGTACTAATTGCCAAAGGAGAATCACCAAGAACTACTGATCAAATTCAAAGTATCCATGACGCGGTAGTAAATGCAATTGGTGCACGATTCGATCAAGTTGACCTGCAAACACATGTTACCGTTCATGAAGTTGAGTTTTTGCCAGCTTTTATGGGTCCAGCGGGTGAGAGTCTAAACCAATTTGAACACATCTTAGAAACATATGGGCATCATATTAAAAATCTACTCGGTATAGTAATCGCATTAGTAATTTTCGTTATGTTTCTACGTATGCTCAAAAAATTCAAACCAAGTGATGCTGAAGTCCAAGTTCTTGATGAGGATGATCAGCAACTTCTTAGCGGAACTAGAAGTCTAGGTAGTGGACTAACACCTGAATTGCTGAATGATCTTATTCAGGAAAAACCTGATAATGTGGGAACGGCATTAAGGAAATATTTAGAGACTGGAGCTAAGTAAATCCTTTCAGCTTTTGATTAAATAATAGAAAAAACTTTCTAGTAGTCATGGAAGAAATTGAAGAAGAGGAAAGCGTAGCAGATCGTTACACAAAAATGGCAAAGCACGATAAACTTGCTTTGCTTATGATTGCGTTGGGTCCTGATGCAGCTTCGACTCTCCTGAAGCGTTTCGATGCCAAAGATGCCGAAAATATTTGTAAAAAGATAGGAGATTTTCCAATCGTTGAACAAGAATTAAAGGATTGTGTTCTCGATGAATTCTCGGAGATCATTGAATCGAGTGTAAATTCTAACCTTGGTGGAATGAATTTTGCCCAAAAAACCTTAGAAATGGCACATGGATCATTGAAGGCAAATAACATCATGAACCGCATTGCACCTGTAAGGGATTCTTTAGATTTTATGGATGATATCAAAGAGATGGATTCCGGTCAGATTTACAATGTTTTACGATTCGAGCAACCTCAGACAATTGCTTTTGTTTTGGCTAATGTTGATGCAGATAAGGCTTCGGAGGTTTTGCAATTAATGGCCCCGAATGTTCAGGAACAAGTTATTGAAAGAGTTGGCTCGATGGAAACAACCCCGATGGATCAGATCGAAGTAGTTGCCAACACTTTAGGATCTAGGGTTGGTTCAAAAGGGCAATCGCCTCAAGTTAAAACAGGTGGTGTTAAATCTGCAGCTGATCTGCTTAACTGGTTCGACAAGGAAGAAGGAAAAGAACTACTTAAAAGTATCGAGAAGAGAAATCCAAAGCTTGGTGGTTCAATAAGGCAACGAATGTTCCGCTTCGAAGACCTTGTTCGTCTTAGTCCTGGAGATATTGGTAAAATTACCAAGGAGGTTGATCAGGATGATCTTGTTATAGCTTTAAAAAATGCATCAGCAGAGTTGAAGAAAGTTATTTATACAACCATGTCGAAAAGAGCGGTTGAAGCTTTGGAGGAACAACTTGGCTTTCTTGGACCCAAGCGTCTGTCAGAAGTTGAGGCAGCACAAGATCGAGTTATCCAAATCGTTCGCGAACTCGAAGAGGATGAGGAAATAATCCTCGACACTGGAGGCAGCGACGTTGTCGTTCAATAAATCCATATCTTTCCCTACTCAGCCTTCTGGGTTTAAAGTTTCTTACATTGGAAAACCGGATATTCCTGTTTCCGTCAGCGATAATTCTAAGCAAGAAGCCTACAATCGTGGAAAACAAGAAGCTACTATTTTTTATCAGGCAGAAGTTAAAAAATTAAGAGAAGAGATTGCAACTCGGCAAAATCAACTCCTCGGCGATATAAACCAAAAGGTTCTTTCTACCGTTGGCGAATTAGAAAATCGACTTCCGGACTTGGTTCTGGGTATCGCAGAACGAGTGCTTGGACAAATCACGCTTGATGGAAATTCGATTGAGGAGTTAGTTAAGTCAATGATCGCAGAATTTTCTGAAGAAGACGAAAAACTTGAGGTCTTTCTATCACCTTCGGATCTCGAACTTCTTAAAGGATTACGTAAAACTGTGGACGATTCTAGTTCCGGGGATGAGGAAGAAGGTGAAGGTTTTGCCAGTGCTATAGCAGGTATTTTTGACGGGCTAGATGGCGATGATGCACTCTTGAGTGAATATCCTGAAGTGAAATTTTTCGAAGATGGTTCGCTCCAAAGTGGTGATTGTCAAATTAAAAGCCGGTTTGGTCTTCTGGATGGTAGAATTGCCACAAAACTGCGCAAGATAGAGGAGGAACTTAAGGGAAATGATTGATTCTTTGCATGAAAGATTTTCTTTTATGGAACAGGGTATACGCGGTGTTCGTACTACCGATAAAATTGGCACTGTTAAAAAAGTAACCGGTTTGATTATTGAATCAGAGGGACCTGAAGCTTCAATTGGACAAGTTTGTTCAATCACATCTGAGAGACATGGGCAGAGTATAGAAGCACAAATAGTTGGATTTCGTGAAAACGCAGTTCTTTTAATGGCATTAGAAAGTGTTCATCTTATCCATCCTGGTTGCAAAGTTATTTCTAAGAAAAATTCTAATTCAGTACCCAGCGGATCTTCGCTTCTAGGCAGGATTATTGATGGTATGGGGCGCCCGTTAGATGGTAAAGGTCCTTTGCTCGCACCACATAGAGATGGTTTTCATGCAGAACCCCCCAATCCTTTATCGAGAGGTTTGATCTCTGAGCATTTCAGTACTGGAATTAAGTCTATCGATACTTTTATACCTATGGGTATAGGACAACGGATTGGAATTTTTGCCGGTAGTGGGGTAGGGAAGTCTATACTTCTTGGCATGATTGCCCGGGGATCTGACTCCGAAGTAAATGTTATTTCTCTAGTTGGAGAGCGAGGTCGTGAACTCAAAGAATTTGTTGAGAAAGATCTTGGTCCTGAAGGGTTGGCTCGTTCAGTAATCGTTGTTTCCACCTCTGATCAACCTGCCCCCATGAGGATAAGAGCTTCTGTTCTCGCCACCGCTATTTCTGAAGGTTTTAGAAATGAGGGAAAAAATGTACTCTTGCTTATGGATTCCTTGACGCGTTTTGCAATGGCACAGCGTGAAATTGGATTAGCGACCGGGGAACCTCCTGCCTCCAGGGGATATGTCCCATCAGTATTTTCTATGCTCCCTAAAATCCTTGAACGTACAGGCACATCCGCAACTGGGGCTATAACCGCAATCTATACTGTTTTAGTTGAAGGTGACGATATGAACGAACCAGTTGCTGATGCAGTAAGAGGATTCTTGGATGGACATATTGTGTTAAGTAGAAAATTAGCCAATGCTAACCATTTCCCTGCGGTCGATGTTTTAAGTAGTGTTAGTCGCTTAGATCGCGCCGTTTGCTCAGAGAAAGAGATGTCACTTATCTCTGAAGCTCGTGATTTGTTATCGATTTACAGGCAGAATGAAGATCTCATAAATGTTGGGGCTTATGTAAAGAAGAGTAACCCGAAGATTGATCGAGCTATTGAAAAATTTGATCATATTGAAGGTTTTTTAAAACAACGGTATGATACACTTAGTACGAGAGCTGATGCATTTAAAGAATTAGGGGGTATTTTTAGGTGAAGGCTTTCAAGTTCAGACTCGGAACTCTTCTGCATTTGAGGGAAATTTCTAGAGACAAGGCATTATCTAATTACGCTCATTCAATTAACGCAAGGCAGGAGAAAGAAAGAGTACTGAGAGATTGTCAGTTGTATCTAGAGTCTCTTCACCATCAGATTGGAGAAAGAAGAAAAAATAGTTTTACTGGTTCCAAACAGGAATCGTTTGATTTATCTGTAAGTCATGCGAAAGAGAAAATTTTAGATGCCAATCAAGATTTGCAACAAGCATTACAAACTGAAAATGCGAAGAAGGGCATTTATCTGAAAGCTGACTCCGAATATAAAAGTTTGTTGAAGTTGAAGGAAAAGCAATATGAGGAACATTTTTACACTGAATCTTTAAAAGAAGAGCGAGAACTTGAAGATATCATCGGTGGTCGTTTTGTTTTTAATAATATAATTAACTAATCATTATGAAAATCTCACCTACTTTATTAGTTTTACTTGCGGTTGTTCTATCGGTTGGCAGTGCAGGTGCCATGCTGTACTTGAATTACGACGCATTGTTTAAACCTAAACCTGTAATTGAAGCAGAGTTTACGAGTGTTGAGTTTGATGCGGACGATACGAGTTATTCTCCTGCTGAAACTCATTCAATGAATCAGCTTTCTAAAGAATTAACTGCATTAAAAGAGAGACTTTTAGAGAGAGAGAATGAATTGGATGCTCGCGAATCCGCAATTTCGATGGATCTTGAATCTCTTGAAAAGCAAAAGAAAGAACTAAAGCAAATAAGAGAAGATTTAGCATCGAGACTTGCTGACTTTGAAGCAAAGCAAGGTCAGGATCTTAGCGAAGAGCAACTGAAGGAGTATAAAGACACATCTAGACGATGGATAGAAATGGGACCTGAAGTGGCCAGTGTGGAGATCCAAAATTGGCGACAAAAAAGGCGATTTGAAGAAGCTTTAACTATATTTGAATTTCTTAAAGCCGAAGAAAAGGCTCCGATTATAGCCTTTATGCTTAATAGCGATGAGGATTCATTGATCGAATTAGCCGATGCTTTGGCTATGCGAGATCGCGGACTTCTTCCAAGTATGGAGGCAGAGAATATCGCTAATCCTTTGCAGAATTAATTTTCGATGGATTCGGTAACTAATTCATTTACGAGCAGGTTGGGAAATGTGCCTAGTCATAAATCTGTTGGTAAAAACGGAACATTTTGGTTGCCTCCAGCTTCGAAGGATAGCTTTTCATCGAAGCTTAAAACTTTTGACAAAAAAAATATTTCTAGTGAAAATTCTTCAAAATTGGCCAAGTCTACCGCCGCAAAATCATCCACAAAGCAATCAAGTTCGTTGAGCAATCCTAAGGGAGTACAGAACACAGCGAATAAGGCTTCATCTCAATCTAACACCAATCAATTTTTACCAAGCAAACCTTCTCATTCAGGCAACCAAATAAAGTCTACTTTAGTTAATTCTACTAGAACACCCCAACAAACGGTGTATTCTTCATTACAAGGGAAAGGTGATGTTCCTCTACTCCATAAACTTGGACTGAATCGATTTTCTGAGAAGAAAAGTGGTGAGCAGTTAGAAGGAAATTTACGAGAAAAGGAAAATCATTTACAAGTAGGAGATAAAGAGGAAGATAGTAGTCGTCAAAAGAATGGAAAGCATGGCACAAAAAAATGCTCACATCGATCTATCCATGACTCTTTTCGAAAATATCGACAATTTTGTATCTCGTGTTGTGACGAGTGCCAAGTCTGAGAATCGGTTCACAAATCGTTCCCTTAGAATATTGGAGCATATAGCACGTGAAGTAGCATCAAAATTATCTTACATGGATAAAAATGATAGAAAAGTAGTTCGTATGGCAATCGATCTACCCAATGGTTCTCCCTTGAGTATTCGCATCGAGCAAAAATCTTCTGAACTTTCACTATCCTTTATTTCAGATGATTCCGACTCCGTCGAAGTTCTGGAATACATTCGCGAAATGTTTTCCGGAGACCGCGGAGAATCTCCAGTATCATCAATAGCAATTAATTTGTTCAAATCTTACAAGGAAATGGACTCTCATTTCAAAAAAGCAGCTTAACTTAATTATGATCGACGCAATATCCTCTTCACTGGCATTAAACCCAAGATCAAACGCAATTGCAGAACAGGGCAAAAGGGATGGTGCTACCATGCAAATGGATGATTTTTTACAGTTGCTTACCGCACAAATAGCTAATCAAGATCCTTTAGAACCTATGAAGGATACTGAATTTATTTCTCAAATGGCCAACATAGCATCACTCGAACAAATGGAACAGTTTTCAAAAGGGTTTGAAACCTTTGCTGATTCTCACAAAGATATGGTTGCTCAAGCTTATTTGGGACGGCAAGTTAACATCAAGGATAATGATCGTAGTGTAACTGGAGTAGTTGAAGCCGTAGACAAGGCAGATGATGGTGAAATTTCTGTTCAAGTTAACGGAAAATCTTATGATCCACAGGATATTACTCGGGTGTCTGCTTCTGGAGAAGTTAAGTAATGTTAGCCTCACTTCATAATGGAGTTACCGCTCTTCAAAGTTTGACTAAAGGTCTACAAGTTTTAGGCAATAATATCGCAAATGTTAACTCATTGGGATACAAATCTTCTAGAGCTAATTATTCAGACAATTTTTTATCTTCATTTAAATGATGCTGAATCCGGAGAAGGTGGCGTACCAAGCAACAATCTTCAACAACATGGTACAGGCGTCCATGTTAGTTCGATATCTTCTGACTTTAATCAGGGCACAATCGAGGTCACCGGATTGGATCTAGATGTTGCCATCCAAGGAGAAGCATTACCCAATGCTGGAGGTTTCTTTCAGGTGGTCGATCCTAACACTGAAGAAGTCTACTTTACGAGAGCAGGAGCTTTCGAAGCGACAAATCAAGGTTTACTAGTTACTCGTGACCAATACCGTTACCAGCTTCAAGGAATTAACGGTGGACTTCAGGTATCATTGGAAGAAGGTGAAACTTTGCTCGCCAGGAGAATCGAGGAGGATGGTAGGATCAACCTTGTTGTTTCAAAAGAAGACGCTAACGGGGGAACTGAAGATATTATCCGTAATGTTGGTCAAATTAGTATTGTTAATTTTCAATCGCCACAATATTTGAGGAGGGCAGGGAATGGTTTTTTCTCTAATGGGTCGCCCGGCGAAAATCTTGCGGGTGCTGTAGATAACCCTATCCCGGCCAGTGGTTCAAATGGTAAACTAAAGCAGTACTCTCTCGAACTTTCTAATGTAGACTTAACTAATCAATTCGCTTCTATGATCTCCCATCAAAGATCTTTTCAAGCAGGTTCTCGTGTAGTTACTACTTCAGATTCCATTCTCCAAGAAGCAATTAATTTAAAACGATAATATTCTCTAAATTCTAAATATTTATTTGATATGTGTGCTGCTCAATTAGACGAAATTCCTGAAGATAACGAACCTGCTGAAAAGAAAAGTAGTTCAGGGGGTAACTTGGTCCCAGCATTGATAGCAATTGTTCTTGCACCCGCATTAACAGTTGGTGCGATGTATTTTTTGATCAATCTTAACAAACCAAAAGATACTATCAAACCTCAGATTACTGAGGGTGGGCAACCTCTCAATATGGAACCATCTGGGGAAGAGAAATTCTACGAGCTAAGCCAACTTATAACTAATTTAGGCGGACCGATAAAATCTAGATACATTAACCTAGATTTGAAACTTGAAGGTTTGGCAGGTGATTTTGAGAAAATTCTTGAAATGAATGAGCATAGAATTCGTGACAAAGCTCTCTCGATTATGGGTGGATACAGCTATGAGGATGCTCAGTTGGACGGTTTTCAGGAGCGTGTTCGCGTCGATTTGAAAAAAGGTTTTTCTTCCGTACTCAGGAAGTATCGAGATGGTGAGAGTGACTTAATTCGCCAAATTTATTTCATGCAGTTCGTTGTTCAATGAATTTTAGATAATTTCTTTTTTACATGCCTGAAGATTCCAAATTTGACGACGAAAGTTTCGATATTAGTGAAATCGAAGGCTCAGTTGCAACTGGTCCTCTTTTCTTGCACGACGGTACAAAGGTACAAGATGCTTCAGAGATCAGCGTAAAAAAATATGATTTTACTAACCCAATTGTTTTATCAGATGCTGATTTAAGTAAACTTAAAACTAAATCTGAGCAGTTTGTATATTATTTATCAGGGCATCTTTCGATGTTTCTCAGAACCGAGTTTAATCTCGAACTCGAGGATTTGAATGCTGATTTATATTCAAATTTCACACAATCTATAAAGAATCCTTCTTGTATATCCTTGTTTAAAATCCAAGAATTGAATGGTGTATGCCTATTAGATGTTAATTCTCACCTTTCTGTTACAGTTGTAGATCGAATTTTAGGAGGTAGAGGTTCCACTAATCCTGAGGAACGAGGATTGACTGATATTGAAAAAGCTCTTGTAGAAGACTTCAACCTTATCATTCTTGAAGAATGGTGTAAGCAATGGTCGAGTTCAATGCAACTCACCCCATCTATCATTGGAAATGAAAGCACTGGTAAATTTCTTCAAACTTCCCCTGCTGATGCGATGGTTTTAGTATTAAGTATGGAGGCATCGTTTGGTGATGTTTCTGGTCCAATGAGAATTGCAGTTCCTTATTACACGATGGAACCTGTTCTCAGTAGGTTGCTCTCTTCAGTTACAACGGAAGAGAAAAAGCCCGTCGCTAAAATGCCTCGATGGCATGAGATTTATGATGACATCCCAGTTCAGGTCTCTGCAGAATGGGATGCTTTTGATCTCACGATAAGAGATCTATCAAATTTGCAAGTTGATGATGTAATAGAGATGAGTGCTGATTTAATTTCAGATACTCAATTACGAGTAGAGGGGCGAACTTGCTTTATTGGTGAGATCGGGCTCGAGGGCGATCAAGTAGCGTTTCAAGTAAATGAAAGTATTTCTGAAGCAGTAAAATTAATCGGCAAAAAAAATGGATAGCAAAAAAATGGATATCGTTATGGACGTGAAAGTAAATGTCACTGTCCAATTAGGAACTGCAGAACTTCCAATGAAAGAAGTCGTCGAATTAAGTCCTGGTGCTCAAATTCAACTTAAGCAAAATGCAAAGGATCCGGTTAGTCTCCTAGTTAATGGGAAACTTATAGCCCACGGTGAGGTTGTAGTTATTGATGATAAGTTTGGATTGAAGGTTACTGAAATTGTTGACTCTCCTTCTTGATCGTCTTCATGGTATTCTTTATCCCATGATAATCTATGGGAAACTCTTTAATCCCAGTGTCTCTTTTACTTGATGCCACTACAGTATCAGCAACGAACCTAGAAAGTCCTTGGATTTGGGTAAAGGTTTTTGTTTTTTTATTGTTACTTGGGCTAGGAGCTTTTTTCCTTAATTATTTTTCCAGAAAGAAAAATCTTAGATCTCCAATGTCTGGTAAAAGTAAATTAAGTGTGGTTGACACCTGTTCGTTGGGAAACCGTCAATTTTTGGTGGTCGCTCAGTATGAGTCTGATAAGCACTTACTGGCAGTAAGTTCTTCTGGTATTTCGCATCTTGCTGATCTCTCCAAGAATTGTAACTCTTCGAATCAAACGATTACTAGCGACAGTAGTGCATCTGCTACAGATTAAGAATATGAAAAGTTTATCATTTGTGATGATAATATTTGGTGTGCTAATTGTTGGCGATTTAATGGGGCAAAGCACAGGCACAGGTGCACCGGGTCTTAGGATTGATGTTACTGGTTCTAACGAAGATGGAGATTTTGGTGTTGCGATTCAATTGGTAGTCGCAATGACAATTTTAACGCTCGGTCCATCTGTTATCATGATGATGACTTGTTTTACTAGAATTATTATAGTGCTCGGTTTTGTTAGAAATGCTATTGGAGTCAATGCTGCACCTTCTAGTCAAATTATTATTGGTCTGGCCCTTTTTCTTACCTTTTTTGTGATGGGTCCCATTTGGGATCGTATTTATGATGATGCTGTCGTTCCCTACATGGATGCTACCATGAAGTCTGGTGATGCCTTAACTGTTGCTACTGCTCATATGAAAGATTTTATGATGAATCAAACAAGGCAAGAGGATGCACAGTTTTTTCTAGAAATTTCAAGACAAGGAGCAATGACCCGCGATGAGTTGCCCCTCAGCATTGTTGTGCCGTCTTTTGTTCTTAGTGAACTTCGTACTGCTTTCCAGATGGGTTTTCTTATTTTTATTCCCTTTATTATTGTAGATTTCATTGTGGCTTCTTCGTTAATGTCTATGGGAATGATGATGATGCCGCCAGTTGTTATTTCTATGCCATTCAAATTACTACTATTTGTGCTAGTAGATGGATGGTATCTGGTTATTCAATCCGTGGTAAATAGTTTTAATATAGTTTGAGAGAATTTTAAAATGACATTGGAATTGGCAGTTGATATTATGAGAAATCTCTTGCAGACAGCATTATTGCTTGCCATCCCAATTCTTGGAACAGCAACTGTGGTAGGGTTGTTAGTTAGTTTTATTCAGTCTATAACAAGTCTACAGGAGCAAACTCTTACCTTTGTCCCCAAACTCGTCTGCGTGTCGTTAGCGATTGTTCTATCAGCTAACTTCATTCTTAAAACTCTTACTGATTTTTGTATTTCAATGTTTAATATGATTCCAAATATGGCTCAATGACCATTGAGGCAGGGGAAATTGTAGTTTGGGTACTTGTATTTCTCCGCACAGGTGCATTTTTTTTAGGTATACCATTATTCGCCGGAAAAATGCTTCCCGTGAAAGTAAAAACTGCTTTTGGTTTACTTCTATCTATTTTAATCAATCCCCTTGTTCCTGCGAATTTGGAACTCGCAACTCATTTTGCTGGTGCAATTTTGCTCTCTTTGAACGAAGTATGCATCGGGCTCATGCTTGCGATGATGGTAAGAATGGTATTTTTTGCGGTTGAATTGGCTGGTCATTTAATTTCCTATGAGATTGGTTTGATGGCAAGTAACAGTGTCAATCCATTACTTGGTGGATCTGATGCCACAATCACGACCTTACTTTATTATTTCAGTCTGCTGATTTTTTTTGTAGCAGGGGTACACTATGATGTAATCCGAGCCTTCATCATGAGTTTTGAAATATTACCTATTGGTAGCTTTTTCTTACAGGCAAACCCTATGGAGGAGTATGTTGCTGAAGTTGCCAAAGTTTTCGTAGTCGGGACGCTTATAGCGGCACCTTTCATTGCCTTAAATTTTCTCATCAATGTATCATTTGCTGTCCTTGGAAAAGCTGTACCAAAAATGAATGTATTTATGACAAGTTTTTCGATTCGTATTCTTTCTGGTTTGATCATCTTAGTCGCCTCGCTTTTACTTTTTACATCTTATATCTTGGAGCACAGCAGAAGATCGGTTGAAGTAATGCTAGATATTATTCAAATAGGATAGGCTTCGCGATGTCAGATGTAGATAAAAGTTCAAAGACTGAAGAACCTACTGAAAAAAAATTAGGAGAATCACATGCGAAAGGTCAATTTGCTAAAGCACCTGAGATCTCGATGACCACGACTTTACTTGCTGGTTTACTTGTAATCTTATTCTTAGCTCCTGCTAAAGCCGAGTACCTCGCAGAATTTACTAAAAGCTTACTTGAGAATTTAGACTCCATAATCCTGAACCAAGGTGGTGCTAGTTTTATGCTCAGTGAAGCTTATTTAACGATGGCTTTCATTGTGCTTCCTTTAATGGTTGGTTGTTTCGTCGCTGCATTTGTGTCAGAAGGTATGCAGACAGGATTTAGATACACTCCTAAAGTAATTGAGCCGAAATTAAGTAAGTTTAATCCAATCAGTGGTGCCAAAAAGATATTTGGGATCAAGGGTTTAAAGACTTTCCTTATAGATTTCCTTAAGTTTTGTGCAATTGGGACAGTGGTTTGGTTAACTTTACTTATATTCCTTGATCATCCCATTTTTTACGCACCCATCCCCATTGAAGAAGTCTTAAGATTTATTTATAAATTATTTTTAGTTCTTTTTACTATTCTTGTGCTGATGCTCCTAGTCATTGCTGTAATAAATTTCATCATTAAGAAAAAAGAGAATCATGAGGAGATGAAAATGACCAAACAGGAGGTAAAAGATGAAAATAAAGCCAAGGATATTGCACCTGAGGTTAAATCAGCATTGAGGCAGAAAGCCAGAGAAATTCTTAGCAGTTCTGGGGCGCAGGATGTTTCCACTGCTGATGTGGTTGTAACGAACCCAACTCACTATGCAGTTGCACTTCGTTACCAAAAGGGCACAGATCATGCTCCAGTAGTGGTTGCGAAAGGAGAAAATATGTTAGCTAGAAGAATAAAAGCCATTGCCATTGAGTACGAAGTGCCCTTAGTCGAGAATAAACCGGTCGCTCGTTCACTTTTTGCATTGGGACGGATAGGGGAGGCTATTCCTTTAGAGTTGTATCGTGTTGTAGCAGAGATCCTTGCAAATGTTTACAAAGCTCACTCTTATTATTTCCATCGATTAAAAGCGAGGAGGCTTCTCGCCCGAAAAAAATCCCCTTCACTCACTTAATTTGAACTGATGATTGATACTATCAAGGAAAAACTTTCGATGCTTAAAGGGTATGGCGACCTTGGGTTTGTTGGTGGTTTATTTCTCGCTATTTTCCTCTTGGTTGTCCCAGTTCACAAAGATTTACTAAGTTTATTATTGGTTATAAGTATTGCGATTTCGCTACTAATTCTACTGACCATTATTTACTTAAAGGATCCTGCTGAGTTTTCCGTTTTCCCAACACTTTTACTTGCGGTTACTCTTTATCGTTTAGGTTTGAATGTAGCCTCTACTCGACTGATTTTATTAGACGGTGATGCAGGTTCTGTAATTGAGGCTTTTGGAAGTTTTGTGGTGAGAGGGAATTATGTCGTAGGTACGGTTATTTTTCTCATTCTTGTAATCATTAATTTTGTGGTCATTACCAAAGGTGCAGGTCGAATTGCAGAGGTAACCGCTAGGTTTACATTGGATGCAATGCCTGGAAAGCAGATGTCTATCGATGCTGAAATGCAGAATGGTGTAATCACGGAAGCCCAAGCGCTCGAAAAGCGAGATAAATTGCAAAAGCAAGCTGACTTTTATGGTTCAATGGATGGTGCTAGTAAATTTGTCCGAGGAGATGCAGTTGCGGGAATTATTATCACTGTCATTAATGTCGTAGGTGGTATTTTAATTGGATTTTTCCAACGCGACATGGAAATAACCCAAGCCTTGGAAACCTACACAATTTTATCGATTGGTGATGGTTTGGTTACTCAAGTCCCTTCCATTATAGTTTCGATTGCAGCAGGTATTCTAGTTACCCGATCTTCAGAAGAATCGGACTTAGGTGAATATGTGACCCGGCAACTGCTAATTTATCCCCGGGCAATTGCAATTGCTGGTGCTTTGCTGTTACTCTTTTCACTGTTTCTTTACGAGACATTTTGGCCATTCTTTATCCTTTCCATGGCTTGTTTTGTGACCGCTTACATGGTCAAACAGAATGCTGAAGAAGCAGATTCTCAGGCCGAGCCTGCTTCTTTTGATGGGAATGCAAATGCATTAACTGGCGGACAGGCTTCTCCTACAGGAGCTAATCCGACTGGAGATCCGGGATCAAGTGAACCTGCACTTTCACCCATGGAGAGTGCAATCGAGCAAGAAGTTTTTGGCTTAGAGATGGGATATGGATTATTGGTTCTTGCCGACAAAAAGAAGGGTGGAGACTTATTGGATCGGATTACAGGTGCGAGAACTAATTTCGCCCGGGAGATGGGAATGCTTTTACCAACAATTGGGGTTCGTGATAATATTGAACTCGAACCGAATGAGTATCGATTTTTACTTCGTGGTAAAGAAATTATTAGATCCAGTGTCATTCCTGACCGTGTTTTGGCGATGAGTATGGGGGGAGGGGATGCAACAAAACTTGATGGAATTCCTACTATCGAACCAGTCTTTGGAATTGGAGCAACTTGGATTGCCGAAGATAATAAAAGGGAGGCTGAGGTAGAGGGTTGTACAGTGGTTGACCCATCTTCTGTATTGGTCACTCATCTTTCTGATGTTCTAAAGAGATTTGCATATCTTATTCTTGAGCGCGAAGGTACCCAAAAACTCCTTGATTTAATTAAGGACAAGAACCCTACATTGGTAAGCGAGCTTCTACCTGATCTTGTAAATGTTGGAGTAATCCAGCGTACTTTACAAAATTTACTTAGAGAAAGGATTTCAATCAAAAACCTTACTCTTATATTGGAGACTATTGCTGATATGGCTCCGATAACGAAAAATCCTGACGAATTATCGGAGCAAGCGAGAAGGAGGCTAGGGATGTATTTTGTTAAAGAATTTGAAGTAGAACCTGAAAAACTGCTAGCTCTTACTTTTGAGCCCACCTTGGAGCAATCTTTGATCGGACGAGTAAAGAGAAGTCAATTTGATGTTGGTTTAGTCATGGATCCAGAGATCACCGAAGGAATACTACAAGAGATAGATCCAAAAATTAAGGAGATGACTGAACAGGGACTTACTCCTCTACTAATCACTACCTCAGAGTTGAGATTGGCGTTTAGGCGTTTTATGGAGCCGTCATATCCCCAGCTTATTATACTTTCTTATCAAGAGTTACCTACTGAAACTAGAATCGAGCCATATGGTTCAATTACACTTCCAAATCAAGCATTGCCTCCCGAAGTTTTGCAGGCAATGAACGATAACCCGCAACTCAGTCAAACTCCCGAAGAACCTGTTTCTATCCCTGCTTAACTAAAGGAATTGCAAGATGTCGACTCTAGTGAAAACTAAAACAGAAGATCAAAGCGGAAAAAAATTCCGTTTGGTTGTTCGTTCGGCTGAAGAAGCCGTACGAGTAATCCGCGACAAGTTAGGTGATAAAGCAAAAGTTTTATCAGTAAGGCAGGTAGGTGGAGAGGGGTTAAAGCGTTTTATCTCGTCTCCTAAACTGGAGGTTATTGCTCAAGTTGTTGAAGAGGATGATGTAGTTGAGGAAGCAATTAAACCAGAAGTTATTAAAGTTGAAAGCGAACAGAAGTCGCCCTTAACCAAAGAAGACCAGGTCCCACCAGACCCTAAACCCAAACTGGTGGAACCAGTTGTTCCATCTGATAGCACTGATCCGAAATCATCTAGTAATTCCGATTTGCTTGCAAAATTCGGTTTTGATCAAGGTTTGTTATCTGACATCCGATCTTGGTCGAACTGGGAACTTTTAGAAAAATCTTCTATTGCTGATGTACTTAAAGAGATAACGATAGGTTTGAGCGATCGATTTCGTGGACTCGAAGTTACCCCAACTACAGAAAAAATAGCCTTACTTGGCGGACCTGGAGTTGGGAAAACTACAACCCTATGCAAATTTCTTGCTCACGAAGTATTCATGAACAAAACCACTCCAAGTGTTTTAAAGATAGAGAATGGAGTACCTAATCCCGATGACGCACTTAGAATATTTTGCGAGGTTGTGGGCGTTACCCTCTTTAGGGAATCTGAAAGTCTGCCGAATATAGATCAAAATAATCCATTATTTTTGGATTTTCCTGGTTTGGGTATTTCTGAAATTGATGAGTGGAGAAATACAAACAATGTACTTGATAACCTTGGGGTAGAGACTCGCATTTTGGTTATCAATGGTGCTTATGATAAAGAGATTATTTACAAATCAATAAGGAGTGCTAGGTATGTCAACGCTTCGCATATCGCGATTACGCATTTTGATGAAATGTCGAATTCCACGAAACTTTGGCCTATTGTATTTAATTCTAACCTCACTCCGATCTGCGTTTGTAATGGACAAAATGTAACCGGAGATTTTTCGACTAGTGTTTTAAACCAATTTATTGCAAAAACTTTCCCTGAAGAACTCTATTCCAAGGGCTTTTCTACATATCAAAGAATATAATATAATACATAAATGAAAAATGATGCTAGGTTCCTTTTTTGTTTCACAGGTTTTGTGGGATTTTTATTATTTTATTTAATCGCATCTTTGATTCATAAGAATTTTGCGATATCGCTTGTGCATGGCACTATTGGGTGTTTAACTTTTGCTATTTACGGCAGGTTTCTTTTAGGTATTCTTTTGAAATCGAGCTTAACGAGCAATCCTTCTACTATTACCACAAAACCCGTATCATCCCTAAAAGTGGAGAATCAAGCATCAAGGAGTCGGAAGACTCTACCAAAGTCTATCACACGCAAGGCTAGCAATTCGAGTTCTCAAGTGGAGAAACCGATGGTGGACGAGAAAGTATAGATTGGAATGAAACCTTCCTCTAACGCATTGTCACAACCTCCGGTCAATTCACCGCGTGTAAAAATTGCTAGTGATAATTACAAGAAGGCAATGCGTTCTGAGCAGGAACGAGATAAGCTTATAGAGGACTACTTACCTTTGGTTAAGTCAATTGTTGTTAGGATGCGCCATAACTTCCCTGACCACTATGACATGGAGGATATGTATGGAGTCGCTGTTAAAGCATTAGTTGTTTCGGTAAATCAGTTCGATCCAACTAAAGGAAAGTCATTTGGGAATTATGCGGCTTTGCGAATCAGAGGGTCTCTTTTAGACGAATTGCGAAAGTTGGATTGTTTACCAAGAGCTAACAGGGCTAAAGCCCGCTCGCTTCAAGCGACTATCCGTGATTTCGAACTCAAGCATAACCGTACTCCTAGCGAAGAAGAGATATGTAATGAACTTGATCTGACTTCTTTCGAGTACGCTAAATTACTTAAAGAGACACAACCAATTTCATTTGTACCTATAGATGGGAGTACTCAAGACGCAGCGGGTGATGAAAATCTTCCGCTTAGTGAAACTCTTGATGACCCTACTGAAGTAACTTCTGCTGAAAAGCTTGAGCAAAAGGAGAGAATTCTTCTGCTCAGAGACAAAATCAAAAATTTACCTGATCAGCAAAAGAAAATCCTAATGCTCTATTACTTTGAAGAATTAAGGTTAGTGGAGATTGCTCACATCTTTGACTTGACCGAAGGGAGAATAAGTCAAATTCTTTCCCAGACGCTGCTTACTCTCAAAGCTCAATTTAAATCTTAAAATAATTTCTAACAAATGCTTTTAACAGTCGGTATTATTATAGTGTTCGTCGCCTGCATAGGTGGTTTCACTGTTTCGGGTGGAAATCCAATCACGCTTATTCACGCTGGTGAGATCATGATCATCTGCGGAATCGGACTGGGCATCCTTGTAGTTTCAAGTCCCAAGGCTGTTCTAATGAACTTAAAGGATGATATAATAAAAGCTTTCAAGGGAGGGATTTCGAATCCGAGTAAATTTATCGACCTGCTTGTTCTTCTATATGAACTGTTTATGCTTGGTAGAAGAAAAGGTACACCTGCTCTTGATGAGCATGTAAGTGATCCTCAAAATAGTTCTATCTTCACGAAATATCCTTCTTTTCTAAAGGATCAGGCTTTGGTTGAGTTTTTGTGTAATTCATTGCGTCCTATCGTAGATGGTAGATGTAAACCTGGGGAAATTGGTGGTATTTTGAACGCTGAACTTACTAGTCGAGAGGCTGAAGCAACTCGATCAATCAAGGCAATCGATATGATCTCGGATGCTTTGCCAGGGGTAGGTATTGTTGCTGCTGTACTTGGTATTATTAATACAATGTCCAATCTAGAAGACCCGGAGTCAGTTGGATACAAAGTTGCCGCTGCTCTAAGTGGTACATTCTTAGGGATTTTCTTAGCATACGGCATAGGTGTACCACTCAGCCGACTAGTATCATTGAATCAAACGCAAGAATTCTTGTATTTCAGGATTGTTGAAAGATCTGTTTCTGGTTTTGCGACTGGACTATCTCCCATCATGGCAGTTGAAATTGGAAGAAGGTCTTTGGATAAGCAAATTCAACCTTCTGCAGATGAATTGGAAGAAAAATGCAAAGATGCGGCCAAAGGGGGCTGATCCATCGATTTTCTAGATTTCATTCTTCCTACCTATGTCTCGCCAATCTCAAATTAAGTCCGTTAGGTTTGCTCATGGTGGTGCTTGGAAAGTTGCATATGCTGACTTTGTGACAGGAATGATGTCTTTATTTTTGGTTTTGTGGATTTTGTCTCAGGACGAGGAAGTAATTATTGCTACTACTCGTTTTTTCCGAGATCCCTACAAAGCCGGTGTACCTAAATCTACTCCAGTTGAGCAAAAAGATGCACGTCCTGGAAGTATGGTGGATCAAATTGTCGGGAGATCTGACACAACCATGCGAAATACCAACGACACTACATCAATTGATATCGATGTATTGCACCGAATTGCTCAGGATTGGTATGCTCGCCTTCGCTTACACGAGATTGATGATTCTATTATTCAGATTGATGCGACCGCCGATGGTTTGAAAGTCGTTTTATTCCATGGTGATGAAAAGCCTATCTTTGAGAATTCATCGCCTCGACTTACCACTCATGGCAGGAAAGTTATGCAGAGAATGTCTTGGTTATTATCTCAACATGTTTTGGTTTATAGAGTTGATTCACACACGAGTCATTTAAAAGATAGTCTTAGTGTTGATGGCGGGAATCCTTGGGATATGTCTTTAATGCAAGCACTTGAAGTGACGAATGCCCTTTCTTATTATTCTGCCAATGATCTTGACGATAAATTGGAGAGAGTTACGGGTCATGGGTATACCAAACCAAATGACTCACGTTTTCCCAACCAACCTCAAAAAAACCGAAGAGTTGAACTGAGCCTTGTCTTAGACATGAGTAAGGAAAATTTAGCTCAGTATAAATAATATTCGGTATGACTCTTGCTTAATTTTATTAGATGGAAAATTATCTTACAGGTAGAGAAGGTGGGCACAGTTTTGAAGCATCTAAAAAAGATTCTTCTTTTCGGTCTTTTCTGAGTGAACCTACTGATTCGCCAATTACTTCAGTTGATTCCGAATCGGCTGAGCAAGGCGTTTCTGAAGTTATTTTCGACGAAAAGAATTGCCCTAAAGTAGAAGTGATTTCTGTCGATTCTAAACCTTCCCAAATCGTTGTTCATTTGGAAGATGGTCGTTTGCTGAAAATAAATTGCGAATACTAGAGCCTCTCTTGCCTTTTGTTGCGAACTGATGGCATGAAAAATGCTTTGATAGATGTGTGAATCTATCTTTATATGAAAATGCATCAGCACTTAGGGGATTAGAGCAGTACCAAAATGTTATTGCAAACAACATTGCGGCAAGCCATGTCTCTGGTTTCAAAAAGGTTGCAGTTAGTTTTGAAGCTGTCGAAGGTGGAGAAATAGCTAGAAGTACCCACGATCGACTTAGGAACGAAATGCCAGGATCATTTCCTGTTATGAAGAATCAAGTCGACTACAATGAGGGTGAAATGCGTGAAACAAATAATCCTTTAGATATGGCGTTAAGAGGAGATGGTTTTTTTGCTCTGATGAATGCAAATGGAGACCCTGTTTACACTCGAGACGGTCAGCATTACATTAATGCAGACGGTGTCATGGTTAATAGTATGGGGCATGAATTCTCTGATGCTGGTGGCAATAATATTCAAACTATTCCTGGTGGTGGAGATCTAACAATAGACAAAAGTGGTCAAGTTTTTCAGGGTGAGCAGAACATAGGTCAAGTCGGAGTTTTTGTTTTTAATGATCCTTTGATGGATCTACAAAAAGTTGGAGGTGGATTTGTTGCGAAGGAAGATGGAATTGAACCAGAACTTGGTGATCCTGAGCAGTTTACAATCATGCAGGGATATCTTGAAGATAGTAATGTTTCTGCGATCCAAGAAATGATCGGCCTTATTGAAGTATCAAGAGCGCATGAAGCTAATCAAAAAATGATCACAACATTCGATGAAAATCTCGGCAAGGCAATCGGAACTTTAGGGCAAACAGCTTAATAAAATAATAAAAATATGAACTTATCTCTTTACTCAGGTGCCACAGGAATGCAGGCACAGCAATTAAATCTCAATGTTATTTCCAATAACATAGCCAATGTTAACACCACCGGTTTTAAAAAGAACAAAATAGAATTCCAAGATTTACTTTACCAGAACCCTCGACAAGCAGGTGGGCAAACTGGTGCAGGTAATGTTATTCCTACAGGTGTTGAGATGGGAAATGGAACCAAAGTTGTATCTACTGCAAAAATCTTTACCCAAGGACAACTCACGCAAACTAGTGAAAAAATGGATATCGCCATAGATGGGGTCGGTTTTTTCCAAGTTGAGCGACCTGATGGCACTGAAGCGTACACTCGTGATGGTGCATTTAAGGTAGGTCCCGATGGTCAAATTACCACTGCAGATGCTCTTCCTCTTGCTGCTGGTCTTCAAATTGACCCAGAAGTTACCAATGTTTTTGTATCTCCAACCGGTGAGGTTTCTGTGGAGACTGCGGATGGAACTCAAATTATTGGTCAACTTGAACTTGTCCGGTTTCCCAATCACGCGGGTTTAAAAGCACAAGGGGGAAACCTTTACACTGAAACTGAAGCGAGCGGTCCTCCTGAGATTGGTGCTCCGGGAGAAAATGGTTTTGGTGTTTTGCAACAAGGTTACTTAGAAATGTCCAATGTGAATGTTGTTGAAGAGATGGTAAATATGATTATTGCACAGCGTGCTTACGAAATTAACTCCAAGTCTATTCAAACATCTGATGATATGCTTTCGAGAGTTAATCAGTTGAAAAGGTAATTCTATGTTCAAGGGAATCGCTACATACTTTATCATTTTGGTATTACCATGCTTTTTGTTTGGGGATGTTACGCGTTTCCTGGATCCTATTTCTATCCGTCCATCCTCTTTCAATCCAGGTTCTATCGTAGGGAATAAAACTTCGGCATCCATTGCACCGTCGAAATTTCTTAGGAATTCAGATTTCAATATTCCTGAGCATTCTTCCGTTCCTGTAGATTTTCTACTTTCCCGCGAACTTTTAGAAGCGAAGCTTGGAGAATTACTTTCTCACAGGTATCAAGTCTCTGGAAAGATAACCGCCTATGTAACCAGGCAATGGAGTCCTGTGAAATTAAGCGGTAACTTCATAATTAAAATTAGAGATTGTATGCCTGACCAACTTTGCCCTAGCACATTCATAAGATTTGCAATTTGGGATAATGGTGTAAACATTGGAGAGTTTGCTGAACCGATTCGCGTTTCTCATTTTGTTGAAGCTTTCTATACCAAAGGCTTACTACCAAGAGGATCAAAGGTCAAAGGCGATAATTTGATTGGTCGTCCCGTTGATGTTTTGAAGCAACATGTGGGTGCGGTACCTGTCGGAACTAATCTAAAAGGGTATCAATTAGGGGTTAATCTCAGAGAAAATTCAGTTTTAAAATGGAGTCATTTAACAAAAGTTGCTCTCGTTAAGAAAGGTGAGATCGTTGATGTCTACGCTTCTGGAAGTGGAATTTATATTTCAATGAAAGGAATGGCTTTAGAGAACGGTGTAGAAGGTGGTTTTGTAAAAGTCCGTAATTTGTCTTCTGATAAAGAATTTCAAGCGAAAGTTTTGAATGAAAAGAGTGTGAAAGTCCAATTATAATCCTATGATCAAATATTTCTTAATCATTTTTTCTTTTTTTAGTGCAACTCTTTTTGTTTGTGCTACATCTCTGTGGACGAAGAGTTCCAATTCTCAAAGAGGATTGTATGCTGGTAAGCGTGCTTATTCCGTAGGCGATCTTATTACTATTGATGTTGCAGAGAGTTCCTCGCTTGCTGCTTCCCAAAATTCGGTTCGAAACAGACAGTCGCAAATCGAAAATGCTGTCCAACAGTTTTTATTTGCAAACAGTGGCATGGGAAAACACAAGGGGAATTTGCCAGCCACTGAGATCGAAACTAAGAGTAGTAATCAGGGCGGAGGTTCCATAGCTAATACTTCCGACCTAAAAGGAAGGGTCAGTGTTGTCATCATTGATGTATTACCCAACAGGGTTCTTGTAATCGAGGGAGCTCGTATGGTAACTTTTTCGGGTGAAAGCTATTATGCTGTATTAAAAGGAATGGTACGGGAAGAAGATATCGGATATGGATTTAAGGATGGTTTGAGATATAGAAATATAATTTCCTCCCAATATATTGCAGATGCACAAATTGAATTTGTTTCTAAAGGTAGTCTCAATGATGCCCAAAAGGAATCATGGTACCAACGATTAGCCTCAATCTTAAACCCTTTCTAAGATCTTAGAATGTCCGTAATATTCAAAATTTGTTTACTTTTTGCTTCGGCAACTTTTTGCTTTTTAAATGCTGCCCGTATTGAGGATCTAACTGATGTTCGTGGTAGTAGGAGTAATCAGCTGTTTGGGTATGGAATCGTTACTGGTTTAGCTGGTCAGGGCGATTCCCGTATTGAGTACACAGAGCTAGGTATTCTGAATGCATTGGAAAGACTGGGTATCCGGGCTGATAAGGCTGACAAATCAAGAAACATAGCTGCTGTTATGGTTACAGCCGATATAGGTCCTTTTGCCAAACATGGTTCCAGGATTGATGTTACCGTTTCTTCCATTGGTAATGCAGATGCTTTGCAGGGTGGAATCTTATTGCAGGCTGCACTTGAAGGTGCGGATGGAAATGTCTATGCTGTAGCACAAGGACCGGTTTCTGTTGGTGGTCTTTCTGCGGGGAATGCCGGTGGTGCGAATGTTCAGGTCAATCATCCGACTGTTGGTATTGTTTCAAATGGAGCCTTGGTTGAGAAAGAAATTGATAGTAAGGTTTTAAACAATGGGTCTATCGAGTTACTCCTTCGTTCACCTGATTCGATGACTGCTGTGAAGGTTGCTGATGCAATCAACAAATATTATCCAGGCACATCTATTGCCAATGATGGAGGTTCTGTGAATGTAAGATTACCCCGTGAGTTTCTTGGTCAAACGACTAATTTTCTTGCTGCTATTGGCACAATTGATGTCCGACCTAATGTTCCCGCTCGAGTTATAATTAATGAAAGGACTGGAACTATCGTAGCTACAGAAAATGTGAGGATATCACCGGTGGCGGTAAGTAATAGTAACATAACTATATTTTTGAACCCGACAACTGGGGTGAGTCAACCTTTGCCTTTTTCACAGGGAGCAACAACGATTTTAGAAGGTGAAAACGCCGAACTGATTGAAGAAATCGGTCGTTTTGATACAATCGAAGAACTCGACCCTGTAGGGGCATCAACGGTTAACGATCTTGCATCTGCTCTCAATCGTTTGGGGCTGACAACGAGGGAGATGACATCAATCCTTCAATCGATCAAAAATGCTGGTGCACTACAAGCAGAGTTGATTATTAACTAATAGGTAATGGAATCTTCAAATATAGACAGTAAGTATGTGGGCATGGATACCTCTATGCTTATGGAGATGGCCCACTCCAAGCATGCTACAGATTTGGAAAAAAATGCTGCGGTCAGTCAGCAATTTGAATCAGTATTGGTTAAACAATTTTTGAAAGAAGCACTTAAGCCTATGTTTAAAGGAGTTTTTAATGAAGACGGTGGAGCTCATAGAATGTACCGGCACTTTTTTACCGACGCCATTTCTGAAAGCATTGCAACAGGTGGTGGTTTCGGTGTTTCCAATATCCTTCAGCAACAATTAAACAGGCAGGTTGGAGAATCCTCGGATAATTCCGGAGAAACCAATGTTGAAAGTAAAAACTAGAGATGGTTAATGTTTCACAAAAAGTATCCCCAAATCTAACTTTTAGTTGGGAAGATCTTCTCACTCTTCTACGAGATGAGTTGCAAGAATATGGTGGATTGATAGGGTTATTGAGTGCTCAACAACAAAGTATTTTGAATCGGAGGCCTGATAGTCTAATGGAATTAAATCAGTCTGTGCAGACCCAAATGGAAGCAAGTCAAATACTGCATAAGCGTAGGCAAGGTTTTGTTTCAAGTTTGGCTCAAGGTTTTGGCGAATCAGAAAATTCATCTCTTAGTGAGATCGTAGATCATTTTCCGGATGTTACTCAACCCATGTTTCATAGTATCATCGAAGAGATTAACAGCTTGATTTCACAGGTTAGGAAAAAAATTGAGCAGAATCAAAGATTATTAATGCGATTGAGTGAAGTTACTGATCAAATTTTAAGCGTTACTGATCCTAGTTCCCAAACCAAGACTTACACGCGTGACGGTAATTTAAAACGGTTATCAAGTGGAAGATCAAACCTTAGTGAGTCTGCTTAATATTTTTTAAGATGTCTTTACTCGGAGAAATAAGCAAAAGTAGCGAAGCACTTCGTTATCATGCGAAGACTGCTGAGATTGCAGGTCAGAATTTAGCTCATGTAAATGATGAAACATATGCCCGCCAGAGAGTTCTGGCTAGAGAGGGCGTTATGTATGGATCGCATGGTGGATTGTTGACTTCAGGTCTTGAATCCGGAGGTTTGGAGCATGTAAGAAATGATTTCCTCGACCGCAGAGTGGTCGATGAAGTCGGGCAAACTGCGGCCTTGGAGGCTGAAAAGGAGGTTTTTGACCTATTGCAGGCGGCTTTGGGTGAAACATTAACTAGTCCTCAAATTAATGCAGGCTTAGACGATACTCACGATAGTATTTTAGCTCCTGGTAGTTTAGCAAGAGCTCTCAATGACTTTTTCAATGCATTCCAAGAACTTTCAGCTTCCCCTGATGAAGCCACGATCAGGCAGGAACTTTACAATAAAACTCAAACATTAACAAAAAGGTTTAACGATGCAGGTCAAAGCTTAGAGGATATTGAGTACGACCTTACTCAAACGGTTGCTCGAAGTATTGATGATGTAAATAGAATCCTCAGTCAACTTCACGAGGTCAATAAACAGGTTAGAAGGTTTGAGTTACAAGATAAGGGTAAAGCCGTTACCTATCGGGACCGTAGACAAGCTTTACTGGAAGATCTCTCAAAGTTAATGGAAGTTAAGGTTGAAGATGCCGCCGATCTAAACACTGGTGAGGCAACTGGTTTCCTTAATGTGTTTGCTACATCAAAAGACGGGCAGCAGATTAAGCTTCTTGACTCTACCGGTCCAAAGAAGCTCACCAATAAGTGGAATCAAGACTTCTCACTTTCTTCCAATGGAGTTAACGGTACTGATGCAAAAATTCATGCTAAGATCGACTCCAACGGGCAGTTAGGTTTTCTTGAAGTCCAAAATAGTGGAACCTTGTTTGATGACACAGATGGTCCTATTTTGGTTAGCCTACTCCCTCCTAAACCTATTTCAGATGACGTTGCTGCCAATGCACAAGTAGCCCCGCAGACTGCGGCTGCACAAGGTGCGGTTGATGTTCTTCCGGCAGGGCAGCCTGTTGACGATGGAGCAGGGTTGAGTGAATTACTCAACGAAGTGGCTAACGCTGTTGTTGCGCCCGCTGAAAATTTAAAAAGAAATAAGGGAGATGTATTCTATTTTCAAAAACCAGATGGTGAGACTGCTCTGTGGCAAGCACTTGACAACACCATAGCAGGTACTGACCCGAATGGTAGTAATCTTTTCATGGAAATTACTCAATTTCCGAATGGTCAGGTGAACGAAGTTAAGAAATCTTTTTCAGATCTTGAATCTTTTGATGCAGGTGATCAGATTTACTACGAAGGTAAATTATACCAAGCCACATCTACTGTTTCTCCTGTTTCTGAAGAAACAGGCAATCAATCTTCAGGCCGAAATTATCTTAAAAATGATATTTTCAAATTTGGAGACTCATATTTTCAGGCATCGACTAATATCGCTCGAAATGCTGAATTAGAAGTAAACCTTCAAGGTCGAGAAAAAGGTGAGCTGGTTTCATTGAATGTTTTTGGTGAAACCGGTGTTGCGGGAAGTGTAGTTGCCTTAGGTAATACTCTCCCCAATTTAAACGATCCTGAAATAAAAGATCCTTTACTTGATGCTACTGTGGATAAAGGTGATTACCTTAGGGTAGATAACGGATCTGGAGTCGGTGAGATTTCTTATGATTACTACATTGCGCTTGATGATGTAGATCTAGTCGCTAATCCCACCGCACCATCTGCTTCTGAGCAGTTTCTTAAAGTTAGTGCTTTTTCAGAAACTACAAAAAAGGTTGATGATTTTCTTGCCTTCAATAACACCACTCAAGCACAAGAACTTGATTTCAGTAATACTGAAGGTGATGTTTTATTATTTGATGGAAATCACTATTTAATCAAATCTGCTCCGGACCTGCCTATATCTGATCCTCTTGAAATAGCTAATTTCAATCCGAACGACAACCAATGGAAGTCAAATTTTAAACTTTTCAAAGCTCAGGTCAGCGCTGATAATCCAGAAGAAGTGGTCAGGCTAAATTCACCTTCAGGTTATGATGTGAATACAGGAGTCTTGGTGGAAGTCAATTTAGGCCTAGCGGAAGCTGTTGTAAGTGGCGGTGAAATTAAAGGATTTAATATAATTAATAAAGGGAATGGCTTCCCGAGTAATGATGCTATCTTAATTGAAGGTAATGAAGCTGGGCAAGCTCTCGAGATTGTTACCGAATCAGGTGTTCTTGCTGGTTACCAAAATGCCCGGGTTAACGGAATTGAACTGTACAGGACGGAATTAAACGGTCTGGTCTCTTCATTTGTTGAGAAAGTAAATGGTTTACATAACCCGACTGATGAACCCGGGGGATACTTGTTTGGTTTTGATTCCTTTCTGTCACGACCCGTAATGGGTAATAATAAGATAATGGAAGAGGAATACGGTCTATATGGAGTGGAAGGAAATGGCACTTTCAAGGTATTTGATGAGGAAGTGAACATGACTTTGCCATTTGCGGAGACAGATACTTTTGAGATTGTTAATTCAACCCCGATTTTTCCTGCAGAACTACAAACAAATCCCGATGCATTTTTCGTTAGAGGCGACGACTACACAGAAAATTTACTAGACAGTCCTGATGGAGGACAATTTTATGAGTTTTTCGGAAGTGCCAGGAGAATGCAGCATATATCTTTTGAAGGTGACCCTAATTATATAGGGGAAGATGGACTAATTGGTACAGGAGATGAAGGGCGGTCATTAATGCTTGCTTACGAGGAGATTCCATTTCGTGTAGAACAAGGTTCACAAGCTTTCTTGCTTGGCGATAATTTCACTTTCGATGCAGTCTTGGCTAACCCTTGGAATTTAGCAGCTAGTTTAAAAGTTGATAGTGATTTAACACCTGATCTATTGAAGTCTTCGGAGGCAACACCTGAGGGTGCAAGCGATATTGCTTACGAAATTGGTGCTTTAGCAGATGGTGAATTTAATCTCAAGATTTCGACTTTAAATGCTGATATAGGAAATAAAATGTCTGACTTAAGTGATAATTATGATCATCAGAAATCATTAGAGAATTTACTTTTAGATCAGAGAAGGTCTGTCAGTTCAGTTTCAATTGACGAAGAAGTTGCCGATTTAATGCAATTTCAAAGATCATTCCAGGCATCCTCACGGGTATTAAATACTCTCGACAAAATGTTAGAATTGGTTGTTATGGGATTGCTTAAATAACTATGCGAATTACCAACCTCAATGTCTCTAGTAATGTCACGAACACTATTCGTGATTTAGATCAACAGAGGTTTTTGCTCGATCGTCAAATTTCCACAGGGCAAAAAATTACATATCCTGAAGATGATGGTATTCGTACTGGGAGACTTATTCAGACCGATGCATTAAAAGGTAAACTTGCCCAATATCAGAGGAATGCTTCTTATGCATCCGAGTTTTTGAATGCAGGTCATCTTAACTTAGATAATCTGCAACAGCTTAATCAAAGAGCACAGGAAATTTCCAGGGTTGCTGGATCTCAAATTAACCAATCAGCTGCTGAGACTTATGGTCATGAGATAGAACAATTGGTTGAAGAAGCCCTCAATCGAATTAATGCTCAACATAGAGGTCGCTCTTTATTTGCTGGGACTGAATACAAACCTAATTTTGGTAGTACGGATGTACAAGTTGGCCAGGAGAGGCAGAAAACTATATCTTTAAAGAATGGTATGGTTGGCACCGACGGTATAAGCGGTTCCCGTGAGATTAAATCAACTGAATCTGTCGTTTTCCAATTAAATGGTCGTGAGTATGTGGTCAAGGCAACGACTGATGGTTTATCCACCGATCAAATTACTGAAATTGCCAAAGACTTGATTAATCAAGATCAGGGCATTTTAGCGGATTCTCCATCTTTACCTAATCCGGCGGACCCTAGTGCCGGTTACGAAGCATTTGTTCGAGTGGCTCCGCCTCCTCATGATTACCGGAACCAACAAGCTCAATTATATGCCAAGATTTCTGCGTCGGGCGATCTCGAGGTATATGGAACCGTGGATGAAGATTTTAGTGCTTCAGCAACTTTTGTTACTACATGGGACCCGACTTTGTATTTCCCTGAGCAGGTTGATAGTAAATTGAACGAGAAAACCAGTGAATTGTTTCCTGGTTCAAGATACGACGACCTTACCGCTCAGGACAAAGATTTAGTTCGTAGCCATGTTTTCTCCGATGATTTACCTGTTTACAATTTGACTGGTCCTCAGATGGATCAACTTACTGGACAGACAGGTTCGGTAGGTGGTGATTTTGTTATTATCGATAAGGGGGCACAACTCTATCTAGAGGATGTCACTTTCACCAATGATGCATGGAGAAGATCAGGCAGTGTTATAAATCAAACCCAAATTGACCCACTTGTATACAGCAATGCTCTGGATGTTGAGGCTTATTTTTCTAACAATACTATTAATCCTGTAGGAGATATTCCCGCTACTTCTTGGGAAAGAACGATTAGTGTTTCAGGTAGTTTATCTAACGGTACTTCTTCTTTTGACACGATTCATTCAGAACAATGGAAAAGGCTTCAGACATTCAAATTAGGTAATGTAGTAGAGTTTGAAGGTAAGTTTTGGGAGTCTCAAATCCCAAATAATACCAACCACAAACCTTCTCTTGAGTCAGATCTTTATTGGAAGGAACTACCCTCTGATTATTCTGGAGAGAGGGAAGACTGGGAACTTGAAGCCGTCGGGGTTAAACAGCGATTTTTTTACATGTCTCCTGATGGACAAATGTTTGAAGATGATACTGACGCTCTTCAGTACACATCTGATTTACTTCTTAACTCAACAAACCGCCTGTACAATGATCCAGCCACCCTTCAAGGAGATGTACAAGCTCTTGTAAAGCAAGTTAAGTACGCAGTCACCGACTTCTCAGTTCAAGGTTCGATATCCAATGCGATCGCAACATTCGATCCAAAGACCCTAGAATATGCTCTTTCAGCTGCACAAAAAGGCGGGGATGTGATTGACGCACCTTATTTGAAGGGGCAAATTGACAGGTATACTGACGGTTTTCAACCGGCACAAGGCTCAGTGTTTTCTTATGAAGGTAATTATTACCTTTCAACGGATCCTCTGTCTTTTGATGTAACTGAGTTACCCAACCTTCAGGAGACTAACCGGGAGGGTGGGGGCGTTTTCTTTCTTGGTAAAGACCTGCCAAAAGAAGGTAAAGAGCTTATTTTTCAGGATGGAGATTCTATTTCCGGGAAGAAAGGAGACTATGTGTTTAGTCGTGTTTTTGACCCTGAAGGTAATCCGATCGCCCAGTATCATGTTGCACTGCAAGATTTTACTAATCAACCAAATTTGGAAGACGATACTATTTTTGGAACTTTACCTTCCTATTCTACAAGACAAGGTGCAGAATGGTCATCTTCTTCGGTTTATGATCAAGGACAAATTGTCCTCTACAAAGGGAATTATTTTCAGTGTCAAGTGGACAATTTTAGTAACAAAATTGCTCTTCAAGATATTGAAGGTTCCCAAGTCGCAGTCAAACCGGATGATGAGTTCATTACTAACGAACAAGGCCAAGAAATTGCCAATGATATTTGGCTGCCTCTCGGAGAATCTCTTGATTATGTTTTTAAGTTTAAAACTACCCATGAAGATTCACCTAAAGTTTCAATTTATCCTGCAGGTACTTCTGGTAAAGATGCTAGTGCAGAAGCAATTGTAGATGCTGATGGTGATGTTGTTGGGCTAAAATTACTTGACCCTGGAAGATACTTTTTTGGTTCTTCAAGCGATGGTGTTGTACCCCCTGATTTTGAGAAAGCATCAATTACTCTGCAAGACGGGACCCAACTCATGGCTAATATTATTTGGGAAGAAAACCCTGCTGACCCCGGACCGTTTAGAATATCGGGATTTGAATTAGTTGATGATGGTCAGGCCATTGATCACAATGCACTCAGTTCCCCTCGAGTTGGTGATACATTTTCATTTGCAACAGGATCCAAAACTTTCCTTGATCATAGAGATGATGATGGTAAACTTTTAAGTGTGACTTATCAAGGAGGTGAGGAGAATGCTTTAACCCGTGTAGGTAAAGACACCGATGTTTCCTATACGCTTAATGCCTCTAATGGTAACACCGCAGTTCTTGGTAATGCTGTAAATTCACTAGTTGAATTACGAGATGGATTATTTGACGCAGCAAAAAGTACTTCCCCGAGCACTGTCCCTGAGACTGAAAAAGATCTTATTGCTCTGGAGGACACAATCATCGATAGAATGGGAGAGCTTTCTGCTACGATGGTGAGGATGGAGACTGTGCGTACTCATGACGAGGACTATGTCATGGCATTGGATAAACAAATTTCCAAAGATTTAGAAATTGATATGTCAGAGGCCATAATGCGGCTGACTCGAGTATCTACCGCTTATCAAGCAGCTATGCAAGTTGGAGCCCAGTTACTAAATACATCTTTATTAAACTATCTTTAATACAAACCTGAATTAAAGTAATGAAACTCACAATTGATGAAGACTCGAATAATCCTGACATTGTCGGGACACAGATCAGTAATCGAGTTTCTCTTCCCCAAGGTCTTTTCGGATTTGCTGATGTTAGGTTTCTAGATCTTGTTTATGATGAAGAGGAACTTCCCTTCATGTGGCTTAGGGAAGAGAAAAAAGATGGTTTAGCTTTTATCGTTCTCGAACCAGGAGGAATTATACCAAATTATTCTGTAGAAGTATCTGATGCGGATGTACAAGTCTTAGGTATAACGGGTCCTGAAGATACAATGATTTTGAATATTGTAACTCTTCCGCCTGATCAAGTGGGTAAGATCTCATTAAACTTAGTTGGTCCCATTATTGTTAACCGTAGAACACTTGTTGGAAAGCAGTGTATTATTAACAACCATGAAGAATTTTCAGCTCGCCATTTACTTGATGTCGGTGGTGAAGGTCTCTGACCTGTCGTGTAGAGACCATGCTTATTCTTTCAAGAAAAATTGACCAAGGAATATCGATTGGAGATGAAATTGAAATTTCTATTACTAAAATCGAGGGTGATTCAGTTAAAATCGGAATCTCTGCACCCCGTTCTATCTCGATTCTAAGGCGCGAAATTTTGGAGGAAATGCAGTCTTCTAACCAAGCTGCAGCTGTATCTCTCACTCCCCAAAAAGTAAACTTAAAAAGTACATTGGCTGCAGGTTCTGCCAAAAAGCTTATAGCTCAAGTACGCGCCAAGAAAGCTGCTGCTGAGGCACTGAAAAGTGAGAAGCTTTCTCAAAAGTAATTTTATAACATTAATCCCAAAATAATATAAGATGGCTGTATTCAAGCCTTTTCGTGCTTACCGACCTGCCCCGATTAACGCATTTTCAGTCGCTTCAAGACCTTATGATGTACTAAATTCATCAGAAGCAAGACAAGAGGCAGATGGTAACCCTAAATCATTTCTTCATGTAATTAAACCTGAAATAGGGTTGCCTGAAAATACCAATCCTTATTCAGAAGAAGTTTATCAACACGGTGCTGATGTTTTTAATGATTTCAAGAGCAAAGGTGTTTTGAGCCAAGATGCTAAAGCTTGTTTCTACATTTATCGGCTAACCATGGATGGTAGGACTCAAACTGGAGTAGTTGGTTGTTGCAATTTTGAGGAGTATTTTTCCGGCCAAATTAAAAAACATGAACTCACTAGGGTGGCCAAAGAAGAGGACAGGGTTAAACATGTCGAAGCTCTTAATGCAAATGCAGAGCCAGTTTTTTTCTCATACAGAGCCAAATCTGAAATTAATGATTTAATTGACCAAATTTTAGCTGGTCCTACTGAGTATGATTTTGTTGCCGCAGACAAAATAAGGCATGAGCTTTGGGTTGTTGATGATGAATCTAAAATAGTTGCCTTCGAAAAGCTTTTTGAGGATGTACCTTCTTTATATGTGGCGGACGGTCATCATCGTACCGCAGCAGCAGCAAGGATTGGGCAAAAACGAAAAGAATCTAACCCTAAACACACGGGTGATGAAGAATATAATTTGTTCCTGGCTGTTTTGTTCTCTGATCAAGAATTAGAAATTTTTGAATATAACAGAGTTGTTAAAGATCTAAATGGATTATCTGAGTCTGAATTTATTTCTGAAATTAAAAAATGCTGTTCTGTGGTGAGTGATTCGCCAGAACCTATCAGACCGTCAATTAAAGGCGATTTTTCTGTCTACATTGCGAATCACTGGTACTGCTTCAGACCTGTTAACATAACTGTGACTCAAGATCCTGTTTCAAATCTTGATGTGAGTTACCTTTCAGATGTTGTTTTTGAACCTATTCTTGGAATTAAAGATCAAAGAAAAGACGAAAGAATTGATTTTGTTGGTGGAATTCGTGGACTTGAAGAACTTGAAAGAAGAGTAAATTCTGGAGAGATGGCTGTTGCATTTGCCTTGTATCCTGCCTCTATGAGCGAATTACTCGCTGTTGCAGATGCAGGAAAGATTATGCCCCCCAAATCAACTTGGTTTGAACCTAAGCTCAGAAGTGGTTTGTTTGTTCACGAATTGGAATAATTTTATTCCCATATGTCGGATTAATTATCTGTTTTAGTCCGTGAATTATTGTTTCGTTATTATTTTATGAGATTAGTTGTTTTAAGCTCTAAAACCGGCGGTGGTCATGAAATGCGTGCTCAAGCGATTCAGGAGATTTGTAATGATCTAGATATTGAAAGCATAATATTAAGACCATTAGAGACTGACTCTCATCTTTATCTTTTTGGAACACATCTGTACAATTGGATACAAAGGTTTTACCCCCGGTTACATTGTCTTTATTTCAGATGGCTTGAGTATGCTTCCCTTCATAACCATGCCAATAAAATTATCGGTAGTCGTGAGTTTTTAAGAAAAATGAACGGATTTTATCCTAATCTTGTCATTAGTGTTCATGCACATCTAAATCACGGTTTTCTAGAATTATCAAAGAGAATTAATAAGCATAAACCACCAAAGTTTGCTATATACTGCGGAGAACTTGCTGATGGTATCGGTTTTAGTAAACATTGGGTTAATTCACGTGCAGACCTGTTTTGTGGCCCGACTAAGAAAACCATTGATGCAGCGATTAAACGGGGTATGCCGGCAAAGAAATGTAAAGTTTGGGGAGCCCTTCTTCGCTCTTCTTTTTACCGGAGTAAAGACTTAATAGAGGTAAATTCATTTTGCCTGAAGTATCAAATTAATCCAAGTCTTCCCGTAGGTATTCTTGCCACAGGTGCAAATGGGGTGAATTCACATAAGGAGGTTCTTCATGGGCTTGCGAAAACGGCAATAGGTACTCAAATTATAGCACTTTGTGGTAAATCCACTTTGCTTTTTAACCAATTAAAAGATTTTCAAGGAAAGTCGAAAATCAAAGTTATTCCCCTCATGTCCATTAACGCAAATGATATGAAGATTCTTTTGGATATGAGCGATTGGGTTTTTGGTCGCCCTGGAGCGGGTCTTACCTCAGAAGTGATCTCTGCCGGTAAATTTATGTACTTTGACACATCAAAGGGTATTATGCCACAAGAGCAAAATAATTTAAATTTTTGGAGAAGTTCAGGGCATGAACCTGTTCTCATAAAGAATGCTGCTAAACTATCAAGGAACCTTCGGCATATGAAAAGAGGAAAGTACCCGAATCTTTTAGTTGATCGTGAATTGATTGTGCAAGAAATAAAAAAGCTTTTGTCTTACTAGTGGATACAAATTGTATAAAAGCATGGGCGATCGCCCGGTCACTACATAAAGGAGCAAATGCTCTCGGGCTGAAATTTACAAAGGAAAATTGTATTAAACCTGTTTTGTTGAACGATAAACTTATATCTTTCGGTACTAGTAAAGGGCTTGTTTTTACAAAGCAAAACTTGATAATTTTGCATTCTAAAGGATTTGCTTTCCCTGAATTACGATTTCTGCTATCGAGTCCGCTTTATGCTTTTAGGAAAATTCTTACAGTTAAGAAAATTGGATATTCCCTAAAATCTACTAAAGAAGATAAAAGATTCCTAACTCTACTTTTAGGAGTCGGGTTGGAGGCAACCTCAGTTTACATGAATCAAAATCAGCTATGCTCAGGAATTATGGGTAATGACACTGGCTTAGTTGAGTTTTATCTCAATGGAGATGAACGACCCATTGCAAGTTTAGATAAAGAGAACGGAGGCAAATGGAGGGTAGTTCTTAATCAGCCAATGAAAAATCCACGAGTTAGAATAACTTTTAAAGATATAGATATAGGAATTCAGTCATGCTTGGGGCAGTTGAACCCACAAGTTTCATCGTCACTTGGGAAATATACGATAGATGGGTATCTTCCTTTAATGGATAAGATCGGATATTGTGCTCGAATAACAGGCAATGAACTGCCAATTCTTATTACATGAGGTCTCATAATAAATCAGATCAATTATCTACGAGAGCATCAGCGGTTATACCCAATGGCACTTATGGGCATGTATCTCCTGCGGGTTCTCTTCCTCGACACTTTGCTCATTTTTGTTCAGCAGGGGAGGGTATCGAGTTTACAGATGTTGATGGTAATCGGTGGCTAGATTTTATGTGTGCCTATGGAGCGGTTATTCATGGTTATCAAAACCCAGCGATTGAATCTGCTGTTGAGAAACAGCGCTTGCAAGGAACAGTTTTTAATCATCCGCATGAAATTACAGTCGAGTTGGCCGAGAAGCTCACTGAAGTCATAGATTTTGCCTCTTGGTCTGTTTTTGCCAAGAACGGTTCAGATTTAACGACATGGTCAATCCGGGTGGCAAGAGAGCACACTAAACGACCGATAGTGATAAAGGCAAAAGGTGCATATCATGGAGTTGATGCTTGGTGTGACCCCGGGATGGGTGGACGAGTTAAATCTGATCGGTCTGATATTTTAGAATTTGAATGGAATAACTTAAATCAACTTGAAGAATTATTTAAGTCTAATGATGGACAAATCGCGGCGGTTATACTTACCCCATATCACCACGCGGCTTTTGCTCCTTCGGTTATGCCAAATGAAGATTTTTGGTCAAATGTAAGGTCTCTTTGCGATAACCATGAAACAGTTTTAATTCTGGATGATGTAAGGACAGGATGGAGGCTGCATGACGGTGGTTCTCATCGATATTTTAATTTTACTCCTGATATGTCGGTTTATTCGAAAGCTTTAGGGAATGGGTATGCAATTTCCGCCTGTGTGGGTATTCCACAACTAAAAAATGCGGCATCAGAAGTTTTTTTAACAGGTAGCTGCTGGAATGATGCAGTCGCTATGCGTGCAGCACTTACTTCAATCGAACTTTGTGGAAATGAATCAGTCGCAAAGTCAGTTCTTGAAAAAGGGAATTATTTCTGTGAGGCTTTAGAAAGATTAGCTTTAGAATTCGATTTTCAATTACAGATGACAGGGCCTGCATCAATGCCATATCCATGGTTTGAGGGGGATGAGAATTTATTTCAAATACAAAAATTTTGTCAGGCCGCATCTGCCCAAGGGTTATTTTTTCATCCCCATCACAATTGGTTTATTAGTAACGCCCATGATAAAGGTACATTAGATAATGCTCTTTCTTTGGCTCAGCACAGTTTCGAAGAAATGAAAAACGAATTATGAGAATTTTTCTGTCAGGAATCTAATAATGAATTCTTCTGGTGGATCACATTCTAAAATGCCGTCTTCAAGTTTCCATATTAAATGCTTAAGTTGATCCACTTCGGCAAGAAGAGATTCATGATTATCTGAGTTTGCAAGATTTGGCATAATTGAAAAAGCAAAGTCTCCGAGCATTGATGCGGTATCTTTATCTGATAATATATTGCGGAAGAAAGCTGATGGATTTATATCTAAATTTTCCTCTTCTAATCTATTCCAGATTTGGTCGCACTTTGTCGCTAGAAGAGTTAGGACTTGAGTTAAACCTAACCCTTTAATTGAACGGCGGTTTTCTAAAATATTTACTTCGGTCAATTCGATGGGTTCGATGTTCTCATTTAGTACTTTCTTTACCTCTTCAAAGTCATCAGGGTGAACTAAGCTAGAGCCTTCGAGCATAGCCCCGCGATCGTTTAAATTAATGATCGTTCTTCTAGAACTAAAAGTTAAGCAGAGCTCTGATGTTTCCTTCCAATCAGAAAAGAAGGGAGTTTTTACTGTTTTTTCAAAATTCCCTGGAATATCATGAAAAATAGATGCATTGATTTCGATATGCGATCTGCCGGTATTCTTTGCATACCGAATATTACCTTCCCCGCCTCCCGATAAGTCCAAACCGATCAAAAGAATAGCGGCAGGATTTATGAAATCCGCAAATGCTAGAGCGGTAAGTCCTGCGTTATTAATTGCAAGTAATGATGTTTTCCCTACACCTCTTTCTGCAAGCCAATCTTCGGTAATGACTCTTCCAGAGATATAGCATTTATTAGACCAAGCCTCAGCCCAACTAGGGTGAGATTGAGATGAGAGTATCGCAATTCCTGGGTTTAAGGAGCTTTCTGTGCAGGTATCGGCACTTTTATCCGGATCAATGCTAACAACGAAGTGCGGAGTGATATCTTCTTTTGCTAGAGCCTTCAGACTGCTATCTGCGGCAACAATAATAGAGGGGGGCAAACCACATTTTATATGTCTAAGAGTTATATCAAGCGAAGGACCGGCACCCACAACAATCACCAATCTTCTTTGTCCTAAGTTTCTCCAGTCCTCTGGCATCCTTGAGAGTAAGTACCCATTAAGATTTGAGAATATTTGTAATTGTCTAGTAAAACCAGTTTCTTTCCTCGTTTTTCTTGCACGAAGTAAGGTGTCAATTTCTGTGAGAACAATCTGTAATAATTTCTCGTAGAGAGCAGTTTCACCTTCT